>JBBRCD010000140.1:0-10563 GCA_038205245.1 Burkholderiales bacterium
GGCCGCAGAGAAGGCATGGCGCTTGCCGTTTGGCCACGACCAGTCGTTCCGGTGACGAATCGACAGATGGTCATAGCGGGTGGTGCGCGGAATCGAGAGCGAGGTCATTGGACGAGCCTGAATCAAGGAACAAAACGCAAACGCAGCGCGAACGCAACGTGAACACCGGGGATCATAGTCCAGCTTCGCTCCGGTTTCCTTCACCAATCGTCCGAGTTTCACGATCTCGTCGCGAGCGCGGTCATGCATGCTCCTGAGCAGGACAACGAGACGGGACGACTACAGCGCGACCAGACAGAATGACAGGACCGAAGGACGAGACAGCGTTGCTGCTGCAGCCTGGCGGTGATTCAGCGGCGGTGGCGAAGACGAAGCGCGTATCCGCGATGCAAGTTTCGCGCCGAAGATGCAACACCGCTGTCCGGATTTTGCTAAGGTCGGCGCTTTCCTTGCTTACCTACTGGAGACTCCGATGGCCGATCCGATCTGGACCCCCTTCCTCACCGAACGCGACAAGGCGGTATTTGCGGCCAGCGGCTACGGGGCGCGCCAGGGCTTCGGCAAACGCCCGGCGATCCTGGTGATCGACGTCAACTACAACTTCTGCGGCGACAAGCGCGAGCCGATCCTGGAGTCGATCAAGCGTTGGCGCAACGCCTGCGGCGCCGAGGCCTGGGACGGGGTGGCGGCGATCAGGACGCTGATCGACAGCGGGCGAGCGAAGGGGCTGCCGATCCTGTACTCCACCGGGGTGCGCCGCGAGGACGACTGGGACGCTGGCTCCTGGGCCTGGAAGAACAGCCGCTCAGCCGAACGAGTGCGTCCGACTGGCGTGCAGGCTGACGGCAACACCATCGTCCCGGACATCGCCCCCGGCCCGGACGACCTCGTGGTCTACAAGCAGAAACCCAGCGCGTTCTACGGCACCAACCTGCTGTCCTGGCTGATGCTGCTTGGCGCCGACAGCCTGATCGTCACCGGCACCACCACCAGCGGCTGCGTGCGCGCCACCGTACTCGATGCGTTCTCGAACAATTTCCGGGTGTCGCTGGTCGAGGAAGGCTGCTTCGACCGGGCGCAGGCGAGCCATGCGATCAACCTGTGCGACATGCATGCGAAGTACGCCGATGTGATCAAGCTGGAGGAGTCGCTGGCGTTCATCCAGAGCCTGCCCCCGGGGCTGTTCCCGAACCTCCCGGGGGCGAACCGCAAGGACGGGCTGAAGGCCGTCGCCGCCTGACCGGGAAACGAGTCAGGGTCGATTTCCGCCGCCCTTGCCTCCTGCCTCTGCGCCCCGCCCGGTCACCCGGGCGTGGACAGTGGCGGCGGCCCAACGAGAACCTCGCTTTGCGGATAGCCTTCGACCCCCTGTCTTGCGACGTCGTCCATGTCCGCCGACCATATCGACTTCCTGGTAATGCAGCCCGACTGCGAGCGGCAGGTCATTCGTGACCTGCTGTTCGCGGTGATGGCGTTCAACACGCACAGCCTGAGCCGGGCGGCGGATTTGCAGGTGAGCTTCCCGCTGTTCGACGATGTGAAGGTCATCGGCCGGGCACGCACCGGGCATGCGAGCACCGGCCCGGTGCTGAGGGTCACCGGTCCGGCGCGCAAGCTGGCGGTGCTGACCACCCGGCACGAGGTGTCGTCGCATCTGCGGGCGGGCCGGGCGTTTACCCTGGAGCGCGACCAGGCGGTGATCGACGCCAGCCGGCATGAGCGGTTCGGCCTGATCGACCGTTCGCAGGCCGCCTTGATCACCGAAGGCCCGGCAATCGCCCGCCCGGTGCCGATCGAGGGGCAGCCGCGACTGGCGGCAATGGCCGGCGCACTGGGTGCGGTGGTGGAGAGCGAGGCGATCTTCGTCCAGCGCACCGAGGTGGCACGACCGCAGTCGGGTACGATCGACCCGCTCGGCTTTTCGTGGAGCAGTACCGTGCCAGTGGGGCGCTAAGTCTTCCCCGGCAGGTCGAGCTCTTGATGAGGTGGGACGCGCGCAGGCAGGTGGCGGCAACGGCAAGACGACGGACCCTCAGGGTCTGTTCCCGAATCATCCCGAGTCAGTCGACCTTGATCCCGGCCTTGCGCACGACCGCATCCCACTGGGCGATCTCGGCGGCGAGGAAGCGACCGAACTCGGCGGGCGGGGTCACGAACACATCCAGGCCCTGCTGGGTGAACCGCTCCAGGTACTGCGGCATCCGCAGCCCGCGTTCGGTGTCGCGATGCAGTGTATCGATGCGCGCTTTGGGCGTGCCGGCGGGCACCAACATGCCGTACCAGGTGAGGTACTCGAACTTCGGCAGGCCAGACTCGGCCACGGTCGGAATCTCCGGCGCGAGCGCCGCGCGCTTCAGGCTGGTCACCCCGAGCGCGCGCACCTTGCCGCCCTTCAGGTGCGGCAGCACGCTGGCCATGTTGGTCAGCAGCACCTGCGCCTCACCTGCGAGCAGCGCAGTGGTGGCGAGGCCGGCGCTCTTGTAGGGTAGATGGAGCATGTCGACGCCCGCAGCGATGCGGAACAACTCGGACCCAAGATGGGTCGCGCTGCCCGGGCCGGCAGAGCCGTAGGCGAGCTTGCCCGGCTGGGCACGCGCCAGCGCGATCAGCTCTTTCACGTTGGTCGCCGGCACCGGGGCATGCACCGCCAGCACGCTCGGCTGGCTGGCCAGCATCGACACCGGCGCGAAATCGCGCTTCATGTCGAATGACAGGTCCTTGTAGAGCGCCGGGGTGATCGCGATCGACGAGCTGGACACCAGCAGGGTGTAGCCATCGGCCGGCGCCTTGGCTGCGATCGCGGTGCCCACCGCACTGCCCGCGCCCGGCCGGTTGTCGACCAGCACCGACTGACCCCACACCTCGGCCAGTGCCACCGCCGCGATGCGCGCGACGATATCGCTGCCCCCGCCCGGAGCGAGTGGCACGATCACCCGCACCGGTCGCACCGGAAAATCCGCCTTCTGGGCATGTGCCAGACCGCCCGCGGTTGCGATGGTCGTGATCGTCGCGATGGTCACGGTGGTCGCGCAAAGCACTACCGGAAAGCATCGGCTTGAAACTGAACGCATGCGTGGCTCCGAGTCTGTCCCCTGATCGTCGATGAGATGACCAGCGGGTGACGCGCAGATTACAGTCGGCAGATTGCGTCCGGATTACAAGTCCGGGCAGGGTTGAACATCCGGCAAATCAGACGCGGGTCAGCGCCCGGATCAGGCCGCCGCTCGTGCCGGCAGCACCGGCACTGAACGAGTGCACATGAACGAGCAAACGTGAACGACGGCGCCCCGCCCGCCGCAGCCGATCTGGAGCAGATCGGCACCCGCATCTGCGCGTTGCGCCAGGCGCGTCGCCTGACGCTGGACCAGCTCGCCCAGGCGACCGGCTTCACCAAGAGCTATCTTTCCAAGATAGAGAATACTCACAAGACCCCGCCGATCGGCACCCTGGCGCGGATCGCCCAGGCGCTCGGCACCGATCTCGCAGAGTTCTTCCAGAGCGCGACCGGTACCGACCTGGTGCAGTCGGTGAGCGTCGTGCGCGCGAGCGAACGGCAAGCCTCGACCGGCGGCGGCGGCGCGTTCGGCTACGACTATGTGAGTCTGGCGTGAGTCTGGCGCACAAGCGGCGGCGCAAGCACATGGAGTCGTTCATCTTCACCTATCCGACCGAGGCCGACCGGGGCGTCTACTTCGAGCATGACGGCGAGGAATTCCTGTTCGTGCTCGAGGGCCGGATCGAGTTCGAGGTCGGCGGCGGCGTGAGCGGCGAGTGGCGCAAGTGGATTCTCGAGCCCGGCGACAGCATCTATTTCGACTCGCGCACGCCGCACAAGGGGCGCGGCGTCGATGGCGTCGCCCGGGCGCTGGTGGTCATCTATGCGCCGCAGGCCCAGCCCTGACGTTCTATCCATGGTCGTTCTATCCACGGTCGTTCTATCCACGGTCGTTCTATCCACGGACGTTCGATCCGCAGCCCTATAATCCTTCCTCCCCGATGGAGGAGGAACACCGATGCGACTGCGTCCACTCGCTGCCGCCTGTTCGACTGCCCTGTGCGCGGCGCTCGCCCCGGCAGTCACACCCGCGCTTGCCCAGCCGATCCAGCAGAAGGTCACCCCGCCGATCGCGGTCTACTGGGTAAGCGCCGAGACCCAGGGCGGCATGGCCGGGTTGCCGGGAGGCCGCGCTGCGGGCGCCCTCGGCAGTCTGTTCGGCGCCGGCCCCGGCCTGCAGGGCGGACGCACGATGCTGCTGCAGCTGGGTTCAGCGCAGGGCGCCAGCGGCGAGCCACGTGCGGCGCACGAGATTCCCGCCGGGATGAACATGGGGCCCTCGTTGCCCCTGCTCACACCGCGCCAGGCGCCACGCGAACAGCGCGAGCTTGGCGAGGACGCACCCGACAACTTCGAGAGGCCGAAGGGCCGGATGCTGATCTACTGGGGCTGCGGCGATGCGCCGCGCGCCGGACAGCCGATCGTGCTCGACTTCGCCAAGATCGCCGCCGGGCAGATTCCGAAGTTTCCGACGGTCCGGGTGACGGCGCCGCGCGCGCCGTCGTTCAGCCGCAACAAGACCTATGGTGACTGGCCGAACACCGAGACCCGTACCCAGGTGCCGGCGAACGCCTCGCTGCTCGGTGACCACATGGTCAAGGGCAACTACGCCCCGGATATCCGGTTCACCGTCGCCGACCGTACCGACTTCATGCAGGCCCCGGCATTCCAGCCGGTGCGGCGCGCCCCGGGCGGGGGCATGACGGTGCAATGGCAGTCGATCCCGAACGCGACCGGCTACTTCATGGCCGCGATGGGACAGAACCGCGCCAACCAGGACCTGATCATCTGGACTTCCAGCGAGATCGCGGACATGGGCTGGGCGCTGAGCACCTGGCTGCCGCCGTCGGAGGTCGCCCGTCTTATCAAGGACCGGGTGGTGATGTCCCCGGCGACCACCGAATGCACAGTGCCGCCAGACGTGGTGAAACAGGCCGAGACGCCGATGGTCACCTTCACCGGCTACGGCGACGAACTCAATGTCGTGCACCCGCCGCGGCCGACCGACCCCAAGGTGACCTGGGAGCAGATCTATGCGGTCAAGGTCCGCCAGCGCACCGGTGCCATGCTGATGCTCAGCGAGGGCCAGGGTGGCAGTTCGCTCGGCAGAAGCCCTGCTGACGAGGGATCTGCTGGAGGTGAGTCCTCGCAAACACAGCGGCCGCCGGCGACGCCGACGCTGCAGGACGCGATCAAGGAAGGGGTCGGCGGCGTGCTGCGCGGGTTGTTCGGGCGCTAGCAGGTCGCTGAGAAGCGTGCCCTCAGGGGACAGACCCCGAATGGGGTCTGTCCCCGCTTCTGCGGAGGGCTGTGGTCAGGAGGGGCCAGGGTCGATTTCCGTAGAATATGCCAGAGCTACGCTCCGGCCTCGCAGGCGGAAATCGACCCTGGCCCCTTTTCCTCTGCGCTGGGCCGCGACTCAGCCGAACAGCCGCTCCAGCGTTCGCGCGGTGGCCCCGCGATGGGTCTCGGCGAACGCCTTGCCGGCCCGGCCCATCACCGCCCGGGCTGCGTTGTCGCCGAGCAGCCGGTTGACCTCGCCCGCCAGCGCGCCTGCATCCGCCACCCGCAGCGCCGCGCCGGCAGCGATCGCCTGCTCGGCCACCTCGCGGAAGTTGAACGTATGCGGCCCGACCAACACCGGCAGGCCAAGCGCACAGGCTTCGATCAGGTTCTGCCCCCCGAGCGGCAGCAGGCTGCCCCCGACGAAGGCCAGATCGCTTGCCGAATAGTAGGCGGCCAGCTCCCCCATGCTGTCGCCGAGCAGCACCCGGATCGAAGGATCGGCCAGCGCCTCGAGCGCGCCCTCCGCGCTGCGCCGGACGAAGCGCACACCCGAGGCCTCCAGCAGGCGGGCCACCTCGTCGAACCGCTGCGGATGCCGGGGTACCAGCACCAGCAGCGCCTCCGGGACCGTGACCGCAGGCAGCACATCCAGCAGCAGCGCCTCCTCGCCTTCGCGGGTGCTGGCGGCCACCCAGACCGGGCGCGTGCGCGCGCTGCCAGCGCTGATCCCGTGCGGGGTCGCCGCGGCCCGAGACGGCGTGCCCGTCCAGGGCGTCGGCTCGCCCGGACTGCGCGGCCCTCCAGGCGGAATCGCAGCGGCACGGGACGGCGTGCCCGTCCAGCGCGCGCGCCAGGCCTCGCCCAGGGCGATCTGCGCCGGCGCCGGCAGCGCATCGAACTTCACGTTACCGGTGACGGTCACCCCCGGCGCGCCGAGCGCTCGCAGCCGGTCGGCGTCCTGCGCCGTCTGGGCCAGGACGCCGGACAGGCCACCCAGCGCCGCCGCCCTCAGACGCGGAAAGCGCCGGTAGCGCGCCGCCGAGCGCTCGGACAGCCGCGCGTTCACCAGGTACAGCGGGGTGCCAGTGCGTGCACAGCCGGAGATCAGGTTCGGCCACAACTCGGTTTCCATGATCAGCCCGAGCGTCGGGCGAAAGTGCGCCAGGAAACGCCGCACCGAGAACGGAAAGTCGTACGGCAGATACACCGAGCGCACCTGATCGCCGAACAGCGCCTGTGCACTCGCCCGGCCGGTCGGCGTCATGTGGGTGATCAGCAGCTGCGCCTGCGGCATGCGCGCGCGCAGCGCCTCGATCAGCGGCCGGGCCGCCTGGGTCTCGCCGACCGACACCGCATGCAGCCAGATCAGCGGCGCCACTGTGTCGGTCTCGGCCTGCCCAAGCTCGCCATAGCGTCCGAATCGCTCTCCGAGATGCTGCAGGTACTCCGGCTGCCGCCGCGAGCGCAGCACCAGCCGAAGCAGCGCCAGGGGCGCGAACAGCCACAGGCCGAGCGTGTACAGCCGTCGCCCGACCGGCCAGGCCGTCATTCCGGCAACCCCGCAGTGACCTGCGGCGTGACTTGCAGCGGGGCTTGCAGCGTGGCTTGCAACACCGCCGCCAGCACATCGTCCGCCCCGGGCAGCATGCCGACGCCGCCAAGGTTGACGCCGACCGAGTCCGGGTAAAGACCGTTGCGCGCCGGGTCGGAGGCGACGTAGATGCCGATACAGCGGGCACCCACCGCCGAGGCCAGATGCAGCAGGCCGGTATCGACCCCGATCACCACCCGGGCGCAGGCCAGCCCGTGCGCCAAGGTGGTCAAGCCGGTGCGTGCCGGCACCTGCGCCTCCGGAATCGCCTGCGCCAGCCGCTCGCTTCGCTCACGTTCGACCTCGGACCCCCAGGGCAGCATGGAACGAATGCCCAGGCGGGAATGCAGGTCACACGCCAGCGCGATCCACAGCGACTCGGGCCACAGCTTCTCGTCGCGCGCGGTCGAATGCAGCAGCACCGCGAAGGGCGCGGCGGCGTCCCAGACCGGGGGCAGCGGCGTGCCTGCCGGACTGGCGCTTGCGACCCCGGCCGTAACATCCAGCCCGTAACTGGGTGCGCGAGTCAGCGGATAACCGGCCGCCAACGCGACCAGTTGGCGGTTGCGCTCCAGCGCATGCAGGGTGCGCGCGACCGGAAATCGGCGCTGGTAGAACCAGCTCGCCAGCGACTCGCGGACACTGTCCCGATCGAAGCCGGCGCGCGGCCCCTGGGCGAGGCAGGCGAGCAGCGCGCTCTTGATCAGCCCCTGGGTGTCCACGATCAGGTCGTAACGCTCGGCTCGCAGTTGGACGCGCATCGCCGCCCATTCTGCACGGGTGGTCGCCGAGAACGGCGCGCGCCGCCAGCGGCGCAGCGCACACGGGATCACCGTGCGCACCCCGGGATGCAGCCTGGGCACCTCGACGAATGCCTGTTCGACCAGCCAGTCGATCTGCACCCCGGGCAGGGCCGCGCGCAGGTCGTCGACCACCGGCAGGTTGTGCACCACATCGCCGAGCGAGGAGGTCTTGACCAGCAGAATCTGCATCAGCGAAGGGGCTGGCTGGACGGGATCATTGCAGGAGATGGGTTCAGATGCGTTGGCAAGCGTTCGAATGCCCTGGACCGCGACTGGCAGGCGTGTCCCGGGTTTCGCCAGGGACACCGATCAGCCTAGAATATCGGCATGGCTGCATTCATGCTCGATTCGATGTTTCCCTCGACCTTTTCTGTGCGCTGCGCGCCGCGCGATTCGACTCGTAGCTGGCCGCGTCGTCGGCAGCGTCGTTGGCCAGGCTGTTGGCAACGGTGTTCGCAGGTTCGGAGCCCCCGAGCATGAACATCCTGGTCACTGGCTGCGCCGGGTTCATCGGCATGCACACCTGTGAGCGGCTGCTTGCCCGCGGCGACCAGGTCACCGGTATAGACAACCTGAACGACTACTATGACCCGGCGCTGAAGCAAGCGCGTCTGGCGCGCTTGACCGCCGACCCGGCGTTCCGCTTCGAGCGCATGGACATCGCCGAACCGGACGCACTGGACCGATTGTTCGCCCGGCATCCCCAGCAGCGGGTGATTCACCTGGCCGCCCAGGCCGGGGTGCGCTATTCGCTGAAGAATCCGCAGGCCTATGTGGCGAGTAACCTCACCGCCTTCGTCAACGTGCTCGAAGCCTGCCGGCATCAAGGGGTCGAGCACCTGGTCTATGCCAGCAGCTCCAGTGTCTACGGCCACAACGCCGATCTGCCGTTCCGCGTCGAGCAGGATGTCGACCACCCGGTCAGCCTGTATGCCGCGACCAAGAAGTCCAACGAACTGATGGCGCACTGCTACAGCCATCTGTTCCGGCTGCCGACCACCGGGCTGCGCTTCTTCACCGTCTATGGTCCCTGGGGCCGGCCGGACATGGCCTACTGGCTGTTCACCCGCGCGATCCTGGAAGGCAGGCCGATCGACGTCTTCAACCAGGGCCGGATGCGCCGCGACTTCACCTACATCGACGATATCGTCGAGGGGGTAGTGCGGGTGCTCGACCAGATCGCCGTAGCCGAGCCCGGTTATGACCGGCACCATCCGACCCCGGCAGCGAGCGATGCGCCCTACCGCCTCTACAACATCGGCAACAGCCAGCCGGTCGAACTGCTCGACTTCATCGGCGCGATCGAAGACGCGCTCGGCAGGAAGGCAGTGCGCAACCTGCTGCCGATGCAGGCGGGCGATGTCGAGGCGACCTATGCGGATGTGTCGGCGCTGGAACGGGCAGTGGGGTTCAGGCCGGCGACACCGATCGAGGTGGGGGTGGGGCAGTTCGTGGATTGGTATCGGGAATGGACGAGCCGGTGAGCGGCTACTGCGGGTCGTGTACCGGGCCGGGGCCAGTCTGGCCGGCGATGGACATCCGGCCCGCCCTGGCACCGATCTGCTGCCAGTGGCGGGATCGTTGAACTTGATGCCAACAGGCTGGTTGTCGTGTTCTATGAGATGTCGAAAACCCGCCCGGGCGCCTGGACACCGCAGCGGTGTCCAACGCAGCGGTGTGTGTCTTCGAGCCTGCAGTCCTCGATTACCTGAGCACCCTGGGCAGAACGGTCATCGACCTGAGCACTGAACTCATGCCTGCGTTCCTCGGCCGGATCGGCACCTACGAGAACAGGGACTATCTGCGTGACATAGGTACCCTGGACAGCCTGCGCCTGGCAGAGGCCGAGTTCTCGCCTTCTGCTCGCACGCGCCCATAGCTTGAAGCCTGCCTGCGGTCCTCCCACGGGCAGGGCCCAGGTCAGTCGCCTGCCTGTTGAACCTCGCGGGGTCGCCGAGGCACGCACCTCACGCACCCGGAAAGCAGGATGAACCTGCTGGTCGTCACACAGTACTTCTTTCCCGAGAACTTCCGGATCAACGATCTGGTCGAGGGCATGGTCCAGCGCGGGCACCGGGTCACTGTGCTCACCGGTCTGCCCAACTACCCCTCCGGGCGCTGGCACGCTGGATACAGTCTGCACGGCGGCCCCTGGCGAGAACGACTGCTCGGCGCCGACGTGATCCGGGTGCCGATGCTGGCACGTGGCAGCGCCAGCGGTTGGCGACTGCTGCTGAACTACCTGTCGTTCGCACTGTCGGGTACTGTGCTTGGTGCGCTGCGTGCTCGTGGCACGACCTATGACGCAATCTTCGTGTTCGAACCCTCGCCGGTCACCGTCGGCCTGCCCGCGATCGCCTGCCGCGCGCTGACTGGTGCCCCGATCCTGTTCTGGGTACTCGACCTGTGGCCGGAGAGCGTGGTTGCGGCCAGTGGCCTTCGTTCGCGCTGGCTGCTCGCGCTGACCGAAGCGCTGACGCGCTGGATCTACCGACGCTGCGACCGGGTGCTCGCGCAGTCGCGCGCGTTCTTTGCACCCCTGGAGCGCCAGGGTGTAACGCCGAATCAGTTACGCTACCTGCCGAGCTGGGCCGAGGCGGTCTATCGCCCGGTGGACCGGGCCGTTGCCGCCCGCGGCGACGGCATCCTGCCAGTGCAGCCTGTGCTCCCCGCGGGATTCAAAGTATTGTTCGCCGGCAATATCGGCGTGGCGCAGGACTTCCCGACGCTGCTCGCTGCGGCCGAACGCCTGCGTGAGCGCGCCGATATCCAGTGGCTGATCGCCGGTGATGGCCGGATGCGCGCCTGGGTCGAGCAGCAGATCGTCG
>JBBRCD010000141.1:0-10531 GCA_038205245.1 Burkholderiales bacterium
GACTCCGCGACGAGGACGATATCGCCGCCGCCCGCGAGTTGGTGATGTCTCATCTTCGCGTGGTGGTATCGGTCGCACGCGGCTACATGGGCTACGGCCTGCCCCAGGCCGACCTGATCCAGGAAGGCAACATCGGTCTGATGAAGGCGGTGAAGCGCTTCGATCCGGAGCGCGGCGTACGCCTGGTGTCGTTCGCGGTGCACTGGATCCGCGCCGAGATGCATGAGTACATCCTGAAGAACTGGCGCATCGTGAAGGTCGCGACCACCAAGGCGCAGCGCAAGCTGTTCTTCAACCTGCGCAGCATGAAGCAGAGCCATGGCACGCTCGGCCCGGCCGAAGTGAAAAGCATGGCACGCACGCTCGGCGTGCGCGATGCCGATGTGGTCGAGATGGAAACCCGCATGGGTGGGCATGACCTCGCCCTGGAGCCGGTCGGTGACGAGGAAGAATCGTTCGGCCCGATCGCCTACCTGGCGGACCCGGGCGCGACGCCCGCCCAGCAGCTCGAGCAGGCGCAGACGGCGGCACTGCGCCAGACCGGGCTGTCCAACGCGCTCGCCAGCCTGGACGCGCGCAGCCGTCGCATCATCGAAGCACGCTGGCTGCAGGAAGAGCGTGGCGCCACCCTGCATGACCTGGCCGACGAGTTCGGTGTATCCGCCGAGCGCATCCGGCAGATTGAGCAAAAGGCGATGCAGAGGATCAAGGCGACGTTGCAGGAAGCAGCCTGAGCGGGCTATTCGGCCTTGGCGCCAGACCGCTTGACCACGACAGCCCAGCGGGCCAACTCGTCGCGAATGAGTTGGCCGAACTGCTCCGGCGTGCCGGGGGCCGGCTCGGAGCCTTGCTGAACCAGGCGCTCGCGAAAACGCGGATCGTTCAATAACCGCACCACTTCGGCATTCATCCGGTCGATGACCAGCTTCGGGGTGGCCGCCGGCATCACGAAACCCTGCCAGCCGACCAGGGTGAAGTCGGGGAAGCCTGCCTCGATCGCGGTGGGCAAGTCGGACATTGCCGCGGAACGGCTGCGTCCGGTGACAGCCAGCGCACGCAACTTTTTAGCCTGCACGAATGGCGCACCGACCGGCACCGAATCCATGATCAGCTGCACCTGCCCGCCGAGAAGATCGGCAAACGCCGGTGCACTGCCCTTGTAGGGCACATGGATCATGTCGATACCCTGCTGCTGCTTGAATAGTTCGCCAGCCAGATGGGTGATCGCGCCGGTGCCCCCGGAGGCGAATGCAATCTCGCCCGGACGCTTGCGCGCGAGCGCGACCAGCTCCTTCAGGCTTCGTGCCGGCAGCGACGGATGCACCACGACCAGCAGCGGTGCGAACGCGATCTGCGCGACCGGTGCGAAGTCCCTGAGCGTGTCGAACGGCATCTTCGGGTAGAGCGCCGGATTGATCGCCAGCGGCCCCACATTGCCGAGCAGCACGGTATAGCCATCCGGCGCGGCGCGCGCCACCAGCTCGCCGCCGATGTTGCCTGCCGCGCCAGGCCGGTTCTCCACGACCACCGGTTGGCCGAGGGTGCGTGACAGCTCGGGTGCGAACTGGCGCGCCAGCGCATCGATACCGCCTCCAGGCGGAAAACTCACCACGATGCGCCTCAGGTCTCCAGGGGCAGCCGAATCGCCTGCCCGGATCGGGCAGATCGCTCCATGGCGATCGTGGTCTCCAGATTGACCAGCGCCGAAGCGGGTGTGCAATGGGCGGTGTCTGCGCCGGTCACCAGCGAGTCGAGCCAGCTCCGGGTCTCGTTGGCGAGCGGCCCCCAGAACTCGCCCAGCGCCCAATCCCCGGCGGTGTTGCTGCCGAGAAACGCAAACGGCACGCCATGGTCTGGCACATAGGCATGCGGAATGCCTTTCTCGGAGTAGATCAGGTGATCCATATGATCGTCATCGATGATCATCGTACCTTCGGTGCCGAGCAGTTCGACCCGGTCGGACTGACCGAGCGTCGGATACTGCGCCGGCAGCGCATAGCTCACCCCGAAGTTGATCACCGCGCCATCGGCGAAGGTGACGATCGCCCAGGTGACGTCATGCGCACTGTAGCCAGCCGCCTTGAAGATGCCGTGCTGGCCGCGCGCGACCACCTCGACTGGACGGTTGCCCTCGAGGAACCAGCACATCAGATCGACATAGTAGGTGAGCACATCGAGCACCGGCGTTGCATGTGGGTCGCGTTTCAGGATCGAGAACGCCTGTGCGCGCGAGTTGTAGACCCGCGCCAGACCACCAACCACGGTGCCCAGGCGGCCATGGTTCATCTGCTCTTTCGCGCGCAGGAAGCATTCCTTGAACCGGCGGCTGTAGCCGATACGCAGGTCACCGCCGTTCATGCGCAACGCATCGACGATGCGCTGCGCATCGGCGAGTTCTAGCGCCAGCGGTTTCTCGACCAGCACCGGCTTGCCCAGTTCGAGCGCACGCACGATCGGTGCGACATGCTCGCCCTCGGGCGTGGACACGATGACTGCGGTCACGTCGGGGGATTCGATCACCTCGAGGTTGCTGCCGCTGGACAGGTCGGCATGGGTGACCTTGGCCAGCGCCTGCGCGCGGGTCAGGTCCAGGTCAGAGATCGCGAGATAACCGACGCAGGGATGTTTCGCGGCCAGGCGCGCACGCAAGGTGCCGATGCGGCCCGCACCGACCACGGCGATGCCCAGGGGTTTGCTGCTGCTCACAATCTCCTCCCGCTTGTCGTTCATCCAGTCGCCGTACTGGCGATGATAGGGGAAAAGGGGTGCGCATCATGGCCGGGATGTCAGGCGGGACGTGCGCACCCGGGGCCGCGCTGGCGGATCGCGGTTGACGTACGACTGTCACGCAGGCTGAGGTAGGATTCAACGGCTCGATCCGAACGCAGTTCAACCGCACGCAGGCCTGCCGACACGCTGAATCGCGGAACCCTGCTGCCGCTCGCGGCGGCCGCCGCCGCCGCCACGTTCATGTTTTCGATGGCGCCGGCGCACGCACTGACCGTCACCAACCCGGGGTTCGAGTCAGTGCTTGACCCGGATCTGGGCATGCAACTCGGCATCCGCGTATTCGCCGGTGGCGAGGCCGATCAGGCAGGCGCTTACTTCGCCTTTGATGATGTACGGCTCACGCTCGGGCCTGCGGCTGTGGTGCCGCTGCCTGCCGGCTGGCTGCTGTTCGCGGCCGGTGGCCTGGTGCTCGGGATGCGTGCGCGCCGAAGCTGAGTATCCCCGGCATCATTCAAGGGTCAGCTTGGCCTCACGCGCCTCACGCGCCACACTCGTCCATTTCTCGATCTCGGATCGGATATCGGCGACAAACTCTTCCGGCCGGTTGCCGACCGCGACTTCAGCCCTGAAACCCCCGGCCCTCACCGCCAGGGCGCGTAGTGATCGAGCAGCAGCGCAGCGAAGATCAGGGTCAGATACAGGATGGAATAACGGAAGGTACGCCGCGCCAGCCAGTCGCTGTAGTTGGTATAGAGCCGCCAGGAATAGCGCAGGAACACTGCGCCCAGGATGACCGCTGGCACCAGGTACAACCAGCCGCTCATCTTTATCGCGAAGGGCAACAGCGAGCAGGCGAACAGGATCACCGTGTACAGCAGCACCGACAGCTGGGTGAACTGGTCGCCGTGGGTGACTGGCAGCATCGGCACGCCTGCCTTGGCGTACTCGTGCTTGCGATACAGCGCGAGTGCCCAGAAATGCGGGGGCGTCCAGGCGAAAATGATGAGAAACAGCACCAGCGCGGACGGCGAAACCTCACCGGTGATCGCCGCCCAGCCGAGCACTGGCGGCATTGCGCCGGATGCGCCGCCAATCACGATGTTCTGCGGGGTCAGCGGCTTGAGGATGACTGTGTAGATCACTGCGTAGCCGACGAAGGTCGCCAGCGTGAGCCACATGGTCAACGTATTGACCAGGGTGTTCAGCACCAGCAGTCCAGCGCCACCGACTGCGCCGGCGAATACCAGGGTCTGCATCGAGGTGAGTGAGCCGGTCGGCAGCGGCCGGGCACGGGTGCGCACCATGATGGCGTCGATCTTCTGCTCGATCAGACAGTTCACGGCAGCGGCTGCGCCGGCGACCAGCGCAATGCCGATGGTCGCGAACAGCACCGGCCCGAACGGCGGCAGGGTGCCCGGTTCGGTCGCGAGGAACATGCCGATCACCGCTGTGAATACGATGAGCGAGTTAACGCGCGGTTTGGTCAGCGCGAAGAACTGGCGCAGTGTGGCGCCGGGCAGGGCGAGGGTCTGGGACATCGAGATGCTGGGTCTGCGCAGTGTCGCCTGAGGTGCTGGGGGGCGATGCACACACCGTAGGGCACGAGCATCATCGATGATCCGCGACGATCTGAACTGACATCGCGGCGGCAGGCCAGCACTCGCGTCGGTACCCGGTGCGTTCCTGCGTGCGCTGAGGCGCACGGTCCTGCGTACTACGTCGGCTGTCGGCGAATCGTGTCCACCCCTGCGGGTAAAGTCAACGGTCTGGCTGTCGTGACAGCAACTGCCGCAGGCAGGCGGTCCGGAACGCAGACCATGAATCTTAGCATCACTGCCGAGCAAAGCAGCAGTGCCGCCCCAAGGTTGTGAAGCGTCGCCAGCCAAAGGGGCAACAACCAGACGACATTTAGGATTCCGATCACGACCTGTGCGGTCAGCGTTACCAGCACCAGGGTCGCTGCAGTGCGCAATCCGGGTACGCGCCAGGCGATGAACCCGAGCGTGCCGAAGTAGAGCGTGATCACCAGCGCGCCGACCCGATGTGTCCACTGGATGGCGTTCAGCGCCTCGTGCGACAGTGGCGAGCCGTCAGGTGCCTCGCCAAGATCGCGCAGCACATGAAAGCCATGCTGGAAGTCCATCGGTGGCACCCACGTGCCATGACAGGTCGGGAAATCGAGGCAGGTCAGTGCCGCATAGTTGGTACTCGTCCAGCCGCCAAGAATGATCTGTCCGACCAGCAGTACGATGCCTGCCGCAGCCCAGGGCGCCAGCGCCTGCGCGCGCTCGACCGCCACCCGGCGCCGATCGACGAACTCGCCGATCGCCATGCGGAACAGAAACGCGAGGATCAACATACCGCCGAGCAGGTGCAGGGTGACGATACCCGGCTTGAGCAGCAGCGTGACGGTGAACTTGCCGAGCATCGCCTGCACCAGAAGCAGCAGCAACAGACCGGTTGCGAGCCAGTGCGCATCGCGGCCGGGCTTGTCGGGCACGGTTCCGCCGGCCTCGAGGCCAGCGCCCGGCCGCCGCCGCCATGCGACCACGGTAATCGACAGGATGATCAGCCCGAGTATGGCGGCGAGGTAGCGATGGACCATCTCGACCCAGCCCTTGAACGGATCGATCGGCGCGTCCGGAAAGCGCTGCTCGGCCCGCGCGATCTCGGCAGGCGAGTCCGGCGCGGTGAGCTGGCCGTAGCAGCCCGGCCAGTCCGGACAGCCCAGCCCGGAGTCGGTGAGCCGGGTGTAGGCGCCGGCCACCACCACGATCAGCGTGAATATCGGCGCGATCAGCAACAGCTTTCTGTACATCATCCTATCCTCGAGTACTTGAGCAACCGGGTTATGTCCTTGCGGATTCGGGCCGGATCAGCATCAGGGGGATAGCGCATCATCAGGTTACCCAGTGGATCGACCAGGTAGATGTAGTTCCGCGGACTGCCCGAGAGATTCAATGGCAGCGTCTGAAGCAGCGCGGGGTCGGGCTGGCGCACGATCCAGGTCCCGGAGTAGGGCTCGCGCAGCCGCGCAGCCGGCTCGCTGCGGTCATCGATCAGCCACACACGCTCGACCCGCTCCATCTCCTTGCCCTGCATGGTGCGCAGCCAGCGCAGATGATAGAGCTTGCGTTCGCAGCCCTCATCACAGCTCGCACCGTCGGCCATCAGCAGGAACCACTTGCCGCGCAGGGTCATCCCGGGCGCCGATGGCAGCGCGCTCGGCGTGGCTGCTGTGGCTGTAGCGGCCCCGTCTGACACCGGCCTAGCTGTTTCCTGCGAAGCCGCAGCCGCCTGCGGGAGCAGCTCGAGTTGCACCGCGGGCAGCGTGCGCGGTTCGACCAGTTCGCCGTAGTTGCTGTACTGGCTAGGCTGCCAGAAGAACCACAGCAGGTACGGGCCGATCACCGGGGTCGCGCAGACCGCGACCAGGATGATCAGCGGCAACTTCTTACGAAACGCCAGCAGCATCGCTTGCCTCCGGGATTTCAGCACGGCGCAGGCTCAGCACCAGCCAGACCACGATCGCCACCAGCGCGAAGCTGAACCATTGCAGCGCATAGCCACGATGCTTATCGATGCCGACATCCGGCCGTGGCCAGACGCGCGCGAGTTTGTCGTCGCGGTCGACTCCGCCGACTCGGTCGCCCGGGACCGCCTCGAGCGCAACCGATTCACCCGTCTGCAGCATCGCATACGGCAGAAGATCCAGACCCCAGCGCTCGCGGGCGCGTTCGATCGTCCAGTTCTGCCAGCGCCCGGACTCGTCGGTGCCGGCGCGAAGCTCCATGAAGCGGGCACTCGGCACGGTCGCCATACCCACCAGCCGGACCTCGCCTGCCGGCGGGACGACCGATGGTCGCTGATCGCGTCTGGGCGGGGCGGCGACCCAGCCGCGATTCACCAGCAGGGCACGGCCGCTGCCCGAGAGAACGAATGGCGTCAGT
The DNA here is from genome assembly GCA_038205245.1 of Burkholderiales bacterium. Lineage (GTDB taxonomy): Bacteria > Pseudomonadota > Gammaproteobacteria > Burkholderiales > CAIKXV01 > CAIKXV01. The sequence goes on from JBBRCD010000141.1 coordinate 6,681, forward strand.
ACCTCGTAACCCGCGACCCCGTCACGCAACCGATTGTCGAGCAGCACCACCTGGCTCGCATCGAAGCGACCGACCGCCTCGATCGGCCGCCAGATGAGGCTCTGGACATCGACTGCGCCTTCAGGCTGCACCCGCACTGGCGGCGCGGATGCAGCCGCCTCGATACGATGCTGCAGATCGACCTTGTAGGCAGCGCGGTTCAATTGCCAGCGCCCGGCGGCGAGCGTGACCATGAGCACCGCCACCAGTACCAGCGTAGGTACCAGCTCCGGTCGCAACCGCCGCCGGCCACGCCCGACATGCTCGCCCGCCTGCCGGGCACGGGACCCTTCGGCTAGACTGGTGGCACTTTCTCCGGACACACGCATGAACATCCTGATTGTGGGCTTCCTGGTACTGATCCTGGCGAGCCTGGGCTCGGCGCTCTACTTCATGTTGAACGACAAGGGCGGATCCACCCGCACTGTGCGCGCCCTTACGCTGCGCGTCGGGTTGTCGCTCGCGCTGTTCCTGCTGTTGATGCTCGCCCACTTCTCGGGCCTGATCACGCTGCGCGGTACTGGAGTCTAGCCAGACGCCAGAGACCGGCTGCAATCGCGGCCTCTGTTCAGCGATGGGCCAGTGACGGCGCCCGGGTCAAAGTGCGTAGACGACCACGAACAGCAGCAGCCAGACCACGTCGACGAAGTGCCAGTACCAGGCCACGCCTTCGAAGCCGAAATGGTTCTCAGGCGTGAAGTGACCCTTCGCGCATCGCACAGTGATGACGATCAGCATGATGGTGCCGATCGTGACGTGAAAACCGTGGAATCCGGTGAGCATGAAGAAGGTCGCCCCATAGGCGCCCATGTCCAGTTGCAGGTTCAGGTCGCGCCAGGCATGCACATACTCGTAGCCCTGGACGAACAGGAACACCGTGCCGAACGCAATGGTCGCGATCATCCAGCGCATAAGCGCCGGGCGGTTGTTGGCGAGCAATGCCCAGTGGGCGAGCGTGATGGTGACGCCCGAGCAAAGCAGCAGCAGGGTGTTAAGTGCCGGGAGACCGAACGCGGGGATGGTTTCGAATCCTTCCTTGATGCCGGGCCCGGCCACTGGCCAGTTTGCGGTGAACTCGGGCCAGAGCAGTTTGTGATCCAGATTGTCCAATCCGGGAACCGATATCACCCGCATGTAGAACAGGGCGCCGAAGAATGCCGCGAAGAACATCACCTCGGAGAAGATGAACCAGCCCATCGACCAGCGGAACGAGCCGTCCACCTGCTTGTTGTAGAGTCCGCCTTCACTCTCGCGGATGACTGTGCCGAACCAGCCGAACAGCATGTAGCACAGGATCGCCAGCCCGCCGAACAGCACGAACTTGCCCCAGTCCACATCGTTCATCCAGAGCGTCGTGCCAGTGGCCATGAAGAACAGCGCGAACGAACCGAAGATCGGCCAGGTCGATGGCTGCGGAACGAAATAGCTGTGTGCTGCGGCGTGGACGTTTGCGGCGGCCGACTGGCTCATGGGTGGCTCCGATGATTCACTTGCAGTGTCTTTACTGGATTCTCGACGCCGGCGCCGAAGTCGACGTCGGAGAAATTGCAGCGCTGGACGGCCCGCGACCCGCTACTTCGAAAAAGGTGAACGACAGCGTGATTGTATTCACTTCGCCCGGCAGGCCCGGGTCGACGACAAAGGCAATGGGCATCTGCCGGGTCTCGCCAGCGGCGAGTTCCTGTTTCTCGAAGCAGAAGCACTCGAGCTTGCGGAAGAACTGGCCGGCCAGCATCGGGCCGTAACTGGGAATCGCCTGTCCGGTCACCGCATGAGGCGCCGAGTTGGTGACCTCGTAGACCACGGTCATCAGTTCACCGGGATGCACCCGGACGCTGGTGACCAGAGGCTTGAATGTCCACGGAAGATCGCTGCGCAGGTTGGCGTCGAACTCGACTGTGACCTGGCGGCTGGTATCGATCTGCGTGTTCGCCGGTTTGTGGTCATCCCGCTTGACCAGCCGGTTGATCCCGGTGACGTCGCACAGCTTCTCGTAGAAGGGCACCAGCGCGAAACCGAAGCCGAACATCATCACCGTGACCACCAGCAGCTTGCGCAGCGTGACCCGGTTCTCCAGTGCGATCTCGGTCTGGCGCGTGTCGTCCATCAGTTCAGTGCCCGGGAAACCTGCACGATATAGGTCACGAAAACAGCGGCGGCGACCGCCGCCAGCGTCCAGCCGGTGCGCAGCGCGTTGCGGCGCTGCAGGCGCTGGCGCTCTGCGGCTGGGAGTTCGCTGTCGGTGGTCGGCATGGGTGGGTGAATGCGCATAAGTCGGTCAGCGCACCAGCGGCGGGGTCTCGAAGGTGTGATACGGCGCCGGCGACGGCACAGTCCACTCCAGGCCGGTTGCACCTTCCCACGGACGGTCTCCTGCCGTCGCGCCACCGCGGATGCACTTGATCACCACGACCAGGAACACCAGCTGGGTCAGACCGAAGCCGAACGCGCCGATGGTCGAGATCATGTTGAAGTCGGTGAACTGAAGGGCGTAATCGGGCACGCGGCGCGGCATGCCGGCCAGACCCAGGAAGTGCTGCACGAAGAAGGTGATGTTGAAGAAGATCACCGACAGCCAGAAGTGCAGCTTGCCCAGGGTTTCGTTGTACATGTGACCGGTCCATTTCGGAAGCCAGTAGTAGGCACCGGCGAACAGGCCGAACAGCGAGCCGGCGACCAACACGTAGTGGAAATGGGCAACGACGAAGTAGGTGTCGTGCAGCTGGATGTCGATCGGGGTCACCGCCAGGATCAGCCCGGTGAAGCCGCCCATGGTGAACACGAAGATGAAGCCGCAGGCAAACAGCATCGGGGTCTCGAAGGTCATCGACCCCTTCCACATGGTCGCCACCCAGTTGAACACCTTTACGCCGGTGGGCACCGCGATCAGCATGGTCGCGTACATGAAGAAAAGCTGGGCTGTCGCCGGCATGCCGACAGTGAACATGTGGTGCGCCCAGACGATGAACGACAGGATGGCGATCGACGAGGTCGCATACACCATCGACACATAACCGAACAGCGGTTTGCGGGCGAAGGCCGGAATGATCTCGGAGACGATGCCGAACGCCGGCAGGATCATGATGTAGACCTCGGGGTGCCCGAAGAACCAGAAGATGTGCTGGAACAGCACCGGGTCACCACCGCCGGCCGCATTGAAGAAGTGGGTGTCGAAGTGCCGGTCGGTCAGAAGCATGGTGATCGCTCCGGCGAGCACCGGCATCACCGCGATCAGCAGGTAGGCGGTGATCAGCCAGGTCCAGCAGAACAGGGGCATCTTGAACAGCGTCATGCCGGGTGCGCGCATGTTCAGGATAGTGGTCACGATGTTGATCGAGCCCATGATCGAGGACGCGCCCAGGATGTGCAGCGCGAAGATGGCCAGATCCATTCCCGGGCCCATCTGTATCGACAGTGGCGGGTAGAGGGTCCAGCCGCCGGCCGCGGCACCGCCGGGAACGAAGAACGAGATCACCAGCAGCAGCGCAGCCGGAGGCAACAGCCAGAAGCTCCAGTTGTTCATCCGCGCGAACGCCATGTCGGGTGCGCCGATCTGCAGCGGGATCATCCAGTTGGCGAAGCCGACGAACGCCGGCATGATCGCGCCGAACACCATGATCACGCCATGCATGGTGGTCAACTGGTTGAACACCTCGGGCTCCACAAGCTGTATGCCTGGCTGGAACAGCTCGGAGCGCAACAGCAGCGCGAGCACGCCGCCGACCAGGAACATGGTGAAGCTGAACCACAGGTACAACGTGCCGATGTCTTTGTGGTTGGTCGTGGTGACCCAGCGCATCAGCCCGGTCGGG
>JBBRCD010000142.1:0-10458 GCA_038205245.1 Burkholderiales bacterium
CTGAGGCGGGGACAGCCCATCTGGGTCTGCCCGCCACGCCCCGCCCGCGCGGCTTCTCTCGCTCACCATTGAAACCGGGAGCGGGGACAGACCCTCTGGGTCTGTCCCCAACCGGTCTGTCCCCAACCGGTCTGTCCCCAACGTGCCACCCACACCGAAAAAGGGGCTGGCCGGCGGCTTCGATTAGTCCTTTTGGACTAATCCCGCGCCGCGCCCCCCCCTTTACTTTCCCTCAGATCGGATCACACTTCATTCTGGACGTTGATTTCCGTCGATTGGTTCAAATTTCATTTGCCCATAGGAGGAGTCACACCATGAAGATCATCAAGACATCGCTGCTCGCCGGCCTGATGGCCGCATCGTCGCTCGCAACGGCACAGACTGCTCTGCTCGGCGATGGCAACGTGGGCATTACCGCTTTCTCGGCCGCGTTCGTGGGAAGCACGATCACTCTGAATGAGACCTGGGGCGCGAGTGGACCGGGTTCGGTCATCTTCCGCGGCCTGGACACGAGCGTGAACTATACCGTGGTGAAGAACATTACCAACAGCACCGGTGCCAGCTGGACATCGTTCGCCAACGAGCTGCTTCCCAATGGACCGGGGATCCCCGGACAACCGGGCTTCATCCCGGGCGGCTACCAGCCTTCGAACAACCTGGATGGGCTGAGCTTTGCGCAGGGTGCAGGGCTGCCGCGCACATCGTCGTTCTTCGGCAATCTCTTCGTCGATGAATTGGCCGGCAGGGACTACATCGATTTCGCCGGTGGTATCTGGGCCGCTGGTGCGGTCGGGTCGATGACTTTCGGCTTGCTCGCGCAGAACACCACGATCCAGCCCTTCCTGCTGTTCCAGCGTCCGAACGAACGCACCAACGTGATACCGGTGCCGGCTGCGCTGCCGCTGCTGCTGTCCGGCCTGGGCATCTTCGCCTTTCTGGCCCGGCGCAGGAAAAACGCTTAGCAACGCTTCCGCCCGGGCGCTGTCCCGGTCGGCTGGACTGCCTCGCAACGCCCCGCCCGACCGGCGGGGCGTTTTGTTTTCCGGGCAGGCCCGCGCCGCGCCGCCACCGGCGCCGGTCGCGCGTATCATTTCGCTCGGGGCAGGAATGCCCTGTCCGATGCCGAGCAACTGCGCAAGAAACCCGACTTATGAAACCAGACGACAGCGACCTCTCCCTCCCCCCGCAGCAGGTCAGTATCGATGTGCTGCTCGAGAAATACGCCAAGGGCGGCGAGCAGACGATCGACCAGGTGCGCCGCCGGGTCGCGCATGCGCTGGCGGCGATCGAGGCCGACCCGGGCAAGTGGGAACCGGTGTTTCTCGAAGCTCTGGAGAACGGATTCATCCCGGGTGGACGGATCAATTCCGCAGCGGGCACCGATCTTCGGGCGACGCTGATCAACTGCTTCGTGCAACCGGTGGGCGACTCGGTCTCCGAGACCGTCGACGGCAAGCCGGGCATCTACGTCGCATTGATGCAGGCGGCCGAGACGATGCGCCGCGGTGGCGGCGTCGGCTACGACTTCTCTTCGATCCGCCCGAAGGGCGCGCATGTGAAGGGCACCGACTCGCATGCGAGCGGACCGGTGTCCTACATGCGGGTGTTCGACCGGTCATGCGAGACAGTCGAGTCCGCAGGGTCGCGGCGTGGCGCGCAGATGGGTATCCTGCGCTGCGATCACCCGGACATCGAAGACTTCATCCACGCCAAGGACAAGGGCGACCTGCGCAACTTCAACGTCAGCGTGGCAGTCACCGATACGTTCATGCGTGCCGTCGAGGCCGACGGCGACTGGTCGTTGACCCACAAGGCAAGGCCTGAGCGGGCATCGCCGGCCGAAATGAAGATCGATGCCCGCGGTTGGCATGTTTATCGCACGGTGAAGGCGCGCGACCTGTGGCAGCAGATCATGCAATCGACGTACGATCATGCCGAGCCGGGCGTTGTGTTCATCGACCGCGTAAATACCGACAACAACCTCGCTTACTGCGAGACCATCGAGGCGAGCAACCCTTGCGGCGAGCAGTTCCTGCCGTCCTACGGATGCTGTTGCCTGGGCAGCATCAACCTCACGTTGTTCGTCCGGCAGGCCTTCACGCCGCAGGCGCACTTCGACTTCGAAGCATTCGCGAGGGTGGTGAGACCGTCGATCCGGATGCTCGACAACGTGCTCGACGCAACCGTCTGGCCACTGCCCGAGCAACTGGCCGAGTCGCAGGCAAAGCGCCGCGTGGGACTGGGCTTCACCGGCCTGGGCGATGCCCTGATCATGCTCGGGCTACGCTTCGACACCGAACCGGCGCGCGCGATGTCGGCGCGCATCAGCGAGTCGATGCGGGACCATTCCTACGCTTCGTCGATCGAACTCGCCGCCGAGAAGGGCGCGTTCCCGAGTTTCAAGGCCGACCCCTACCTCAGCGCGCCGACGTTCGCGTCCCGCCTGCCCGAGTCATTGCAGGCAGGCATCCGGCAACAGGGCATCCGCAACAGCCACCTGCTGTCGATTGCGCCCACCGGCACCATCTCGCTCGCCTTCGCCGACAACGCCTCGAACGGCATCGAACCGCCGTTCTCGTGGACCTACCAGCGCCGCAAGCGGATGCCGGACGACAGCTTCAAGATCTATGACGTCGAAGACCATGCATGGCGGCTGTATCGCCATCTGGGCGGCAATGTCGATGCGTTGCCTGAAGCGTTTGTCACCGCGCTGGAGATCTCGGCACTCGATCACATGAAGCTGGTGGCCGCGGTCGCCCCGTTCATCGATTCGGCGATCAGCAAGACGGTCAACGTGCCGGCGGATTATCCCTATGAAGAATTCGCCGACCTCTACCTCGAGGCCTGGCGGTCGGGGCTGAAAGGCATTACGACCTACCGGCCCAACGGCGTGCTGGGCAGTGTGCTGTCGGTGACGCCGGTACCCGGGTCGACAGGCACGGCGGCCAACGACGCCCCGAATGATCTTGATACCAGCGACGCCGACCGGCGCATCCGGCTGGAAGCCGCACCCCAGCCGGCCCTGGCCAGCCTGCGCTGGCCAGGGCGGCCGAAGCTCGCTGCTGGCAACCCGTCCTGGACCTACATGGTCGAGTCACCGTTCGGCGCGTTCGCAATCTTCGTCGGTCATATCGAGAATGGGCAGGCCGAGCATCCGTTCGAGGTCTGGGTGAACGGCGCCGAGCAGCCGCGCGGCCTGGGTGCCGTGGCCAAGACGCTGTCGATGGACATGCGTGCCCAGGACACCGGCTGGCTGCGGGCCAAGCTGGACATGCTGGCGCGCACCCCGGGCGACGATGCGTTCGACTGCGCGTTGCCTCCGGACGGCGAGGTGGTCCGTGTACCGAGCATGGTGAGCGCGTTCGCGCGCATCGTGCAATGGCGGGTCGGACGCGCAGGCGCCTTCGATGACGCCCCGGCCGCCTCGCCAGTGCTCGATGCGCTGTTCTCGAAGAAGGAACCCAAGACCGGCACCGACGGCACGATGAGCTGGTCAGTGGATATCTATAACGGCGCGAGTGGCGATGACTTCGTGCTGATGCTGAAGGAGCTGGTGCTGCCCAACGGCCAGCGCCGGCCGTATTCGATGTGGCTCGCCGGTGCCTATCCGCGGGCGCTCGATGGGCTGTGCAAGCTGCTGTCGCTAGACATGCGGGTGATCGATCCGGCCTGGATCGGCATGAAGCTGCGCAAGCTGCTGTCGTACTCCGAGCCGCTGGGTGACTTCATGGCCCGGGTGCCGGGCGAAGACCGGCAGGAGAACTATCCGAGCACGGTGGCCTATATCGCACGGCTGATCATCCACCGCTATGCAATGCTGGGCGTACTCGATGAGCGCGGCCTGCCGCTCTCGGACATGGGCGTGCTCGAGATGCCCGAGGACGACCGGGTGCTGCCGCCGGGCGTGCAGACCTTGACACGCTCGATGACCCGCGTGGTACCGGGCCGGCTGTGCGGCGAGTGCGGCAACTCGAGCGTGATCCGCAAGGATGGCTGCGAGTTCTGCACCGCCTGCGGCGCCATCGGTGCCTGCGGCTAACGCGAGCAGGCACCAGCCGCACCTCCGAACAGGAACCAAGCGGGACGCCAAGCATGAGTCATTGATAACCCATAAAGCTTATTTTATGGGTATGACATGACCCATAATGGCTCGAACAACGCCCCATCTGCTGCCGCGCCTGAGCCGCCTGCTGGCGGGCATCGGCGACAATGTGCGCCGTGCCCGGTTGCGTCGGCGGCAGTCCGCTGAAGTCATCGCTCAGCGCGCGGGCATCTCGCGCAAGACGCTGCAGCGGGTCGAAGCGGGTGACCCGGCGGTCGCGCTAGGCATCTATGCGCGGGTGCTGCAAGCGCTGCGGCTGGAGCAGGACCTGGCAACGATCGGGCGCGATGATCCCCTCGGGCGGGCGCTGCAGGACGAGGCGCTGCCGGTGCGTCGGCGGGCGCCGCGCCGCGAAGCGTTGGTCGAGCTGGCGCCGACCCCGATGGCGACGCCAACGGCAGCGCAGATAACCGCTGGCGAAGCGAGCGAGACGGCGGCTCGCGGTGCGCCCTCTGGCTCGCAGTCTTGACTCACCCGCGACCGGACTCGGTCGAGGTCTGCGTCGACCTGCCTCGATTATGCCAACGGCGTTCGCCTGTCGCCGGCCTACGACCTGAATCCTTCGCTCGACCGTGATCATCTGTCGCTCGCGATCGACGAAGTGCAGGACGTCTGTGATGTGTCGGTGGCGATGGCTGCGTATCGGGATTACGGATTGACCGCTGCAACGGCGGATCGCGTGCTGGGCGAGGTCCGCGCAGCGGTTGCGCACTGGCGCTTGTCGGCGACCCGGGCGTTGATCCCGCGCGCCGAACAGGAGACGATCGCGGCGGCGTTCCAGGCCGTCGATTGATCGTGACCGTCGCGGCTTTCGTGCGCGGCGACACGGCTGGGCGAAGCCGGATCGCGGCTCGGGTGCACGCCGCGGGTGCGCGGCTCGGGTGCACGCCGCGGGTGCGCGCCGCGGGTGCGCGCCGCGGGTGCAAGCCGTCGCGGCCGCACGCGGACGTTCGCCCGGAACCTGTGCGACCATGCTCGCCAGTGCGCCGACGACGCCGACCACGCCGACCACGTCGACCACGCCGACCACGCCGACCACGCAGACCACGCAGACGCACGCAGACGCACGCAGACCCACGATGCCCGACTCCACCGCCGCCGCGCCTGTCGTTCACGTGCACGGAATGCCAGTCACGCGCCGACCTCCGCTCTGCAGGTGATCCAGCATGCCACGTGCTACACCCAATGCCGACGACCTGCCAGGCTTCCTGCACGATCTGGCGCAGGTCGAGCATCAGTTCTGGTCGCTGCTCGAGCGGGGCGCGCGCGACCGGCGCTCGCCCTATCATGCGCCCAGCGTGGCGACGATCACGCCAGACGGCCCGCAGGTACGCACGATCACACTGCGCCATGCCGATCGCGCGGGCGCCATCGTGCGTTTCAATGCCGATGTGCGCGGCGGACTGGTCGGCCAACTGCTGGCCGACCCGCGCGCGATGCTGCATGCCTATGGCGCAGCCGAGCGTACCCAGCTGCGGCTGGCGACCCGGGCACTGATACACCGCGACGATGCGGTGTCGCTTGCCGCCTGGCAGGCGACCACCGCCTCGGCGAAACGCTGTTATCTGGTACCACCGCCTGGCTCACCGGTCGCGGCGCCCTCCAGCGGACTGCCAACTGCGCTGGAGCGGCGCGCGCCCAGTGTCGAGGAAAGCGCATGCGGCTACGCCCTGTTCTGCGTGGTCGAGCTGGCCATCGCGCAGATCGAGTGGCTTTATCTGCATTCGGTGCACAAGCGCAGGGCGCGCTTCGTGAGGGACACTGCGGGGTGGCGGGGTCAGTGGCTGACGCCCTGAGGTGCGACATCAGAGCAGAAAAAAGAAAAGAAGGGGACAGACCCAGAGGGTCTGGCCCCGCTGCATTGCGTAGCGCCGGAAAGGCGGGGACGGACCCTCAGGGTCTGTCCCCAAGGCATTGCGCAGCGCTGGAAAGACGGGGCCAGACCCTGAGGGTCTGGCCCCAGTTCAAAGGGTGATCACCCGTCCGGCACTGGCCTGCAACTCGAGAATGGTCGCCATGTTGCCCACCTCGCCGACCTCGACACAATCCATCAGCTCGTAGAATTCCAGACAGGTTCGGCAGGCCACCAGCCGCACACCGGCCGCCGCAAGCTGCTCCAGTTCGCGCAGACAGGGCGACTCGTCGGTGACCAGCTTGACCCCGGCGGTATAGAAGACCACCGCGCGCGGCCTGGCCTCAAGCTCGATCAGTGTCTTGAACCAGGTGACGATGACCTTGCGGGTGAGGACTTCGTCGCCCTGCCCCAGGCCGAAGTTGGTGGCGACGAATACCGTATCGGAGAAATCCTGCGCAGCCATCATCGACTCCCTCGGCTTTTTAAAAGGGGCACAGAAACAAAGGGGACAGATGCTGAGGGTCCGTCCCCAGGAGTCTGTGCAAGGGAAGGGGAAACACCCTGAGGGTCTGTCCCCAAGGGTCTTTGGGTAGCCATCACCTGCGCCCTCGGACTGGAACGACGGTACATGGAACGTGGGGACGGACCCTCAGGGTCTGTCCCCTTTCTGCCCTACTTTATTTCAGCGCCTTGAACCGGATGCGTTTCGGCTTCGCGCCCTCTTCACCCAGGCGCTTCTTCTTGTCGTCTTCATATTCATGGTAGTTGCCATTGAAGAACGTCCACTGCGACTCGCCTTCGCAGGCGAGGATGTGGGTCGCGATACGGTCGAGGAACCAGCGGTCGTGCGAGATGCACAGCACGCAGCCAGCGAACTCGAGCAGCGCCTCTTCCAGTGCACGTAGGGTCTCGACGTCCAGATCGTTCGACGGTTCGTCGAGCAGCAGGACGTTGGCGCCCTCCATCAGGGTCTGCGCCAGATGCAACCGCCCGCGCTCACCGCCCGAGAGCTGACCGACCTTCTTCTGCTGATCGGCGCCCTTGAAGTTGAACCGGCCGCAGTAGGCGCGCGACGGCATCTCGAAGCGGCCGACGGTCAGGATGTCCGAGCCCTGCGAGATCGCCTCGAAGACCGTCTTGTCGTTCTCCAGCGCGTCGCGCGACTGATCGACATAGGCGAGCTTGACCGTATGGCCGAGCTTCACTTCGCCACTGTCCGGGGTCTCGCGCCCGGTGATCATGCGGAAGATGGTCGACTTGCCGGCGCCGTTCGGCCCGATGATGCCGACGATGGCGCCCGGCGGAACCTTGAACGACAGCTTGTCGATCAGGATGCGGTCGCCGTATCCCTTGGTGACATCGGTGAACTCGATCACCTCGTTGCCCAGGCGTTCGGCCACCGGGATGAAGATCTCGGACGTTTCATTGCGCTGCTGGTACTCGTAGGAGTTCAGCTCCTCGAACCGCTGCAGACGCGCCTTGGATTTCGCCTGGCGCCCCTTGGCGTTCTGACGCACCCACTCCAGTTCCTTCTTGATCGCCTTCTGGCGTGCCGATTCGCTCGAGTCTTCCTGCTTCAGCCGCTGGTCCTTCTGTTCCAGCCAGGAGCTGTAGTTGCCCTTCCACGGAATGCCCTGACCGCGGTCCAGTTCGAGGATCCACTCGGCGGCGTTGTCCAGGAAGTAGCGGTCGTGGGTGACACCGACCACCGTGCCCGGGAACTTCGCCAGGAACTGCTCCAGCCAGTCGACGCTTTCGGCATCCAGGTGGTTGGTCGGCTCGTCCAGCAGCAGCATGTCGGGCTTGGACAGCAGCAGCTTGCACAGCGCGACCCGGCGCTTCTCGCCCCCGGACAGGGTCGAGATCTTCGCCTCCCAGGGCGGCAGGCGCAGCGCATCGGCGGCGATTTCCAGCTGGTGCTCGGCACCGCCGGTGCCTCCGCCCCCGGCGATCAGCGCCTCGAGCTTGGCCTGTTCTTCGGCCAGGGCGTCGAAGTCGGCGTCCGGTTCGGCATAGGCCGCATAGACCTCGTCCAGACGGGTCTTCGAGGCCTCGAGGTCGCCAAGCGCACACTCGACCGCCTGGCGCACCGTGTGCTCCGGATCGAGCTTGGGCTCCTGCTCCAGGAAGCCGATCTTCAATCCGGCCGCGGGTGTCGCCTCCCCTTCGATCTCGGTATCCAGGCCGGCCATGATCTTGAGCAGCGTCGACTTGCCGGAACCGTTCAGGCCGAGCACGCCGATCTTGGCACCGGGAAAGAAAGACAGCGAGATGTTCTTGAGAATATGGCGCTTGGGCGGGACGACCTTGCCCACGCCATGCATCGTGTAGACGTACTGAGCCATTGCTTTTTGCAGCCGATCAGGAGGGAAACCCGATTGTCCCACGAACCGGCGCCCAGCCTGGACGGCGCGCTGCCCGGACCGCCAGAACCCGGGTCCAGTCAAGGGACAGACCCTGAGGGTCCGTCCCCGTCTGGGCATGTCCCCGTATCCGCACGTGTGCGCAGCGTTTCCCCGGCCGCCAGGGGGCAGACCCTCAGGGTCTGTCCCCGTGTCTGCGTTTCCGCACCGGCCGCATGCCACCACGCACGCCACTACTCGCCGTGCTTGCCAACCTCCCAGCCGTGCCCGGCCAGATGCTTCGCCCCGACCTCGATCGGCTCCTCCTCCAGCGGCGTGGCCATCGAGTCGTTCCAGCGATTCATGAAACCGAACATCGCCACGGTGGCGGCGATCTCGACGATCTGGCCTTCGCTCCAGTGCAGTTTCATCTTCGCCATCAGGGCGTCGGTCACATCGTTCGGCTGTGCGGCCGCCGCGATGGCGAAGTCGAGCGCTACGCGTTCAGCTTCGCTGTACAAAGGACTCGTCGGGTACGCCCAGATCGCGTCGAACTTGGCCTCGTCGATCCCCAGCCGGAGCGCCGCCCCGGCAGTGTGGGCCATTCAGTAGTTGCAGCCATGCGCCTTGCTCGCCATGTAGGCGACCAGCCGCTTGAACGCGACACTCACCTCGCCGTCGGACGCCCAGATGGCAGACGACAGGGCCGCCAGCGCCTTCAGGATCTCCGGCTTCCTCTGCAGGATCAGCGCGCTGTTGGGGACAAATCCGAGCGACTTGCGATAGCGGTCGAAGGACTCTTCAAGTCCGGGGACCGTCCCCATGGGCAACGGGGCAATCCGGGATGAACCTGCGGACCCAGTGGACATTCAGCTCTCCGGTTGAAATGACGAACACAGCGTACTACGCCTTGTTCAGCTTGTCCTGCACCCGCTGGTCGAAGCGCGCCACGTTGACCACCACCCGGTCATGCATGCCGTCGCCGATCAGTTCCTTCTCGTCATGCGCCTCGACCCGGAAGGTGATCAGCCGCCCCTCCACCTTGATCACCTCGGCGGTCGCCACCACCTTCATGCTGACTGGCGTCGCTGCGATATGGCGGATGTCGAGCCGGGTACCGAGACTCTGGTGCCCGGCCGGCAGGAAGTGCTCGGCCGCGTTCAACGCTGCGGCTTCCATCAGATTCACCAGCACCGGTGTGGCCAGTACTTCGACCTTGCCACTGCCGACGTGCGGCGCGGTATGCTCATGGGCGACGGTGATCTCGTGCCGGCCGCGACTGCCGGGTGCAACGAGCTGTGCAATCCCCAGTGGCGTTGAGGACGGAGGTACGTTTTGATCTGCCAAGACCTGAGACTCCCTGCATCTGTTTTTCGGAGAAGTCGGGATACTAGCCCAAGCGATCGTGCTGGACGATGACGATCGACGTCCTGTTGTTCGACCTGGGAAAAGTCCTGCTCGACTGGGACCCGAGATACTTCTACCGCCAGTTCTTTGCGGGTGACGACGCAGCGCTGGAGCGCTTCCTGGCCGAGGCGGCGCCGACCGACTGGACCCTGTCGATGGACCGTGGCGAGCCGGTCGGGCAGGCAATCGCGCGGCGCCAGCGCGAAGCGCCAGAGCACGCCGCGCTGATCGGCCGCTGGTTCGAAGGCTGGCCGCAGATGCTGCGCGGCGAGATCACCGATGCTGTCGGCATCCTGGATGCCGTCGACCGGGCCGGCTACCCGATCTATGCCCTGACCAACTTCTCCACCGAGACCTGGCCGATCGCCACCGCACGCTGTCCGGTGCTGGGCCGGTTTCGCGATGTGGTGATCTCGGGCGAGATCGGCATGGTCAAGCCGGAGCCTGAAATCTACCGCCACACGATCGAGCGCTGCGGGCTCGACCCGGCACGCACGCTGTTCATCGACGACCTGGCAGTCAATGTCCAGGCCGCCCGGGAATGCGGGCTGAACGCGGTGCAGTTCACCAGTGCACAGCGCCTGCAGACCGATCTTGCAGCCCATGGCGTCGGACTCCAATGAACAGCACGAACCCGCCGGTATCCGCGCCCGAGCGCCTGACCCCCAAGGCGATCGTTCGCCATCTCGATCAGGACGTGATCGCCCAGGACGAGGCGAAGAAGACCCTCGCGGTGGCGATCTATTCGCACC
>JBBRCD010000143.1:0-10423 GCA_038205245.1 Burkholderiales bacterium
CTCAAGGACACCCCGACCATCGTCACGCCCTCCGGTGTAGCCGGGCTCGAGTTCCGTGACGAGGCGACGACCGTCAATGCGTTGGTCCCGGAACTGCGTACCCAAGGTGTCGAAGCGATCGTCGTTCTGATCCATCAGGGCGGATTCCAGACCGGATCCCTGTCCGACATCAATGGTTGCGACGGCTCGCTGGCCGGCTCCGACATCGCAACCATTGTCGGCAAGCTCGACAATGCGGTTGATCTCGTCGTGAGTGCGCACACCCATGCTGCCTACAATTGCCGCTTGCCCAACGCCACCGGACGCCTGATCCCGGTGACGAGTTCCAGTGCTTTCGGGCGTCTGCTCAGCGATATCGATGTCACGATCGATCCTGCCTCACGCGACATCACGGCGGTGACGGCAACCAATCGGCTGGTCACCCGCAACGACCCGGCGGTGTTGGCGGATGCGACCGTCGCCAAGATCGTGACCGCGTACAACGGGTTGGTGTCGCCGATTGCCAACCAGGTCATCGGCTCGATCACCAAGGCCCTGCCGAATACGGCAGCCGATGCCGCATGCAACATGCCGCCGGGGGACCTCATTGCCGACGCGCAGTTGAATGCGACCAAGTCTGCGGGATTCGGACAAGCGGTCATCGCCCTCATGAACCGTGGCGGTGTGCGCAATCCGGGCTTCACGTTCACTTCGACGGTGAATGAAGGTGACGGCAACGTCACGTACGGCGAGGCGTTTACCGCCCAGCCATTCGGCAACAGTCTCGTCACGATGACGCTGACGGCGCAGGACCTCAAGAATGTCCTTGAACAGCAGTTTGCGGGTTGCCGTGGCCAAGCCGCAGCGTCTACGCGGTTGATGATTCCGTCGGCGGGCTTCAAATACACATGGGACGGTGCGCAGGCGTGCGATGCACGCGTTCGCAACGTCACGTTGACGGCTGGCGGGACGACCGAAACGTTGGTGGATGCGGCTGGAGCGCTTCCCGCACCGACCAAGACCTATCGCGTCACGGTGAACAATTTCATGGCGACAGGCGGCGATGGCTTCACGACGTTCCTCAATGGCAAGAACCTGCTCGGCGGCGCGCAGGATATCGATGCGCTGGTCGCCTGGCTTGGCGAGTTCAAGGCACCCAAGCCTGCGTTCGCGCCGAACATCAATCCGAATGATCGCGGCACACCGCGAATCAATCGCACCGGCGGCTCAACGTGTCCCACCGGGGCCAACGTCAACCCCTGATTCGTGCCTTTGATCGAACATCGCGGGCGCGGCGGTAGCAGCGCCTGCAACGGTGCGAGGCACGCTCGACGTTGGATCAGTTTGTTCACCGTCGGTTTCTGTCTCGTTTGCGCGTTGCCGTTGGCGGTACCTGCCGGTGCGGGCGACCTCCCCGCCAGTGCAGTGGAGCCAGTCCCTACGCTGGTCGAACGCCTGAAGGCACGCAATGATGCCGGGCGCACTTCCCCCGCGACACCTGGCGAGACGGCAGCGCGTGAGCGAATGCGGATCGATTTCATGCATCAGGGCGAGACAGCGCTCTCGGCCATGGATATTGAGTCAGCGCTACGCAACTTCGAAGCCGCGGCGTCGATGCTGCATTCGGCCGACAGCGAAATGTCGCTGATTCGAACCTATATGCAGGGAGGGCATTATCGGCGGGCGCTGAGCTTCAGCGCCCACACTGCCGGCGCACATCTCGATACGGCAAGTGGCGCCGCCCTTTACGGATGGTTGCTGTTTCTGGGTGGTCAGCAGGTCGCCGCCCGCAGTGTGGTCGAGAATGCGCTGAGGCGCGCGCCCGTGGATCCGGTCGTGTTGTTCGTGGCGGCGGCGGTGAACAGCGACGCGGCGACTCAGGAGGGATTGCCCCTTTCGCCACCCGCCCGGCTGGCACCCTATCCGATGCCGATGGTGACGCCCCGCGGGGTACGCATGATCGCGTCCGGCACGTTGATCGATCGAGGCCAACGCGTGGTTGTTCCCGGCAAGGGACTGGCAATGGGAACGCCGATACTGGTACGCAACGGTCTTGGGCAGATGTCGCGTGGTCGCGTCGAGCGGATCCTTCGTGGGTCCGGCGCATCGATCGTGGTGCTCGAGCGGCCATTGTCACAACCGGAGCAAATGTCGCTGGTCACCCGCGATCCATTTCCCGGCAGCGTTGCCTATGCGGTCGAGTTCGCGGTGACGGCAGATCCCTCAGCGCGATGGCCGATGCTGCATACGGGTTTTGCCGGATCCCCGTTAGGCCCCACCAAGGGCCGCGCGCTCGGGATTGCGCTGCCCGCCGGGCCTCGCGGAGGACCTGTTTTCGATGATCGCGGGCGTCTAGCTGGCATCGCCCTGCCCGGAAACAACGGACCGGATCGGTTGCTGTTGCCGTCCGAGTTGCGGGCTTCGGGGGCAAAACGCGTGGAGGTCGCACCCGCTGCTGCCGACCCGCAACGCATCGGTATCGACGAAATCTACGAGCGGGCGTTGCAAATCACGGTGCAGGTGTTCGCGATTCGTTGATGTCGTTCAACGCGACCGCGGAAATGGCCGGTTTGACAGCAGCTATCGCGGCTGTACTCCAATCGTCGGCCATTGCCGCAGCTTCAGTCCAGACTTCCCTCAAGCAATTGGTCGCAATTTCCCGTTTGCCACGAAACAGTCATATGGACTGCCCAGACTTGCACCTATCCTCAATCAATGAAATGCTCGCATGCAGAAATCCGACGCCGTCGCCGCGATGGGACAAAGCACGCTGCTCCTGCCCGCGCGGATCAAGGCTGCGCTGTCCGCGAATGATCGCCTGAAGTTGTACCTGACGATTCTTCAGGCCGCAGCCGCACACGCGCAGCACCCGGACGCCGCGCCCTTGAACGTTGACAGGGAGATGGCTGCCGCGGGTGTCGATGGGCGCTGGCTCCGCGATTTGCCGGCTGCATCTTCGCGGATCGACGGCGAGCTGCTCGTTCCGGATCTGAGCCGGCTGGCACAACGCCTCGCCGACGACTTGGGCGTCATGGCACGCCCGCTACTCGAGGGCGGCTCGACGGTCGGCGGTCTGCGCGAACGTGTGCAGCATTGGATCGATTGGCTCGGTGCCTTCGGCGACGAGCACACCGCCGGCAAAACGCTGACCAGCCAGCAATTGCAGTCGCTGACGAGCGGGAAACGCGAGCACAACGTTGACGAGAACGGCCGTTCGGCCGACAGCCTGCACCTGCTGGTGATGGCCCTCCACAAGCAAATCAACCAGCTGGCGAGCACGCTCTCGAGCGAACAGATATCCGGAGCGCATGTCTGGCAGTTACTGCCTGCCGATCGCCTTCGGGTAGAGGCGTTCATGCGAGGTTTGAACCGCACTGCGCCGTTGAAGTTCGACCATCCCGGGCTCGACACCGCCGCCACCCGCGATGGCACGCGGCTGCTGCTGCAGAACGACATCGGCACCAATGATGCCCACGTACTGGTGATCCAGATCGAAAGCACGACGATCACGCTGAACTACTCGGACCTGCACCGTCCGCGCTTCGAATTCTTCCAGACGCTCCTCGCCCCGTTTGGCGCCAAGTGGGGCGACACCCAATCAAAAGTTGTAGCCCTGCTGAATGAAGGGCACGCTTACACCTTTGGCACCGCACATTTCGAATATGAAAACGAAGCGGCGCTCGACAAGGCCCTTGAAGGCATCGGCTCGCGCATCGTATTCCTGATCGACTGGAACCGCGCGCGCAAACGTCTGCTCCCCTTCGTCGGCAAGACCGACGCGATCGACGTCCTGCGGGAAGCGGCGCGGCTTGACGCAGGACACATGGCCTGGCTCAGGGCAGGCGGCGAACAGATCATCTTTGCGGCCATGCAGTCCGCGGGCGACGGTGCGTTCCGTATCGGCGACCGGCTCGATGCGGTACTTGGAGCGGCCGATGCTCGAGCGTTCCTGATCGAGGTGCAGTGCCTGGCGAGTAAAGCACTGCTCGCTGACCAACCGATTGCATTGGTCGCCGACGAAACCCGTATGCTGCTGGCCCGACGCATGCGCCAACGCAGCAGCGAGTTCGACCTCATCGAAGAGCATGCAGCCTACTGCCACGCCCTGGCACAGGCCGTCAGCGATGGGCTGGCGCATGACGTGACTGCGCCAAGTCACAAGGGAAGCCACAAGTCGTCCGAGAAGGCCACGCACAGGCTGACGGCGCGGGCCAAGGCCTGGGAGCGCCAGGCCGATCATCTTGTCATGCACGCGCGCGAATATGCGCAACGGCAGCGCCGGTGGCAGCCCTTCGCCCACCTTCTTCAGTTGCAGGACGACATCGCCGATGCACTGGAGGAGGCCGCATTCCTGATGAGTCTGATCGCCGAGGACCACCGACAAGGCTGGAACGACGAAGTCCATCAGATTCTATCGAAGTTGGCGCAAGCCGTGCTTTCGGCGACGCAGGAGCACATCAAGGCGCTGGCCATCGCGCGACAGCTCGGTGCCGGCAGTGATGCTGGCGACGGCGATGTGTTCCTTGCCGCATCGTGGAATGTGCTGCGCTCCGAACGCGAATGCGATGAATTGCTACGCACCGCGCGCCGCACGATTCTGGCTGCGATCCGGGACGCTGCAGCCCTGATGCTGGCCAATGACCTGGCGATCGCCCTCGAGTTGGCGTCCGACCGCCTGCTCGTAGCCGGTTATGCGCTGCGCGATATCGCTTTCGAGCAAATCGCGGTCCGCGGATGAAGGCCCACACGCCTGCGGCTGTGCCAACCTGGCCCGACGCGCTCTATCTGATCGGATGCAGCGCGCCGCTTGGCCCGGCGCCCGCCAAGTACAAAACATCGGCGGAAGAGATGGGGTTCAAGGCCTTCAACCTGCTCCGGATGGCCGCGCTGGGGCTGCCGGTGCCGCCTGCCTTCGCGATTGGCACTATGTACTGTCAGAACGACGCGGCCAGTTCGGCGGCGACGCAGCCGGCGATTTGGAAACCCGGATTGCAGGCGCTGGAGCGTGCCACCGGCCAGCGTTTCGGCGATGCCAGGCTTCCGTTGCTGCTGTCCGTCCGCTCGGGCGCACCGGTGTCGATGCCGGGCATGATGGAAACGCTGCTCAACATCGGACTGTGCGACGCCACGCTGCCGGGTCTGCTGCGCCAGACGGGGAACCCGCGTCTGGTGTGGGACACCTACCGCCGCCTCGTCGCCAGCTACGGAGAAGTGGTGGCTGGCGTGCCGGTGTCGATCTTCGATGCCGAGAGCACCGCCCTGGTTGGCACCCGCGACGAGCGCGACCTCGACTTCGCCGAACTGCGTACGCTGACCCACCGCTACCTCGACGCCTACGCGCGCGCTGCGGGCATGCCTTTTCCGCAGGACCCGCGCGCTCAGCTGATGGGTTCGATCGGTGCGGTGTTCGCCAGCTGGCAGGCGCCGAAAGCCCGCGAGTACCGCCGCCAACGCAAGATCCCCGGCACCATCGGCACCGCGGTGACGTTGCAGACGATGGTCTACGGAAATGCCGGCGGGCGTTCGGGCTCGGGTGTCGGCTTCACGCGCGACCCGGTCAGCGGCGAGCCGGCGCTGTGGATCGACTTCCTGTTCAACGCCCAAGGCGAAGACGTGGTCTCGGGCCGGCGCAGCGCCTACGGTCACGATGAATTGGCCACCGTGATGCCGGCCGTCTGGCAGGCCCTGGGCGATGCTGCCGCCAAGCTGGAACAGGAGTTCGGTGACATGCAGGACTTCGAGTTCACCGTGCAAGACGGCCGCCTGTACCTGCTGCAGACCCGCAACGGCAAGTGCTCGGCCCACGCACTGGCGCGCATCGCGCTCGATCTATGCGATGCCGGCGTCATCTCGGTCGAAGTCGCGCGGGAACGCACCGCCGCACTGAAGCCGGACCAGTTGGTGACCACACGATCAGTGTCTTCCGACGGCAAGCCGTTGACGCCACTGGCGCACGCCGCCAGCGCGAGTAGCGGCGTCGCCGTCGGCGAGATTGCGTTCGACGAATCGGCGGCCCAGGCCCGCCATGCGACAGGCGCAACCGTGGTGCTGGTTCGCCGGGACGCCGAGACTGGGGACATCGCCGCACTCGAACTCGCGGCCGGTCTGCTGACCCAGCGCGGCGCGCGCACTTCGCATGCCGCCGTGGTCGCGCGTCAACTCGGCAAGGTCTGCCTGGTAGGCTGTGCCGAAATTCAACTTGACGAGGCGGCGCGCACGCTGCAGATCGGCGAGAGGATGTTGCGCGAGGGTGACCTGCTGACCCTGGATGGCAACGACGGTGCCGTCTACGCCGGCGCGGTTCACACTGCGATCGAACCGCTGGTGGATCTGCAGGCTCGCCTCCAAAAATTGCGTTCGCCAGTGGCCGAGTCGGCGCCGGCGTGAAAGGAGGGATGACCGGCAAGTTGGCCAAATCCGCTGGCTGAAGACCTGAAGCGGCCGACGCCGTCGACGGCGTACTTTGCTACCCATGAAGGCGATGCACCTACTGTGGTATCGCCGCAGAAACGAGAACTTCGCGCGCAAGCCACTGCTGGACAGGATTGATCGCATGGCCGCCGCGTCGCGCATGGGGCACGCACAGATAGTGACCCAGCCGGGCTTCGGTTGCCGCGCCAATGGCCACGGCAACTTCCGCCCGCGACAACGGCTTTTCCAACAGGCATCGTGGTACGAGGCCCAAACCCAGATTTCCCGCCACCGCCTGGGTGATGAGACCGTACTGGCAGAAGTGGGGACCCCTGGCAATGCCGGCGGGTGGCGCCACGCCCTGCGCAATGAACCAGTCATGCCAGGCCTCCGGCACCTCGGCATGGTGCAACAGCGGAAAGTTCAACAGATCCGTCGGCGTGTGTATCGATGCCAGCACCGCGGGATGACAAATGGGTACCACGTCGCGGCCGAGCAAGTACGACACACTGGTGTGCGGCCACGTACCGTCGCCGAACAGGATCGCAGCGTCGAGATCACCGGGCGCCGAGAAATCGATCATCGTCGTATGCGGTACGAAGTTGATCGTGAGCTCGGGATATTCCGCGTGAAAACCCGGCAATCGCGGCAGCAGCCAATGCGTGGCAAACGTCGGCGCGCTCGCAAGATTGAGCCTTGATCCGTTGCTGGCGGTGTTGCGCGCCTGCGCCGTCGCGGTGTCGATGGTGTGCAACGCCGTGCGCACCGATTCCAGGTACTCGATGCCGGCCACGGTCAGCACCAGTCGGGAGCCCAGGCGATGGAACACGGGCGTGCCGAGGCAAACTTCCAGCGACGCAATCTGCCGGCTGACTGCGCTTTGTGTCAGGTGAAGGGCGCTGGCTGCGCGCGTGAAGCTCAAATGCCTCGCTACGACATCCAGCGCCCGCAGCTCGCCCAGAGTTGGCATTCGACCACGCATGGCATCCCCACTATTCCGATTGCGCATGGTGACGCGCAAAAGATTCACTTGCCCGGCCGCGGGACGCCCCGCAGACTTGAACTCGGTACACGTTGCACGCCGTCACATTGTATTGCCCGCAGTATTGTTCCTTGATGACAAGCGCCATCGACCACACCCGATGCTTCCACGCTGGATCACCATCGCCTATCTGGCCTTTCTGGCAGCCCCCATCGTACTTCTGGTCGTGGGCAGCTTTGGCGGTCTTTGGCTCAATACACTGCTGCCCACGGGGGTGACCGGACGCTGGTACGCCGAGGTCGCGGCCGACCCGAGCTTCCGCCGGGCCTTCGGGTCGAGTCTGATCGTGGCCGCGACAACGTGTCTCATCTGTCTGCTGATCGGGTTGCCGCTGGCCTATGCCATCTTTCGCGCCCGCAGTCCTCGCATCCGTGCATTCGCGCGCGTGCTCTACCAGCTTCCGGTGGCGCTGCCGGCGCTGGTGCTGGCATTCGGCTTCATCCTGGTTTTTTCCTCGGATGCCCTGCCCTGGCTTGGCAGCATCTGGTTGCTGATCGCCGGCCACGTCGTGCTCTGCATGCCCTACTTCCTGCACGCGGTGGTCGCCGACATGCATCGGCTCAACCTGCATACGCTCGAAGAGGCGGCCGAATCGCTGGGGAGCTCCGGCACCCAGCAATTTTTCCACGTGGTCGTGCCGTCGCTGCGGCATTCCATGCTGTCGGGGCTGATCGTCGTCGCGGCACTGTCGATCGGCGAGTTCCAGTTCTCCAACCTCGTCGCCGGTTTTTTGAATCGCACTTATCCAATCGTGCTGCTGCAGGCATTCTATGGCGCCACCGGGTTCGCCTGTGCGGCCACTGTCATCCTGCTGCTGCTCGCGCTGACCGCATCGGTGGCCGGCGCGCTGGCTGCGGGCGGGCGACCAGGCTTCGTGGTGCCTGCACGTTGATGCCATGACAGCTGCGGTTCGCCTCCAGAACATCGACTACCACTACCCGGACAGTGGAGGAGGCGTCGCCGACATCGACTTGACGATCGCCGCCGGCGAGATGCTGGTATGCATCGGGCCGTCGGGCTGCGGCAAGTCCACGTTACTGAAACTGCTCGCCGGTTTCCTGCGCCCCGACCAAGGGCGCATTTATCTGGGCGGCGACGACGTCACGGCGCGGACCACGCGCGAACGCGGATGCGGCGTCGTGTTCCAATCCTACGCATTGTTCCCGACCATGAGCGCGCGCGACAATGTGGCGTATCCACTGCGGGTGCGTAACATCGCGCTATCCGCACGCCGCAAACGCGCGGAAGCGATGCTCGATCTGGTCGGTCTTGCGGATTTTGCCGATCGCTTGCCGGCGCAGCTTTCCGGTGGCCAGCAGCAGCGTGTTGCGCTGGCACGGGCGCTGGTGTTCGAACCCAAGGCGTTGCTGCTCGACGAGCCGCTTTCCGCACTCGACGCCGCCACACGGCTCAGCATGCGTGAGGAAATCCGCCGCATCCAGCAATTGCGCAACATCGCCACCCTGCTGATCACGCACGATCAGGACGAGGCCTTGTCCCTGGGCGATCGGGTGGCAGTGATGAAGGATGGCCGGCTGCAACAGGTTGCAACGCCGGAGCAGCTCTACGACGCTCCGGTCGATGGATTTGTGGCGAGCTTCGTCGGACGCGCGAACCTGCTCGCTGCCGTGGTGGTGGAGCCGAATGCGGTCGACACGCCCATTGGTCGCCTCATCGTTCCGGCCCACGGCCGCCCACCCGGCACCCGCCTCGAACTTCTGATCCGCCCCGAGCGCATCGTGATCGAGATGGCGCACCCTTCCGGATCGCCTAACGTATTCGACGTGCAGGTCGTACGCGATGCCTTTTACGGCGCCACGCGGCAGGTTGAAGTCGCCGTCGGCGCCGGTTCTTTGCACCTTGAAACAACAAAGCGCAGCGCCATCGAGCGCGTGCGCATTCCACCTGAAGCCGTGCAGTTTCTTTCCTCCCCTGACTCGAGGTCACCATGAAAACGCTACAACGCCTGTTTGCAACGGCTGCGCTCAGCGCATTCGTTTCCACAACATTTGCCCAGACCATCAATGATTCGCCGGAACTGTATGGTGGCGAGAAGTCGCTCTACGAAGCAGCAAAGAAGGAAGGGATGGTGATCAGTTTCGACACCGGCCCGACCTGGGCCAACTGGGCCGCTCAATTTTCGGCGTTCAAGCGCCGCTACCCCGATGTGGAGATTGTCTACAACGATCTCGGTTCGGCCGCGACGGTGGTGGCGCTGGACAAGGCGCGCAATCGGCCGCAAGCCGACACCGCTTACTACTTCGCAGCCTCGGCGGTGGACGCCGTCAAGAAGGGCGTCGTCGCGCCATTCAAGCCAACCAACTTCGACAAGCTGCCCGCAGTCTTCCGGGAGGCGGAAGGACGCTGGTTCACGATCCATACGCTCACCATCGCGTTTATCGTCAACACCAAGCTGGTGCCCAACGTGCCGCAATCCTGGGCGGACCTCCTGAAGCCCGAGTACAAGAACTCGGTCGTCTATCTCGATCCGCGTTCCACCGGTGTGGGTCAGGTCATGACCTTCGCCGCCAACTTCGCGGCGGGTGGCGACATGAACAACGTGCAACCCGGGCTTGATTACCTGGGCAAACTCCACGCTTCCGGCAACGTGTTGCGGGTCCTCGGCACGACACCCTACGCGCAGTTCGTGAAAGGGGAGATTCCGATCTGGATCTCGTACGAAAACGATGGCCTCAAGGCCAAGCACATCGACGGCCTCGGCGACGCGGTCGCGGTCGTGATACCGAAAGAAGCGTCGGCTGCTGCGCCGTACGGCATCAGCCTCGTCGACAAGGGCCCCAATCCGAACGCCGGCAAGCTGTGGCTGAGCTTCATCATGACCGATTTTGGCCAAGGCATCTTCGCCCAGGGCTTCGTGCGCCCGTCGGTCCCCGGCATCAAGCTCCCCGACAGCGTCGCCGACAAACTTCCCGCCGCCCCGCAAGTGCGCCCGCTCGACGTGCGCGCCGCCGCAGCAAAGAAAGCGGAGAT
>JBBRCD010000144.1:0-10382 GCA_038205245.1 Burkholderiales bacterium
TGCGCACTCACGCTATTGCATCGATTCCGGGCGACGGCATCGGCAAGGAAGTGATCCCGGCCGGCCAGCGCGTGCTCGAACACCTGGCGGCGAAAAGCGGCGACTTCGCCTTCAATTTCCGCGCCTTCGACTGGGGCAGCGACTACTACAGGCGCCATGGCGTGATGATGCCGGCCGACGGTCTGGCGCAACTGAAGGACATGGATGCGATCTACTTCGGTGCGGTCGGCGCGCCGGACATTCCGGATCACATCACCCTCTGGGGCCTCAGGCTGGCGATCTGCCAGCCGTTCGACCAGTATGCGAACGTGCGTCCGGCACGGGTGCTGCCGGGCATCGCGAGCCCGCTGGCCAGCATCGCTTCCGGGGCACTCGACCCGTCCAGCCTCGACTGGGTGATCGTGCGCGAGAACTCCGAGGGCGAGTACTCCGGTGCTGGTGGCCGGGTGCATCGCGGCCTGCCGGAAGAAGTGGCCACCGAGGTGTCGGTGTTCACCCGTAACGGCGTCGAGCGGGTGATCCGCTTCGCCTTCGAACTCGCCCACTCGCGCCCGCGCAAGCTGCTCACCGTGGTCACCAAGTCCAACGCCCAGCGCCATGGCATGGTGCTGTGGGACGAGATCGCCGAGGAAGTGAGCCGCAAGTACCCGGAGGTCACCTGGGACAAGATGCTGGTCGACGCGATGACCGTGCGCATGGTGATGAAGCCGGGCAGTCTGGACACCATCGTCGCCACCAACCTGCATGCCGATGTGCTGAGCGACCTCGCGGCCGCACTGTCGGGCTCGATGGGCGTGGCACCGACCGCCAACCTCAACCCGGAACGGCGCTTCCCGTCGATGTTCGAGCCGATCCATGGCTCGGCCTTCGACATCACCGGCATGGGCATCGCCAATCCGATCGGCACCTTCTGGTCGGCGGTGATGATGCTGGAGCACCTCGGCGAGAAGGAGGCCGCCGCGCGCCTGATGGGCGCGATCGAGCTGACCACCCGGCAGGGCCGGCTGCATACGCCGGATCTTGGCGGCGAGGCGTCGACTGAACTGGTGACCCAGGCTGTGCTCGACTTCATCGGTTGAAGCGCGCCCCCCCCTGACTGCGACTGCCATGCCCGACTCCGCCGCCCCGATCTGGTCCCCGTCTGCGGAGCGTATTGCCCGCTCTGACATGAAGCAGTTCATGCGCGAGATTTCGCGCACCTGGGGCGCGGACTGCCGCGACCACGCTGCGCTCTACCGCTGGTCGATCGATGAGCCGGAGAAGTTCTGGGCGTCGCTCTGGAGCTTCTGCGACGTGATCGCCGAAACCCGGGGCGATGTGGTGCTGGAGCATGCGGAGAAGATGCCCGGAGCCCGCTGGTTCCCGCAGGCACGGCTGAACTTCGCCGAGAATCTGCTTCGACGCGGTGACGATGCCATCGCGATCGCCTTTCGCGCAGAGAACAAGCTCAGCAGCTCGGTCACCTTCGCCGAGCTGCGCCATGAAGTCTCCCGCCTGCAGCAGGCGCTGCGCGATGCCGGGGTGAAGCCAGGCGACCGGGTGGCCGCCTATGTGCCGAACATCCCGGGCGCGGTGATAGCGATGCTGGCCACCACCAGTCTGGGCGCGGTCTGGTCGTCGTGCTCGCCAGACTTCGGGGTGCAGGGCGTGCTCGACCGGTTCGGCCAGATCGAGCCGACTGTGCTGATCGCCGCCGACGGCTATTTCTACGGCGGCAAGACGATCGATGTGATGCCCAGAGTGCGCGATGTGGCGGCGAAACTGCCCTCGGTGACTCGCATATTGATCATCCCCTACACCCGGCGCAACGCCGATCTGTCGGGCGTTTCCGGCGCTGTCGATATCCATGACTTCATGGCACCCTTCCTGCCGCAGCGCCTGGAGTTCGAGCGCCTGCCGTTCGACCATCCGGTTTACATCATGTACTCCTCGGGCACCACCGGCGTGCCCAAGTGCATCGTGCATGGTGCTGGCGGCACGCTGCTCCAGCACCTGAAGGAACACCGGCTGCATGTCGACCTGCATCCGACCGACCGTCTGTTCTACTTCACCACCTGCGGCTGGATGATGTGGAACTGGCTGGTCAGCGGCCTGGCCAGTGGTGCCACCATCATGCTGTTCGACGGCTCGCCGTTCTATCCAAAGGGCAACGTGCTGTTCGATTTCGCGCAGCAGGAAGCAATGACCGTGTTCGGCACCTCGGCCAAGTACATCGATTCGCTGCGCAAACTCGGCCTGCAGCCAAAGGTCACGCATGACCTGACCCGCCTGCGCACGATGCTGTCCACCGGCTCGCCGCTGGTGGCCGAGAGCTTCGACTATGTGTATTCGAGCATCAAGGCAGACCTGTGCCTGTCATCGATCTCGGGTGGCACCGACATCGTGTCCTGCTTCGTGCTGGGCAGCCCGCTGCTGCCGGTCTGGCGCGGCGAGATCCAGTGCCGGGGGCTCGGGTTGGCGGTCGAGGTATGGGACGACGACGGTCATCCGGTCACCGGCCAGCGCGGCGAACTGGTCTGTACCAAGCCCTTCCCCTGCATGCCGATCGGCTTCTGGAACGATGCGGACGGCAGCCGCTACCGGGCCGCCTACTTCGAGCGGTTCCCGAGCGTCTGGTGCCACGGCGACTTCTGCGAACTGACTGCGCATGACGGCATGGTGATCCATGGCCGGTCGGACACGGTGCTCAACCCGGGCGGTGTACGCATCGGCACGGCCGAGATCTACCGCCAGGTCGAGCAGCTGGAAGAGGTGGTCGAGAGTCTGGTGATCGGGCAGGACTGGCCGCCGGTCAGCCCAACCGATGTGCGGGTCGTGCTGTTCGTGCGGCTGCGCGAAGGCCTCGCGCTGGACGACGCACTGGTCACCCTCATCAAGCAGTGCATCCGCGACAACACGACGCCGCGCCACGTGCCGGCGAAGGTGCTTCAGGTAAGTGATATCCCGCGCACCCGCAGCGGCAAGATCGTCGAGCTGGCAGTGCGCAACATGGTGCATGGCCAGCCGGTGAAGAACCGCGAGGCGCTGGCCAACCCGGAGGCTCTCGCGCTGTTTGCCGGGCGAGCCGAGCTGTCGGGCTGACCGCAGTCTGAGCGACGGCGCAAGTCGATCGGTATCCTGCCGCATCGGTTGCTTGCCGCATAGCCGCCACGGCGCCTTTGGAGTAGCGTTTCGGTCACAGATGGACACTGGATTCCCAGGCAGCGCTTCTCCTGCTCCCGCTATTGCACCCGCCGCGATCGACCTGCAGATCGAGGGGATGACCTGTGTTGCCTGCGCCGCGCGGATCGAGAAAGTTCTGAACCGCCTGCCGCGCGTTACGGCATCGGTGAACTTCGCCAGCGAACGCGCCCATGTGGCGTTCGATCCGGCGAGCATCACGCCGGCCGAACTCACCGCGGCGGTGGTGCGGACCGGCTATGGCGCGAAGCCGGTAGACGAGTCCCCTGGCGCCGGCGAACTGAGCCGGGCCGAGCGCGATGCCGCGCATCAGGCCTCGGGGCGCAGCCTGCTCATCGCGGCACTGCTTACCGCGCCCCTGGTGTTGCAGATGGTGGGTATGTTCGCCGGGCGCCACGAGTGGATGCTGCCCGCCTGGATCCAGCTCGTACTGGCCACCGCGGTGCAATTCGGCTTCGGCCGTCCATTCTATCGCGGCGCCTGGAATGCGCTGCGCGGTGGCGGTGCAAACATGGACGTCCTGGTCGCCCTGGGCACCAGCATTGCCTGGGGGTATAGCGCGGCGGTGACGCTTTTCGCGCCGGGCGAGCACCTCTATTTCGAGTCCAGTGCGGCGATCATCACGCTGGTGCTCCTCGGCAAATGGCTGGAGGCCGGTGCCCGTGCCCGCACCGGTGCGGCGATCGAGGCACTGATCGCGCTGCAGCCCCCGACCGCGCGGGTGGAGCTCACGCGCGCCAATGGCGAGCTCGACACCGTCGACCTGCCGGTGGCCGAGGTGGTGGCCGGTGCTACCTTGCAATTGCGGCCGGGTGAAGCAGTGGCGGTGGACGGGGTCGTGCTGGACGGGCAATCGACGGTCGACGAGAGCATGCTGACCGGCGAGAGCCTGCCAGTGGGCAAGGCTGTCGGCGACCCGTTGTTCGCCGGTACGCTCAACGGCAACGGTGCCCTGCGCATGCGCGCCACCGGCGTCGGGGCGGCGACCGCGCTCGCCCGCATCGTCCGCCTGGTCAGCGAAGCGCAGGGCTCCAGGGCACCGATCCAGCGCCTCGCCGACCGGATCGCCGGGGTGTTCGTGCCTACAGTGCTGGTGATCGCGCTGCTCACGTTTGCCGCCTGGCTGCTGCTCGGCCATGGGCTGGGCGAAGCGCTGATACCGGCGATCGCAGTGCTGGTCATCGCCTGTCCCTGCGCGCTCGGTCTGGCCACACCCACCGCGGTGATCGTGGGCATCGGCGAGGGGTCGCGTGCCGGCATCCTGATCAGAAATGCCGCGGCGCTGGAACGGGCGCACCGGCTCGACACCCTTATCGTGGACAAGACCGGCACCCTGACTTCCGGCCGACCGGCGGTGACCGCGATCGCCGCGTTTGCCGGCAGCAGCGAGCGCGAGGTGCTGGCGACCGCAGCCCTGCTGGAGGCGAATTCAGAGCACCCGTTGGCGCATGCAGTACGCACTGCTGCGGCTGAGGCCGCCGCAGCAGCAGGCGCCCAGGCAGCAGCAAGTGCACCGCCAGCCGCGACCGAATTCGTGGCGGTCACCGGGCGCGGCGTGCGCGCCCGCCTCGGCCAGGCGGTCGCGATGCTGGGCGCGCCGGAGTGGGTCGAGGCCGAGGGCGGCCGCCTGCCGGCCGGGGCGCGCTGGCCAGACGCAGACTCGAAGACCTGGATCGCGGTCGCGCTCGGCGGGCGCGCCCTGGGCGCGATCGCACTGGCCGACCCGCTGCGCGCGGATACTGCGGCAGCGGTCCGGCAGCTGAGCGCAGCCGGGGTCGAACTGGTGGTGATGTCCGGCGACAACGCTTCGGTCACCGCGCGCGTCGCCGTCGAAGCGGGTATCGCCACCCACCATGGCCGCTGCAAACCGGAAGACAAGGCGGCCGAGGTGCGTCGGCTGCAGGCACTGGGCAAGGTGGTGGGCATGGTCGGCGATGGCATCAACGACGCACCGGCACTGGCTGCGGCAGATGTGAGCTTCGCCATCGGCAGCGGCTCGGGGATCGCACTTCAGGCCGCCGACATCACGTTGATCGGCAGCCGCCTGTCCCAGGTGGTCGATGCAATCGACCTGTCCAGTGCCACCATGCGCAAGATCAGGCAGAACCTCGCCCTCGCCTTCGGCTACAACCTGATCGGCATCCCGCTGGCTGCGGCCGGCTTCCTCAGCCCGGTGTTCGCCGGCGCAGCGATGGCAGCCAGCTCGATCTGCGTGGTCGGCAACGCCCTGCTGTTGCGACGCTGGCGCCCCCCGCTCGGTGCGCGCCAGGCTTTTCGCACTGAGCACCCACCGGCCAGCCCCGGCGCTTTGACGGAAGCTCCAACGAAGGGGCCAACACATTAAAAGGAGTGAGCGATGATCGAGACGACGACACTGCCAGTGATCGGCATGACCTGCGGCGGTTGCGTGAACAGCGTGACCCGTGCGCTGCAGGCCATGCCTGGGGTGACCTCAGTGAGCGTGTCGCTGGATCGCGCCGAGGCCAGCGTGCAGCATGACCCGGCAGCAGCATCGGTTCAGCGCTTGCGTCAGGCAATCACCGATGCCGGTTTCGAGGCTGGCTGACGCCTACCAGAAGTGCCACCACCGGCGACCGTCCGAGATCGACTTCGCCCCAAGGTACTTGCTGTCCGGAAAGTTCTTCCGCATCACCCGCTCGGCGTCGTTGCGCAACTGGTCCAGGCCGAGCGCATCGTAGGCCTTGACCATGATGAGCAGACCTTCCTCGTTTGCCGGCGCCTGTGGGTAGGTGGTGAGCGCGGTCTGTGCCCGATTGGCGGCGGCGACGAACGCACCCTTGCGCAGGTAGTACCGGGCCACGTTGATCTCGTGCGAAGCAAGCATGTTGACGATGAATTTCATGCGCGCGGCGGCATCGGGCGCATAGCGGCTGTCGGGAAACCGGATCAGCAGTTCGCGGAAGGAATCGAACGACTCACGCGCCGAGCGCGGATCGCGCTCGCTCACATCCTGTCGGGCCAGCGCCCCGAACAGACCCAGTTGGTCGTTGAAATTGACCAGTCCGCGCAGGAACCATGCGTAGTCGGCGTTCGGATGGGTCGGATACAGCTTCAGAAAACGGTCCAGGGTCGCGATCGCTCCCGGCGTGTCGTTGTCCTTCCACTGCGAGTACGCCAGTTCGAGCATCGCTTGCTGGGAATAGCGTCCGAAGGGGAACCGCGCCTCCAGTGAAGTGTAGAGCTTGATCGCCCGCTCCCAGGCGCGCGAGTTCATCTCATCGCGCGCTTCGGCATAGAGCTTTGCTGCAGGCCAGTTCCGGGTCTCGTCCAGGGTGCGCACCGAAGCGCAGCCCGACAGCGCGAGCGCGGCCATGAATAGGACAACCAGCGCAAGCACCTGCCGACGCGCTGCCAGTAAACTCGACCCGATGACCGCGAGCGCTGAACGCGCAGTGGGCTGCGTGCCTGACTGCATGCTTGCCTGCGCGCCCAACTGCGCGGCTGACCGCGCGGCTGACTCTGCAACTGACGGCGCGGTTGGGCGCGAAGTTGGGTGCTCGGTTGAGCAATCAAGCGAATGTGCGACCACGGGCTTCATTTCGATATCCATTCTGAAAGCAATCCCTTGAACCGGCAGAAGTATAGCCCGATGAATTCACCGGCTCCTCCGCCGCGGCCACCCGCGGCGGGGCCGGCAGACGCACGCCCTTCGGCGCCCGACCTGGACCCGTCGGTCGAGCCGCCGGTCTGCCCGCCAGCCGCCCCGCCAGCCGCCCCACTATCCGAAACGTCTGCAAAAACGCCGGAGACGGTCAGCTTGATCGTGCCAGCGCAGTATGCAGGCGACCGCGTCGATCAGGCGCTGGCCGGCCTGATGCCAGACCACTCGCGCAGTCGCCTGCAGCAGTGGATCCGCAGCGCACGGGTGCTGATGGACGGCCGGCCGGTACGCGCCTCGGACAAGGTCTGGGGCGGGGAGTCCCTGATGGTTTCGCCCGACACCGACCGCAGGCAGCTCGCGGCGACTGCCGAGGCGATTGCACTCTCCATCGTGCACGAGGATGCGTCGGTGATCGTGCTCGACAAACCGGCCGGACTGGTGGTGCATCCAGGCAGCGGCAACTGGCAGGGCACCCTGCTCAACGCCCTGCTCCACCACTACCCGCCGATCGAGGCCCTGCCGCGCGCCGGGATCGTGCACCGGCTGGACAAAGACACCAGCGGCCTGATGATGGTGGCCAAGACGCTCACCGCGCACACCGCGCTGGTGCGCGCCCTGGCCGCGCGCGATGTGGAGCGAACCTACAACGCGATCGTCCTCGGTGACGCGCCGGTGGCCGGCGAGATCGACCGCCCGGTCGGTCGCCATCCAGTGCAGCGCACCCGGATGGCGGTGGTCGAGCGCGGCCGCCCTGCCCTCACCCGCTACCGGTTGCTCGAGCGACTGGCGGGCGCGTCGCTGGTCGAATGCCGGCTGGCCACCGGACGCACCCACCAGATCCGGGTTCACCTGGAGTCGATCGGCCACCCGGTGCTCGGCGACCCGGTGTACGCGCCGCGCGCCAACCGGCTGCCACCAGCGGTGGCCGCAGTGGCCGAGGGCATCGCGCGGCAGGCTCTGCATGCGGTCGAGCTGGCCTTCGTGCATCCGGAAAACGCTACAGCGATGCGCTTTCGCTCGCCGCTGCCAGCCGATATCGAGCAGGCACTGGCGCGCCTGAGGCGCCCGGCATGAACCCCGGTGGAGACAACAGGCGCGACCGGGGGACACCAGCCGCACTCTCGTCAGCGGAGTTGATCGTACCGGACTGGCCCGCGCCGCCCGGCGTGCAGGCGATCGTCACCACCCGCCGTGGGGGCGCGAGCGTCGGTGGGTTCGCCTCGCTCAATCTGGGTCTGCGCGCCGGTGATGATCCGCTGGCGGTCGCCGAGAACCGGCGGCGGCTCGAAACCTGTCTGCCTGCCCCGCCGCGCTGGCTGCACCAGGTGCATGGCAACGCTGTGGTCCCGGCACACACCGTCGACAACCCGCCGCAAGCCGACGCCGCGTACACCGATCGGGCGAACGTGGTGTGCAGCGTGATGATCGCCGACTGCATGCCGGTGCTGTTGTGCACCGATGACGGCGAAAGCGTGGCCGCAGCGCACTGTGGCTGGCGCGGTCTGGCGAGCGGTGTGATCGAGCGCACCCTTGGCGCGATGGGCGGCGACCCGCGGCGCGTGCTGGCCTGGCTCGGCCCGGCGATCGGGCCCGGCGCGTTCGAGGTCGGCGCCGACGTACGCGATGCGTTCATCGCGGTTGATCAGGCAGACGCGTCGGCGTTCGCCGCCTCGGCCACGGTTCACGACAAATGGTATGCCGACCTGTTCGAGCTCGGTCGCCGCCGTCTCGCCCGCGCCGGCGTCGCCCGTGTGCATGGCGGAGGCTTGTGCACGGTGAGCGATCCGCAGCGCTTCTTCTCCTACCGCCGCGACCGCACGACCGGCCGCATGGCAGCGCTGATCTGGAGAACCGGTTGAACCAGGCCCCGGCCACAGCACGTGCCTGGACCGCACTCACCGAGGCTCTGGCCCGCCATCCGGACGCCTGGCAAGCGCTGCGCCAGGATTTCATCGAGCAGCATCTTGTACTTTGGCAGCAGATGGTGGACAGCGCAAACACGCAGTCGTCTGCTGCCGCCAGCGGTCCGTCGACCCAGGGTGAGGCGGTGCCGGGATCGCCCGCGCCCGCCGCGGCAGTAGACGCGACGGCAGTAAACGCGGCGGCGGACGCGGCAGTGCACGCAGCATCGGACGCAGCGCTGGCTGCAGCCGTGGCTGCTGACCGCCGGTTCAACCAGCCGCCCTGGCAGAGCCATCCCTGGTTCGACTATCTGCGACACGCCCACCTGTTGAATACGCTGTGGATGGACCGTGCCATCGAAGCGGCACAGCTCGACCCGGAGCGCGAACGCCACACGCGGTTCTTCCTGCGTCAGTGGCTGGATGCAATGTCCCCGGCCAACTTCGCACACACCAATCCGGAAGTGATGGCGCTGGCCGCGCAGACCGGCGGCGACAGTCTGGCGCGAGGTCTGCAGCGGCTGCGAGCCGACCTCGAGCGCGGCGCGCTGACCATGACCGACGAGAACGCGTTCGAGATCGGCCGTAACCTGGCACTGACGCCCGGGGCGGTGATCCATCGCAACGCGCTGGTCGAGTTGATCCACTACCGGCCGATGACCGGGCGGGTGCACTCCCGGCCGCTGGTAATCGTGCCGCCCTTCATCAACAAGTACTACATCCTCGACCTGCAACCGCAGAACTCGTTCGTGCGCTTCGCGCTGGAGCAGGGGTTCAACGTGTTCCTGCTCTCCTGGCGCAACGCCCCGGTCGAACTCGGTCATCTGCGCTGGGATGACTATGCCGAGCGCGGGGTGCTCGAGTCGATCGACATCGCACGCGAGGTCAGCGGCAGCGACAAGGTATGCGCGCTCGGCTTCTGTGTCGGCGGCACGCTGCTGTCGACTGCGCTCGCGCTGGCGGCCGCGCGCGGCCAGCAACCGGCGGCCTCGACCACCCTGCTGGCGACGATGCTCGACTTCAGCGATGTCGGCGAGATCGGCGTGTACATCGATCGCGACTATGTCGAGAGCTGCGAGCAGCGCTTCAGCGCTTCGGCCGCGCCCGCAGTGATGAGCGGTCGGGATCTGGCGTTCACCTTCGCCAGTCTGCGGGCGAACGACCTGATCTGGCGCTTCGTCGTGGATCACTGGCTCAAGGGCAAGCCGCCAGAACCGTTCGACCTGCTCTACTGGAACAGCGACGGCACCAACCTGCCCGGCGCGCTCTATGCCTGGTATCTGCGCCAGATGTACTTCGAGAACAACCTGCGTGTGCCCGGACGGGTGCAGCTGTCAGGGCTGCCGATCGACCTGCGCCAGATCCGCTCTGCCTGGTACCTGCTCGCCACCGAGGAGGACCACATCGTGCCCTGGCGCACCGCGTGGCTGGCGCGGGGCCTGTTGCGCGGCGCGCGCGAGTTTGTGCTCGGTGGCAGTGGTCATATCGCCGGGGTCATCAATCCTGCCGCACGCAACCGCCGGCACTACTACACCGGCAGCGCCGCGCCCAGGGTCAGCACCAGCCGGGCAAAGGCAGCCGGCGCCGACGACTGGCTGGCCGGTGCACAACGGCATGCCGGCAGCTGGTGGACCCACTGGGCAGCGTGGGCGAAGCGTCGCGCCGGGCGACCGGTGAAC
>JBBRCD010000145.1:0-10147 GCA_038205245.1 Burkholderiales bacterium
CTCGGGAATGGCGATGCCATCGACACCCTTGTCGCGGCCCGTGGTCGGCACGTAATGATCGTTGAACCCGAAGAGCTGCCTCGGGCGCGCGACCGGCCGGCCCTCGCGCTCGAGCGCGTCAAAGGCATGCGACGACCCTTCGTGAAACAGCGCGCGGTCGATGTAGAGCAGCATTTCGCCCTCTTCGCTGGCCATCACGTGCTGGTCCCAGATCTTGTCGTACAGCGTGCGTCCTGCTGTCATCATGCGGCTCCCGTCAATCCGTTAATGCCCCCAACCGGGGCCGTGTGGCCGCAGCCGCACGCCGTGAAAGCGCCATCAGCATGCGGATAGGAAATTTCGTCGGCCATTACGCTATCTGCGACTTTATCACCAGCGTTGGCATCGTTGGCATAGCGATTCACCTCCCTGGATCAAGCGCCCCGGCCTGGGCCAGCGAAAAGCCGTGACTGGCGATATTCGGAGCGTCTTCTGCAGGCTCGATCAACACGCCCATTGCATTTTTCGCATGTACGATAATGCAGGAAGCCAAGAATTGTTGTCCCTACCGCGCCGAAAGCGGTGGCGGGTCAGAAGCCCGGGGGCACACTGGCTGACGCCCAGAGCCGCAGAGAAGCTCATCCGGCCGAAGCGCTGATCCGCTCGCGCAGCGCATCGATGTCCTTGCGCTCACCGCGCACGCGAAACAAGGCGCCCTCCCCGTCGACACGCTCTTCCAGCACCTCGCAACTGGCGAACAGCACACCGCGCAGCTTCTGCGCCGACCACGGCAGGAACAACTCGGCCTTGACCAGACGCGCGCGGAAGAACGCACGGATGGCCTTGTGCAGCTTGGCCACGTCATCCTTCTCGACCGCGCTCAGCACGATGCATTTGGGAAACTGCGCGCGCAATGCCTTCGCGCGTTCGGTCTGGGCCTTGACGGTTCCGACCTGATCGATCTTGTTGAATATGCGCAGGCGCGGCACATCCCCTGCGCCGATCTCCTCGATCACCTTTTCGGTCACCTCGATCTGGCTTTCGAATCCGCGGTCACTGGCGTCGATCACGTGCAGCAGCAATGAAGCCTCGGCGGCTTCCTCGAGCGTCGACTTGAACGAGGCAACCAGATCGTGCGGCAGGTTCTTGATGAACCCCACGGTGTCGCTCACCAGCACGCGCGGCACGCCTTCTGGCACCAGCATGCGCACCGTGGTGTCGAGGGTCGCGAACAGCTTGTTGGCGACCAGCACCTCGCTGCCGGTCAGCGCACGCATCAGGGTGGATTTGCCCGCGTTCGTGTAGCCGATCAGTGCCACCCGCGCCACGCCCTGGCTGTCCTGACGGCGCGCACGCTGGGTCTGGCGTTCCAGGTCGAGTGCGATGATCTCCTTCTTCAATTCCGCGATGCGGTCACGGATCTTGGCGCGGTCGGCCTCACCCGCGGACTCACCCGCACCGCGGCCACCGACGCCGCTGCGCTGGCGCCCTTGCGGCCCAGCCAGCTTGGCCGCCTCGCGCAATCGGGGCGCGAGGTAACGCAAGCGCGCGATCTCGACCTGCGCCCGGGCCGAATTCGAACGCGCATGGCGGTGGAAGATCTCGAGAATGACCATCGTACGGTCCATCACCTCGCATCCGATCTCGTTCTCGAGGATACGCGCCTGCGAAGGCGAGATGTCGTGATCGACGAGCAGGAAGTCGGCCCGCAGCGCGGCGTTCGGGGCGGTGTTCGGGGCAGCGTTCGGGGCGGTGTTCCGGGCGGTGTTCGGGCCGGCATTCGGCGCAGTGCTCAGGCCGGTGGTCAGCGAATCGCCAGAGGGATCAGCCTCGCCATGAACAAAGCGCCGCAGTTCCTCTCGCTTGCCGGTGCCGAGGTAGCCGGTGGAATCGAAGCTGGCGCGCTTCTGAGTGAACACGGCGACGACCTCGAAGCCCAGCGTCTTGGCCAGTTCACGCAGTTCGTTCAACGATGCCGTGAGTTCTGCGTCACTCACCGTTGGCAGCTGCACTGCGGCGACGATGGCACGCGGCGAGGGGGCTTTGACTTCGTTGGACATTCCGGGTGGGCTTTCCGTGTGTGGGTGAGCGTTAACGGGCCGACCGATGCAGCCGGTCACACACTGCACTTGCCGCCGCTACTTCTTTGCCAGGTACGCCGCCACGAGCGCGTTGGCGTTTAATTGGCGCCAGCTGGTGCTCGCTTTTCAGAAGCGTGCCGACTGCCACGCACTCGAGGAGGCCTGCTTTCCTGCGAACATCCATTCAGTGCGCGATCGGCTGCCCGTACTTCTTCTCGATGGACGGGAAGCAGGATACCGGGCCTTTCACCGAGTCCGGGATCGCGTTCGAGGCTCCCCTTTCGACTCGCCGGCCGTATTTTACGCTTGCTGCCCATTGCTTGCGGTAAAGGCCAGTCTGCGCGTTTCGATTCCGTCCACGTTCGATACAGCAGGCAAGAGCGTCGCCAAAAGGCGAATCCATGCCCCAACGCAAATGCGATCGCTGTGCTGGCAATCACATCCGGAACAGGCTTCCTCCCTGTTAGACTTTAGGCCGGTTTCGTCAACTTGAGCCGATTCCAATTGGCGGAGCCGAAAGACCGGACCAATGAGGGCGCGAGGGCCAGTGACTATGCGCCGCTGGGGCATTGTTTCAGTCGCGTGCTGCGTCGGACTTCGCGCGTGGCGAACGGGCCGGGCGGCTGACCGTGACTGCCGTCTTCAAAACACGAAGAGGAGCTCGCAGCACTCGCGCGCAGAAGAAAGTCGCGCTGGCCCGGCTCACGCAACCAAGGGTTGCTGTTCACCAAAGACTCTTTCATTGAGCCACTCTCGCAGAGTGCCCGCGGCCACCGAAAGGTCACAGATCACCATGCCCACAACCCGCACGACCGCTGACCCGCGAAAACCTGGCGCCAGGGCGCCCAAGCCCATCGCCACCATGCAATCGCTTTTGTCCTTCGGCAAGAGCATCTGCGACGCGATGCGCCGTTCCAATTGCGCAAGCGCGCTGTGAACCCGAACACGGTGGCCAACGTCGACAAGCGCACGCCGTCCGAGATCATCGCCCGCATCGACGCACAGGCCAGCATCGTGGCGCAGGCGGTGGGGCGGCTGCGCCACGATGCTGGGCGCTGAAACCCAGGCGCCTGCCTGACAGCGCCGCGCAGATATGGACCACGCCACCCTCGCCACCCTGCGCGACCGGCACCCCGCCTGGCGGCTGCTTTCTTCGCCCCACGCGCCGCTGGCGGCGAGCTTCCTGCATCGGGTGTTCGTGGCGCCGAACGTGCGCGGGATGAGTGAGGCGGACCTCGCCGAGGCACTGGAGGACGAACTCTTTGCCCTGCGCGACCAGCTGGGCGCCGATGCCTACCCCAAGGGCGCGCCGGAGTACCTGAACGACTGGGCCGCGCCCGACAAGGGCTGGCTGCGCAAGTTCTACAAGCCGGGCACCGACGAAGCCCAGTTCGACCTGACGCCGGCCACCGAAAAGGCTATCGCGTGGCTGATATCGCTGACCGAGCGGCCGTTCGTGGGTACCGAGTCGCGCCTGATGACGCTGTTTGCGCTGCTTGAGCAGATGAGCGCCGGCACCGAGGCCGACCCGATCAAGCGTGTGGACGACCTTCGCAAGAAGCGCGACGAGCTCGACGCCGAGATCGCCCGCGTGCTGGCCGGCGACGTGCCGCTACTGGACGACACGGCGGTGAAGGACCGCTTCCAGCAATTCCAGCAACTTGCGCGCGAGCTTCTGGCCGACTTCCGCGAGGTGGAGCACAACTTCCGCCACCTCGACCGCAAGGTGCGCGAGAAGATCGCGCTTTGGGAAGGCGCCAAGGGCGCGTTGCTCGATGAGATCATGGGTGAGCGCGATGCCATCGGCGACTCCGACCAGGGGCGCAGCTTCCGTGCTTTCTGGGACTTCCTGATGTCCAGCCGCCGGCAGGAGGAGCTCTCCGAGCGGCTGGATCAGGTGCTGGCGCTGCCTGCCGTCGCCGCGCTGAAACCCGAGCCGCGTACCCGCCGCGTGCACCATGACTGGCTGGAAGCCGGCGAACACACGCAGCGGACCGTGGCCCAGCTGTCGCAGCAGCTGCGCCGCTTTCTGGACGACCGGGCCTTTCTGGAGAACCGGCGCATCGTGGATCTGTTGCACGGCATCGAAAGCAAGGCGCTGGCCCTGCGCGAGGCCCCGCCCACTGCAGGCTTGATGGCGATAGCCGCGA
The DNA here is from genome assembly GCA_038205245.1 of Burkholderiales bacterium. GTDB lineage: Bacteria > Pseudomonadota > Gammaproteobacteria > Burkholderiales > CAIKXV01 > CAIKXV01. The sequence continues at coordinate 4,211 of JBBRCD010000145.1, forward strand.
TGGGGGCGGCAGTCGAACTGCCACTGGAGCGGCCATTGTTCACGCCGAGCGTGAAGCCGCGCCTGGCCGATCTGGCACTCGTTTCAGGCGAGGACTACATCGACACAGCTCGATTGTTCGACCAGATCTTCGTGGACAAGGCACGCCTGCGCTCGGCTGTTCAGCGTGCACTGCGCCGTCAGTCGCAGATAACGCTCCGTGAACTGCTGGAAGCCGAGCCACTGCGCCAGGGCTTGGCAGAACTTGTGGTCTATCTGGAGCTGGCCCATGCCGGGGATGGCGGCGACGCTGTGGACGGATTGCGCGCCTTCGTCGATGAAGCTGCGGAAGAGCCGATCCGCTGGCAGGCCAGCAACGTGGCGGGCGAGGCGGTGACGCGCGAGGCTCGCTTGCCGCGCGTGATCTTCACGCGCTGATGCACGACGGCCAGCGGGAGAAGAAGATGAATGATACGCTGCACGAGAACGGTTCGGTCGAGACTCCACCTAGCGCGCTACCAACCGTGCCCGAGCTGTCGCAGCTGATGGTGCAGCTGCTCAAGGGTGTGCTCTACCGCGAGGACGACGAGCGTCTTTGGGCGAGCCTCTTGCGCCTGCAGGCGCGGGTGCGGGAGCAGGCGACGGTGCTGCTGCTTGATCTGGTGCTGGACGAGGCCGAGGGGCACGCCTTCTTGAAGAGCCGTCCAGACCCGGACGAGTCCGAGGGTGTGCCGCGCCTGCCGCGGCTGGTCGCGCGCCGCCCCCTGTCCTACCCGGTGAGCTTGATGCTGGCGCTGCTGCGCAAGCGCATGGCAGAGTTCGACGCCTCCGGGGGCGACACGCGGCTGGTGCTCTCGCGCGACGAGATTGCCGAACTGATGCGGGTGTTCCTGCCCGATGGGACGAACGAGGCCCGGCTCATCGACCAGATGGACGCGACGATCACCAAGGTGGTCGATCTGGGCTTTCTGCGCCGGCTCAAGCCCGCCACCGGCGGTGGCCAGGACAGAGGGCACTATGAAGTGCGGCGCATCCTGAAGGCCTTTGTCGATGCGCAGTGGCTGGCGGAGTTCGACGCACGGCTGGAGGTCTACCGTACGGCCCTGTCGGGCGGTGCGCAGCCCAAGGAGTTGGGCGATGCTTGAAGCGCCCACCCCCGGCCTGGACTTCGTGGCCGACGACAGCCGCGTGGGCTTTCGCCTGGCAAGACTGGAGGTGCTTAACTGGGGCACTTTCGACAAGCGCGTCTGGCGATACGATCTCGACGGTCGAAACAGCTTGCTCACGGGCGATATCGGATCGGGCAAGTCCACGCTGGTCGATGCCATCACAACCTTGCTGGTGCCGGCACATCGCGTGGCCTACAACAAGGCGGCTGGGGCCGAAGCCCGCGAGCGCAACCTGCGCTCCTACGTGCTCGGCCACTACAAGAGCGAGCGCAACGAGGTCACGGGCAGCGCCCGCCCTGTGGCGCTGCGCGATGCGTCGAGCTACTCGGTCATCCTCGGCGTCTTCCGCAACGAGGGCTACGACCAGGCGGTGACGCTGGCACAGGTATTTTGGTTGAAAGACCCGCAGGGCCAGCCCGCGCGCCTGTTCGTGGCGGCCGAACGGGCGATGGTCATTGCCGATGACTTCGCAGGCTTCGGCAGCGATATCGCCGCCTTACGCAAGAAGCTGCGCGCCTCGGGAGGCGAGTTGTTCGACAGCTTTCCGCCCTATGGGGCCTGGTTTCGCCGACGCTTCGGCATTGAGCACGAGCAGGCCCTGGACTTGTTTCACCAGACGGTCTCGATGAAGTCGGTAGGCAGCCTCACCGACTTCGTGCGCAGCCACATGCTGGAGCCTTTCGACGTCAGCAGCCGCATCGAGGCCTTGCTCCGGCACTTCGAGGACCTGGACCGCGCCCACCAGGCGGTGCTCAAGGCCAAGCGCCAGGTCGAGTTGCTGTCGCCACTGGTCGACGACGGCCACCGTCAGGCCGCATTGGTCGCGACGATCCAAGGCTGGCGCAACGGGCGTGACGCGCTGCACCCGTACTTCGCCCGTCTCAAGGGCGGGCTGCTGGACCGCCGCCTTGCGCTGCTGGCAGAGGATGCCGCCCGGCTGGATGCCCAGATCGAGCGCCTGGACTCACAGCGCGATGCCGAACGCGCCGAAATCGCGAAGCTGGAGCGCGACCTGCGTGACAACGGTGGCAACCGCCTGGAGGAACTGGCCACCAATATCCGACGCCTGGAGCATGAGAAGACCCAGCGCCAGCAGAAGGCCGATCGCCACACGGCCTTGCTCAGCCGCATCGACGAGGCACCCCCGTCAGATGAAACGGCATTCCTCTCCCAACAGAAAACCATCGCCACCCGCGCTGAAGGCTTGCGCCAGCGCATCGCAGACCTGGACAACCGCGAGCGCGAGGAGGACTTCGCCTTTCGCAAGGGACATGAAGAGCACGCAGCGCTGTCCGAGGAGATCGACAGCCTTCAGCGGCGCAAGAGCAACATCGAGGCCGCCCAGGTCCGCATACGCGATGCCGTGTGCGCGGCGCTTTCGATAGGCGGGGATGAACTGCCCTTCGCAGGCGAGCTGATTCAGGTGCGTGAGGATGAGCGCGAATGGGAGGGGGCCGCCGAGCGGCTGCTGCGCGGCTTCGGCCTCGCGCTGCTGGTCCCGGACGCGCACTACAGGGCCGTCGTGGAATGGGTGGATCGCCAGCACCTGGGCGCACGCCTGGTGTACTTTCATGTGCGGCCGAAGAAGGCGGTACCGGGGGGCAGCCTGCATGCCCGGTCGCTGGTGCGGAAGCTCGGCATCAAGCCCGACTCGCCGCACTACGAATGGTTGGAACACGAGCTTCGCAATCGCTTCGACGTTGCCTGCTGCGACACGGGCGAGCAGTTCCGCCGCGAGGCACGCGCGATCACGCGTGCCGGGCAGATCAAGGAAACGTCGGGCCGCCACGAGAAGGACGACCGCAGCCGCATCGACGACCGCAGCCGCTACGTGCTCGGCTGGAGCAATGCCGACAAGCTGCGTGCCTTGCGGGACCAGCGGGAGCGCCTGGAGGGGCAGCTGGCCACGCTGGCGCAGCGCATCAACGAGGTCCAGCAAGCGCGCGAGGAACTTCAAGGCCGACTGGTGACGCTCGCCCGGCTGGAAGAGTTCACGCGCTTTACGGACATCGACTGGATGGGCCTGGCGCGCGAGATTGCAGCGCTCGCCGAGGAGCGCGCGCGGCTTGAAGCCGCCTCGAACACCCTGCAGGAACTGGGACGGCAGTTGACGGTCGTGCGCGACCGGCATGGCGAGACTGAGAGCAAGCGGGCAGAGGCGCTGGGCAAGCGTGGGGAGGTCAAAAGCAGGCGAGAGACCGCCCAGGACCTGGGGAATCTGGCTCGGGCCGTCTGTGACGCGATGCCGCTCGACGACGCCCAAGTCGAGCGCCTGGACGCGTGGCGCGCCGAGGCGCTCGGCGAGCACCAGTTGTCGGTCGAGTCCTGCGATAACCGTGAGCAGGAGGTGCGTAAGTGGCTGCAGGACCGCATCGACGCGGAGGACAGGCGCCTGGCGCGTCTGACCGAGCGCATCGTCAACGCCATGCGTGGCTTCAAGGAAGAGTTCAAAGCAGAAACCGTCGAGATGGACGTGAGCCTTGCCGCGCTGGGCGACTACGAGCGGATGCTCGCCGGCTTGAAGGGCGATGACCTGCCGCGGTTCGAGGCGCGCTTCAAGGAGCTTCTCAACGTCAACACCATCAACGAGATCGCCAACTTCAACGCCCAGATCGCCCGCGAGCGGGATACGATCAAGGAGCGTGTCGACTTCATCAATCAGTCGCTGCAGGCCATCGACTACAACCCTGGCCGCTACATCAAGCTTGTAGCGCAGCCCAGCCCGGATGCCGAGATACGCGATTTCCAGCAGGATCTGCGTGCCTGTACCGAGGGCGCGCTGACCGGATCGGCCAGCGAGCAGTATTCGGAAGCCAAGTTCCTTCAGGTCAAGGCCATCATCGACCGCTTCCGCGGCCGAGAGGGCCTGTCTGATGCCGACCGGCGCTGGACTGCCAAGGTCACAGACGTGCGCAACGGCTTTCTGTTTTCGGCCAGCGAGCGTTGGCGTGCCGATGGCGTCGAGCACGAGCACTATTCGGACTCTGGCGGCAAGTCGGGCGGGCAGAAAGAGAAGCTCGCCTACACCGTGCTGGCCGCGAGCCTGGCCTACCAGTTCGGGCTGGAATGGGGTGCGGTGCGCTCTCGCTCGTTCCGCTTCGTGGTCATCGACGAGGCGTTCGGCCGTGGCTCGGACGAGTCGGCGCAATACGGGTTGCGTTTGTTCCAGCAGCTCAACCTGCAACTGCTGATCGTCACCCCGCTGCAGAAGATCCACATCATCGAGCCCTTCGTGGCCAGTGTGGGCTTCGTTCACAACGAGGGCGGGCGGGATTCGCGGCTCCACTGTCTGTCGATCGAAGAGTACCGGGTGCAACAGGCAGCAGTCAGGGCAGGCGGAGGCGGCGTAGTGCCATGAGCTGGACCACGCCGGCGGACCTGCGCGCCCAGGTCCAACGCTTGTGGGATCGCGGCGACTTGCTGCGTGCCGCAGTCTCCAATGCCCTGCCCTGGCCAGTGCGCCTGACCCTGAAGGTGCCGAGCGCTGGTGATTTGTCCGACCGCTTCGAGGCAGTGCGTGACTGGGCGCGCGAAGTCGCAGACACCCCGTGTGTGCGGATAGACTGGCGGGAGTGGAATCATCGGGTTCAGGGAACCCAGCGTCTGCCGGCCGCCATCTGGGTCGACACGTTGCAGGCGGCCTTGGCCTTCGTCGGGAAGGCGCGCCAGGTGCAACGCTTCGAGGCGCTGTGGCAACAGACGGTTACAGCGCAGCCGGCTTTGTTGGCGTGGATGTCCAGGCGTCCGCTCCAGGCCCTGGATCTGGCCGACCGGTGGGAGCGCCTCTTGGCCGTCGTCGCGTGGCTGCAGGCCCATCCCCGCCCGGGCGTTTACCTGCGCCAGGTGGACGCGCCAGGGGTGGACAGCAAGTTCATCGAGGCCCACCGGGGCGTGCTGGGTGAGTTGCTGGATCTGGCTTTACCGCCTGGGGCCATCGACGACCGTGCGGCCGGTACCATGCAGTTCAGCCGCCGTTTCGGCTTCCTGGACAAGCCGGTACGGATCCGGTTCCGGCTACTCGATCCGGCGCTTCCCAGCTTACCCGGATGCCAAGGGCTGCCCGATCTCGCCTTGGACGCGGCGAGCTTTGCGGCGCTTGCGCTACCCATCGAGCGGGTGTTCATCACCGAGAATGAGACCAACTACCTCGCCTTCCCACCGTTGACGCGCGCCATCGTCGTCTTCGGTGCAGGCTACGGCTGGGAGTCGCTGGCGCGCGCCAGCTGGTTGCATCGGTGCCGCCTGTACTACTGGGGCGACATCGACACTCATGGCTTCGCCATCCTCCACCAGTTGCGTGGCTGCTTTCCGCACTCGGCATCGTTCCTCATGGACCGGGAGACACTGCTTGCCCACCGCTCCCACTGGGGTCAGGAGCCCGAGCCCGCACGCCACGACTTGTCGCGACTGACGCCCGATGAGGCAACGGTCTATGACGAACTTCGTTTCGATCATCTTCAACCCAGGCTGCGGCTGGAACAGGAGCGTATCGGCTATGGCTGGCTTGGAGATCAGCTCACGCGCATTTCCTCGGAGTCGCTCATTGCTCCGCAGCACCGTTCGGGATATCTAACGGATGATTACACTCAGAATCCTCGAACATTCCCGATCGGGCAATAACACTTGTGCGGAGCCGGTGTGCCTTTAGCCTGAAGTTCCTGTGATGCGAGAACGAGTTTCTGATTCACGACAAGGACTTGGCGTGATATCGGGGTTCTTGCTACTGTCTACACTTGGATGCCCTGGATCAAGTCGAGCGCACGTTGCTGCTGGGCGTTGAGGGTGGTGAC
>JBBRCD010000146.1:0-10079 GCA_038205245.1 Burkholderiales bacterium
CAGACGTCCTGAATCCATAGAAGCGCTGTTGCACTGCTGAACCGTCCAGGACTCAGGGCAGGTGCCCAAAGCCACTGCGGCTGTTCCGGAAAGCCCGCGGTTCATCGGGCCATTGACATGCCTTTCCGCGACCGCCAATGACAGTGCAGTACCATGGGCGTTCGATTGTGCAGGCGGCTCCAGAAAGCCTGATCCGGTTGCGCCAAGGTAGCCTTGCTGTGCTGACGTCACCGGTCCCCCGCCACCTAGAACAGTAGACCCCACCGCATATGTTCCACCGGCTATAGCGCTGATCGCTAATGGAGATAGCGACGTTCCCGAGCCCATTGCTGCGAGCGCCGGTAACGACAGATTTGCCGCCACCACACTCGCCACCCCCCAAACCAACGCCGCCGTCACCAGCGCAAACGCAAACACCGTAAACCCCGACCGTGAGTCGGTCCACGAGTACAGAAGATCCTCCGGGCTTGGCATGTTGCCGCCCGCCCACCTCGACACCGACACCCCGCTGTGCGCCAGCAACTCCAGCGAGGGGCAGGCGGTCGAGCCGGGCAGTACGCAGATCGCCGTCTGGATGCCGTAGGGCTGGTGATCCAGTGGCAAGGCGACGAACCAGATCGGCCGCACCCAGGCCTCGGTGGTGGTCTCCACCGTCTGGCGGAATACATTGCCCGACCGGCGCACGCTCTGGTTCCAGCGGGTGTCGGTCAGCGCGATGAACGCAGACGACGCGTTGTACAGCCGCATCGCATGTCCGACCGCGACCTGTGCGGCGCTCCATCCTATGTTGTAGAACACCGGGTCGGTGCTGTCTGCCGGCCGGAACGAGGCGAACGGGTTGCGTCCGGCGCGGGTGGTGTCGGTCGCCTCGGACACAGACAAGTAGTGCCGCTGTGCAGCCCAGCGCTCGCCATGATGCGGCGTGAAATCGCCCAGGAAGCTGCGGATGCGCCCGTCGGCATGCCGCTCGGCCTTGACCACCCGGATGCGAAGCTGGGCGTTCTCGGGCGAGTAGGTGGCGAACACCATCGCCGCATGCCCGGGGAAGGCGGTCATCAGCTTCGACACGACGTCGGAGGACAGGCCGAGCTGGCCGACCTCTTCGCGTCCCGCGGTGATCCAGCGCTCGCCCTGCAGCATGCGCAGATCGAAGCCGCCGCTGCCGCGCCCGGCGATCTCGCCCAGCAGCGACCAGTTGTCCAGCGGGTAGCGCACCGTCGTTGCGGCCGACACCGGCCAGCTGGTCCAGCGCGGCTGGAACTGGCCACCCGCCGCCTGTAGCTCGCGCATCGGCGCGAGCAGCGTCATCGCGGTGACTACCCAGATGAGTACCCGGATGAGCACCCAGCGGATTGCCTCGATCGGCAACGATGCCGGTGGACGCTGACACTGATGGTGACGCTGCCGCTGAACCATGCAAAGCCTCTCAGAGAATCCTCGGGAGACAGTCCGCCCTGTGGCGCGATGCGAACACACATGCGCCAGCATAAACCCCGCACCGCTGGTCCGGCAACGCGGGCCCGCCACCGCCGTGCGCAGCGATCTGCCGTGTAGGTGGCATTGGACAGGTGCCGCGCGGCCTGCGGCCAGCGCGGGAAGCGGGCGGCGATCGCCGATACTGGGGTAGCCGGCGAAAGCGATTACGGAAAGCGGGGACAGACCTCATGCGGGGTCTGGCCCTTGCCGTGGCTTTGGCAGGTGCCGCGGAAATCGACGCCATTCCGAGCCGGGGACTGACCCTCAGGGTCTGTCCCCTCACCCCACATGCCGCGGAAATCGACCCCTTTTCGTACCGTCGCTGGCGCCGTCGACTTCAATGACACATCCGACCGGGGCGGAAGGGCGGGGACAGACCCCATGCGGGGTCAGTCCCCTGGCCGCCTGGCCGCCTGGCCGTGGGTGCCCGGTCGTCGGTCGCAACCGCTCCGGTATACTTCGCGCCCCCGGCGAGCGGGCACTGGTCTTGCCGCCTCGCCCCACCCAAGCCGGCCCTGCGATGAACGTTTTTTACGAGGAAGAAGGCGAGCTGCGCTCGGGCAGTGTGCTGGCCGACAACACGACCTCGCTGCAGGTCGAGGCGCCGCATGGCAAGCGATCCAAGGTGAAGGCGGGCAACGTGCTGCTGCGCTTCGAGGCGCCGGGCGCCAAGGCGTTGATCGATGACGCGCGCTTGATCGCCGAAACGCTGGACACCGACTTCCTGTGGGAGGCGATCACTGCCGATGAATTTGGCTTCGATGCGGCCGCGACCGAGTATTTCGGCGCGACGGCAAGCGTGATCCAGCGGGCGGCGATGCTGCTCAAGCTGCATGCAAGCCCGATGTACTTCTACAAGCGCGGCAAGGGGCTGTACAAGCGCGCGCCCGCCGAGTCGTTGAAGGCGGCGCTGGCCGGCATGGAGCGCAAGCGCCGCGAGGCCGAGCAGCTGGCCGACTGGGCGGCGGCGCTGGCGCACTTCGAACTGCCTGAGCCGATGCGTCCGTTGCTGACCTCGCTGCTGCATGCGCCGGACAAACAGTCGATCGCCTGGAAGGCGCTGGAGGCAGCCTGCACCGCGACCGGCATGAGCGTGCCGCACCTGCTCGAGCGTTGCGGCGCGCTGGCGTCGGCGCATGACTATCACTTCGGCAAGATCCTGTTCGAGCATTTCCGCGCTGGCACCGGTTTCGATCTGGACGGCGCCGAGGCAGCTGCAGTAAACGCTCAACTGACTCCGCCGCCGGTGCTCGACACCGCGCCGGTGGCCGCGTTCTCCATCGACGACAGCGCGACCACCGAGATCGATGATGCGTTCTCGGTGCAGCCGCTGGGAGGCGGATGGCGTATCGGCGTGCATATCGCTGCACCCGCCCTGGGTGTGGCTATGGGTTCGCCGGTGGACGAGGCGGCACTGTCGCGCCTGTCCACTGCCTACTTTCCCGGGCGCAAGATCACCATGCTGCCGGATGCGGTTGTCGAGCGCTTCACGCTGGCGGCCGGACGCACCGTGCCCGCGTTGTCGCTGTATGCCGATGTCGATGCCGACTTCACGCTTCGCTCGACCCGCAGCGTGATCGAGGCGGTGCCGATTTCCGACAACCTGCGGCTGGAGCATCTGGAGCCGTGCTTCGACGAGGCCGCGTTGACGCGGGCTGCAGCGATGCCCGAGCCGCGCCTGGATCATCCGCGGGGCGGCGAGCTGTGGACGCTATGGGGCTTCGCGCAGAAGCTGCAGGCCCTGCGCGGCAAGCAGCCGGACACGCCAGGCAGCGGCGGCCGGATCGAGTACACCTTCGTGGTCGACGGCGAGCAGGTGACGTTGAAGCCGCGCGCGCGCGGCGCACCGCTGGACACGCTGGTGGCCGAGCTGATGATCTTCGCCAACAGCCAGTGGGGCGGTGAGCTCGCGCGTGCCCAGGTGCCGGCGATCTATCGGGCGCAGGGCGGTGGCAAGGTGCATATGACCACCGTCCCCTCGCCGCACCAGGGTCTGGGCGTCGCCCATTACACCTGGGCCAGTTCGCCGCTTCGGCGAATGGTCGATCTGGTCAACCAGCGCCAGCTGGTCAGTTGGCTGCGTGCCGAGCCGGCGGCCTATCCGGCGGGCAGCGAGGCGCTGCTGGCGATCATGCGGTCGTTCGAGCTGACCTACGATGCCTATGCCGAGTCGCAGCGCACGATGGAGCGCTACTGGTCGCTGGTGTTCCTGCGCCAGCAGGGGGTGAAGACCATCGAGGGCGAAGTGATCCGCGACAACCTGGTGCGCCTGGACGGCATACCGGTGGTGGCGCGGGTACCCTCGGTGCCTGAACTGCCTGGCGGGACACGAGTGCGGCTGTCGGTGGAACGGATCGACCTGTACGACCTGCTGCTCGACCTGGTGTTCGGCGAAGTGCTGGCATCCTGACCGATGACGTCCAGTCCACTGACCTCAGGAACAGGTGGCGGCGGTGAAGCGAACAGCCGAGGAAAAGGGGCCAGGGTCGATTTCCGCCAGCGATGCCTGAGCCTGGCTTTTGCACGTGCCGCGGAAAACGACCCTGGCCCCTTTTCTGCGGGCATCGCGCATGACAGCGGTCTGCGGGTCGCCTAGAATCCGCACCATGGTGACATTGGTGACGCCCCTGCTTGTCTGGTACACCGTCGCGCGCGTCGATTGCTGTACCCGAACGTGTCCGCGCTGATCCGCTATCCCTTGCGTTTCGAGGCGCCTGAGGCGCTGTTCAAGTCGCCGCCGCTGTCGCTGATTCCGCCAGCCGACCGGCTGCTGTCGATCGCGGTGATCGCGTCGGTACTGCTGCACATGGGCATGCTCGCGGTGAACTTCACCGCCGGCAAGGGGCGGCCGCCGGTCGCCGCACCGCAGGCGCTGGAAGTCGTGCTGGTCAATGCGCGCACGACGCAGGCGCCGGTCAAGGCCGATGTGCGAGCGCAGTCGAACCTGGACGGCGGCGGCAACACCGATCTTGCGCGCCGGGCGAAGACGCCGCTGCCCCAGTCTGCAACCGGGGTCGATGTGCCGACCCAGGCGGCCGCAACACAGGCGCGGGTCGAGCGGCTCGAGGCCGAGACCCAGAGGCTGCTCGCGCAGTTGAAGTCGACGTTGCCCATCGACACGCGGGAGGCCAACCCCAACCCTGCGCCGCCACCGGCGCAGCCCGCGCAGTCGAGTCCGGCGCCGAACTCGGCCGATCTGGCAGCGCGCAGTCTGGAGATGGCTCGACTGCGCGGTCAGCTGTCGCAGAGTTTCGACGAGTATCAGCAGCGGCCGCGCAGGCAGTTCGTTGGCGCGCGGGCGCAGGAGTTTCGCTTCGCACGCTATGTAGACGATTGGCGCAGCAAGATCGAGCGGGTCGGCAATCTGAACTATCCGGACGAGGCGCGCCGGCAGAAGCTGTATGGAACCCTGCTGCTCACCGTCTCGATCAGGCGCGACGGCAGCGTCGAGTCGATCGAGGTGAATCGTTCGTCCGGCTTCAAGCTGCTCGATCAGGCGGCGATCCGGATCGTCGAGCTCGCTGCCCCGTTTGCCTCGTTCCCGCCCGATATTGCCAAGGACACCGACATCCTGGCGATCACCCGCACCTGGAGCTTCAGCGCGGGCGACCAGTTCCAGGGGCAGTGAGCAGACCATGACTGATCGCTACGCGGTGTTCGGCAATCCGGTCGCGCACAGCCGCTCGCCGGCGATCCATGCCGAGTTCGCTCAGGCGACCGGGGAGGACGTCGCCTATGAGCGGATCCTGGCGCCACTCGATGGCTTCGCCGCCGCGGTGCAGGCGTTCAGGGCCAGCGGTGGACGCGGCGCGAACGTGACGCTGCCGTTCAAGCGCGAGGCCTGGCAGCTTGTCTCTCAAGCGGGCGGACAGCAGAGTGGCCAACCGAGCAGCCAACCGAGCAGCCAACTGATTGGCAAACTGAGCGCCCGCGCCGAGGCCGCCGAGGCGGTCAACACGCTGAGCTTCGAGCCGGACGGGCTGTCCGGTGACAACACGGACGGCGTCGGGTTGGTGCGCGACATCGAGATCCATCTCGGTCAGCCGCTGGCCGGCGCCCGGGTGTTGATGATCGGCGCTGGCGGCGCTGCGGCCGGGGTGATGCTGCCGCTGATCGACAGTGGAGTGCGCAGGCTGCATCTGGCCAACCGCACGCCCGCGCGCGCGCTCGCATTGGCGCAGCGCTTTGCGGTCAAGGGTGCCGGTGATCCGGGCAGCGACGATCGGGTCTGCGCGAGTGGGCTCGATGCGATCGAGGGCGAGTTCGATATCGTGATCAATGCCACCTCGGCCAGCCTGGGGGCCGCGGCGCCCACGATTGGTCACGCGCGTTTCGCGCCGGCGGCGCTCGCCTACGACATGATGTACAGCGCTGAGCCCAGTGCCTTCCTGTGCGCGGCGCGTGCGCGCGGTGCGCGTATCGCCGATGGCATCGGCATGCTGATCGAGCAGGCGGCCGAGTCGTTCCTGATCTGGCGCGGTGTGCGTCCGCAGACGGCCGCCATGGTCGGCCGCCATGCCCAGCCCTGGCGCGGGTCGGCGGCCTAGGTCCGACTGCATATGCCGGTCCGATCCGAGCGCGGCCTGCGCGAGTGAGAACCCTGCTTCGCTGGACAGGTCGCCTGCTGCTGCTCGGCCTCGCAGCCCTGTTCGCCTGGCAGATCTGGCTGTTCGGCCATGTCGTCTGGTGGAATTATGAGAATCCAGTCGAGACCTCGTTCATGCGCATGCGGCTGGACGAACTGCAGCGCACCAATCCGAAGGCGCAGCTGCGCCAGCAATGGGTGCCCTACGCGAGCATCTCGATCCATCTCAAGCGCGCGATCATCGTCGCCGAGGACGACAAGTTCATCGACCATGAAGGGTTCGACTGGGAGGCGATACAGAAGGCGTTCGAACAGAACCTAAAGCAGGGCCGCGTCGTGCGTGGCGGCTCGACGATCAGCCAGCAACTGGCGAAGAACCTGTTCCTGTCCGATTCGCGTACACCCTGGCGCAAGCTGCAGGAGGCGTCGATCACCCTGATGCTGGAGCAGGTGATGGACAAGCGCCGCATCCTGGAGATCTACCTGAACGTGATCGAGTGGGGCAACGGTGTGTTCGGCGCCGAGGCCGCCGCGCGGCACTACTTCGGTGTGTCGGCTTCCCAGCTCACGCCCGAGCAGGCCGCCCGGCTGGCGGCGATGGTGCCCAACCCGCGCCTGTACGACCGCAACCGCGGCTCGCGATGGCTCGCCCGCTACAGCGAGATCATCCTGAAACGCATGCCGCGCGCCGCCGTGCCCTGACCCGTGCACTGACCCTTGTCCTGACTCTCGCCCTGACTCTCGCCCCGACTCTCGCCCCGACTCTCGCCCTGACTCTCGCCCTGTCCGGCCCGCCAGAAAGGGGCGGGGGCAGGGGCAGGGTCCGGGGCAGGGTCCGGCGTGGGGTCGATTTCCTGAGACAGACCCTGCCCAATTCGTGGGTCCGGCGAATACAATCGCGCCAAACTTGAACCGGCACCGAGCCGACCCAATGGCCGATATCGACGAACCGCGCAGCGTGCAGGAGAGCCTGCAGGAGATCTCCGATCTGCTGCGGCGCCAGCGCGTGGTCGAGTCGCTTGCCCATCGTGAAGGCGAGGGTCGCGGCGGCACGCTGAACGACCGTCAACCGCTGGTCGACTCCCTGGTGCACAAGCAGAACGAGGCCGAGCTGCAGACGCGGCTGGACGCGCTGCATCCGGCCGACGTCGCCTTCATCCTGGAGGCGCTGCCACTCACCGACCGGTTGCGCGTCTGGCAACTGGTCAAGGCCGATCGCGACGGCGAGATCCTGCTGGAAGTCTCGGATGCGGTGCGCGAGACGCTTATCGCCGACATGGACCGCGGCGAGCTGGTGGCCGCCACCGAGCTGCTCGACACCGACGAGATCGCCGACCTTGCGCCCGACCTGCCCGACGAGGTCATCGCCGACCTGTTCAAGTCGCTGTCGCTCGAGGAGCGCGAGAACCTGCGCGAGGCGCTGTCCTACCCCGAGGACAGCGTCGGCGGGCTGATGGATTTCGAGATGGTCACCATCCGCGAGGATGTGACCATCGAGGTGGTGCTGCGCTACCTGCGCCGCCTGGACGAACTGCCGAGCAACACCGACAAGCTGTTCGTGGTCGACCGCAAGGGCATCCTGCGCGGCGTGCTGCCGCTCAAGAAGCTGCTGGTCAACGAGCCTGAGATCGAGGTGGCGACCCTGGTCGATCGCAATGTGGTGAGCTTCCAGCCCGATGACGACGCGCAGGATGCCGCGTCCGCCTTCGAGCGCTATGACCTGATCTCCGCGCCGGTGGTCGATGAGCAGGGCGAGGTCCTCGGCCGGCTCACCGTGGACGTGGTGGTGGACTACATCCGCGAGGCGTCCGAGGCCGAGAAGCTGAAGGCGAGCGGTTTGCGCGAGGGGGAGGACATCTTCGCCCCGGTCTGGGACAGCCTGAAGAACCGCTGGACCTGGCTCGCCGTGAATCTGGTCACGGCGTTCATGGCCTCGCGGGTGATCGGCGCCTTCGAAGAGTCGATCGAGAAGCTGGTCGCACTGGCCGCGCTGATGCCGATCGTTGCCGGTATCGGCGGCAACGCCGGCAACCAGACGATCACCATGATCGTACGCGCGCTGGCGCTCGGGCAGATCAGCATGGACAGCGCACGCAAGCTGTTCGTGAAAGAGATCACCATCGCCCTGATCAACGGTCTGGTCTGGGGCAGCATCGTCGGCCTGGTCGCCTGGCTGTTCTACCGAAACATAGCGCTGTCGTTCGTGCTGATGGGCGCGATGACGCTGAACCTGCTGCTGGCGGCCCTGGCCGGGGTGCTGATTCCGCTCGGCCGGCGCTGGCTGCAGAAGGACCCTGCGATGGGCTCCTCGGTGCTGATCACCGCGCTCACCGACAGTGGCGGCTTCTTCATCTTCCTGGGGCTGGCGACCCTGTTTCTGATCTAGGCTGGAACTGGCCTGGCGTGTATGCTGATTGGGGATTTCCCGTTCAAACCGTCTCCCGGAGCCTGCCGTGAACCCAACCACAGCCGCAACCGCAAACGTAACCACAACTGCCTCCCGCAGCCTGGTCAGCCGCAGCGCATGGTTCGCCGTGACCGCGCTGATCGCCGTTGCATTGAGCGGGTGCGCAATCTTCGGTTCCGCGCCCGCCAGGGTGTCCGACGGCGTGCTGGTCGATCCCAAGGGCATGACCCTGTACACCTTCGACAAGGACCCGCTGGGCAAGAGCACCTGCGTGGCCGGCTGTGCCAAGAGCTGGCCGCCGCTGACTGCGGCCGCCTCTGACAGGCGTTCGGGCGACTACACGATCATCACCCGCGATGACGGCAGCCTGCAGTGGGCCTATAAAGGCAAGCCGCTGTACACCTGGATCAAGGATGTGAAGCCGGGTGACCGCACCGGTGACGGCTGGAACAAGGTTTGGAGCCTGGCGCGGCCCTGACCTGAGCGGGCGGGTCAGGGCGACCTCGTTCGCCCTGACGCTGCATCCAGGCCGGTAGCACCCCGCCTGCCCGGGCGCGTGCAAAGCGTGCATCCGCTGCGGGGGTCTTCTCGTAGAATGATACGACGCCATTCCTGCCCCGCCGGAGCAAACCATGCTGATCAGACATCCCGCCGACATCGCGCCGTCCGAGATCACTCCGCGTGCACTGTATGCAGACCGGCGGCGCTTACTGCTCGGTGCCGGCGCGCTCGCCCTGACCGGTACGTCATCGGTCGCGACTGCGCAGACCCGGGAGAAGATTCCGGGCCTGAAGCCGGCCGCCCCGGCGTTCACCACCACCGAAACGCTGAACACCTATGAGCAGATCACCTCGTACAACAATTTCTACGAGTTCGGCACCGACAAGGCTGACCCGGCGCGCAACGCCAAGAGTCTGAGAACCCGGCCGTGGACGGTGGTGGTCGAGGGCGAAGTGCGCAAGCCGCGCAGTTTCGGTATCGAGGAACTGCTCAAGCTCGCGCCGATCGAAGAGCGCATCTACCGGCTGCGCTGTGTCGAGGCCTGGTCGATGGTCGTGCCCTGGGCGGGCTACTCGCTGTCGGAGTTGATCAAGCAGGTCGAGCCGACCGCTAATGCGAAGTTCGTCGAGTTCCACACCCTGCTCGACCCCAAGCAGATGCCCGGGCAGAAGGCGGCCGTGCTGCAGTGGCCGTATGTCGAGGGGCTGCGCATGGATGAGGCGATGCATCCGCTGACCCTGATCGGCCTGGGGCTCTACGGAGAGTTGATGCCCAATCAGAACGGTGCGCCGATCCGGCTGGTGGTGCCGTGGAAGTACGGCTTCAAGAGCGGCAAGTCGATCGTGCGCATCCGCTTCGTCGAGACCATGCCGATGACTGCCTGGGTGCGCTCGGCGCCCAGTGAATACGGCTTCTATTCAAACGTGAACCCCAAGGTCGACCATCCACGCTGGAGCCAGGCGCGCGAGCGGCGCATCGGCGAGTTCTTCAAGCGCGAGACGCCGATGTTCAACGGCTATGCAGAGCAGGTCGCGTCGATGTACGCCGGCATGGACCTGCGCAAGTTCTACTGAGCTGCCTCCGGGTCGCCCGGGGTTTGGCACGGTAACG
>JBBRCD010000147.1:0-9947 GCA_038205245.1 Burkholderiales bacterium
CGGGACAGGAGTGCGGCCAGAGTCGACCTTCTTGCGGGTCGAATCGACCAGTTCTTGAATACGGGCCATCTCGTCTCGGGCCTGCTTGATCTCGGTGCCATTGAAGATCAAGTTACCGATTCCACCCAGACCCACCCACAACGCCTTAAGCGTTCCTGCCTCGTTGGCGGCCTCACGCATGGCATTGGTGATGTTCGTCAGTTCCGGCAGGAAGTCGCGGGCCAGCGAGATACCGAGCGATGACGAAGACGCTTTGAGCGCAGTGAGGTTGTCGTTGAACGCTTCCGCCGAACGTGCCGTTTCGGTGGTGAGCTTGAGGCCGAGCCGTTCGGCCTCAGCCGTGAGTTGACTGATGCCAGCAGCGCCAAGGTTGAGAAACGGAATCATGTCCATCCCGCTCTTGCCAAAGAGCTTCACGGCCAGCGCCGTCTTGACCGCACCGTCCTCCAGGTTGGCGAAGACATCGGCCACCTGCAACAAAACGGCTTCGGTGGACTTCATGCTGCCGTCGGTGTTCTTGGCCGATATGCCAAGGGCCTCGAATACTTGCGCGCCGTCACCGATGCCTGTATTGGCCTCGGTGATGCTCTGCGACAAGCCTTTGATGCCCTTCTGCAAGGTCTCCAGGCTGACATCCGACAACTGGGCCGCAAAACGCAAGGTTGACAGTGCCTCGACCGAGATGCCGATCTTCTGCGATAACTTGTTGAGGTGATCCGCCGAATCGATGGCGCCTTTGATCATGGCGGCGAACCCGGCGACGGAGAGCGAGACACCGAGCCCGGCGAGCATCCCCTTGACCCGATTCGACTCGTCGCCGAGTTTGCTCAGGTTGCCGCGAATCGAGTCGAACGCAGACCGGGTCTGATCGACGGCGGTTATCAGCAGTTGGGCGCGATCTTGGCTCATAGTTGGGTCATGACCTATATCTTGGAAAGTTGGACTTCAATCGCACGGGCAAGGGCGGGCAACTGGCCACGTACCGTCCCCTCCAGATCGAAGCGACGTTTCAAGGTGACGTTCGGTACCAGCACGGCAATCGGGATTTCTTGACCGCGCTTCACGCTCTTGGTACCGGTGCGTTTTCGTTCGGCTCGCTTGAAGCGTGCCAGCGACGAGGCGTTTTCCTTCAGGTTCTCGGCCATCAAGATGGCGCGGCCACCCTTCCGAATGAAGTACGCGTTGCCAGAACGAATCAATGCATCAATGACGCGCTTGAAAGCCCGGCGACCGATACGACGACCTTCCTCCGTAAGCGGAATCAGCATCCGGCCAGAGATCGTTCCACCCCGCATATGGATACCGAGCCAGGGGATCTTCGAGCCGATGAGAACCGCCGGCAGTTTGTCCGGGTTGCGGTCATAGACCTTGGCGCGCAGGGATTTCACAAACGCCGGTTTCTTCACGCTGAAGTCCGCGTTCATTCGTCCGCGCACCGCGTCGACCACAAGCTTGCCGCCTGATTGCATTCCAGCCGCGACCGCCTTGTGGATGGCGGTCTGCTTCTGCTTTGACCAAGCGTCCAACTTGGATTTGTCCAGTAGCCCCGATGCGGTCAGGGAGAGTTTCAGCACGACAACGCCTTCATCATTCGACGTAACGCCTCACTGCTGCCCTGACTGCCGGTTGCGGTGATCGAGAGGAGATTCGACAATTGCCGGGACTCCTGCCGGTCGATAGCGACAAGAAAGGCATCGGTTTGCGCCAGTGTGTAGTCAAGAATGTCGGCGTAGGCATGCCCAGCACCAATCAAGCGTTGGATGGCTTGGCTCCAGGCATCGGTCTTTCCAGTGTCTGGCCGATCCGCGCCGCCGCCTGCGTGACGCTCGGCAACAGGCGCTGGATAAAAAAAACGGCATTTACCCCGAACACGGCTTCGGCCAGACGCACGGCCTCGTCGAGATCGAGGCTGGCCACCCATTCGACCGGGCGGCGTGTAGCAATGGCGACAGCAGCGATGACGGCTTCGCCATGTCCGGCCAGCAGCGCCAGCCAATCGGGCGATGTCGAGAGGCTGGCGGCGATGGGGTGCACCGCCCGGGCGAATGCTGGC
Source organism: Burkholderiales bacterium (assembly GCA_038205245.1). Classification (GTDB taxonomy): domain Bacteria; phylum Pseudomonadota; class Gammaproteobacteria; order Burkholderiales; family CAIKXV01; genus CAIKXV01. The sequence goes on from JBBRCD010000147.1 coordinate 2,054, forward strand.
ACCTCGCCGACCTTGAGCGGCGTGAGATCGATGTGCTCGCCAGCGACGTCGATGGACATCGGTACCGGCGGCAGTGCCGCGAACGTGCCCTTGCCCATCACAACAGCACGATCCGGCCGAACTGACCGAGTGCGCCAGCCGCCGGCTTGGTAAGGTCGGCCAGCACCTGACCCGACAGTTCGAACTTCATGAGTTCGGTGCCGATCACCGACAAATCCTTGGCCGGGTTGATCGCCACCCGATACAGATCAATCACGACTTCCTTGTTGGCGTCCGCCGTGTTCAAGCCCTCGAAGCGCACCCAACGTTCGGGCAACGGCTGCGTGAACATCGCCGTGACGTTGGCTGCACCGTAGCTGTAACTGGCGGCGATGGCACCGGTCACTCCGGTGATGTCGTTAAACATGATCGAGCCGTGTTTGGCGTTGACCGTGTATGTTTCTGCCGCCACAGTCGCCGCCCCCGCTTTGATCACCACGGTGGAGACGTTTTGCTTCGCCAAAAGATAGAGCTTGCCGATTTCTGCTGCGACAATGACCGGCTCGTCCGTGACGGTGCCCGTGGTCACGACCGTGGTGGAACCGTAAAGGGCGAGCTCCAGATTCGACTGGATCAGTTCTTCGAGCGTGCAAGCAAACTCGCCCTTCTTGGTCTTGATGAGTTGCAGATCGGTCAGTCGCTGACCGGACTGGGACTCTTGATGCTCCAGGGTTTCGACGGAGAGCGATACCTTGAGATCGGGCACGTTGCCAACGAAGGTCAGTCCCTGCGGGGTGCCATTGATATCTCGCGCGCCGATGAAGACGCGACCTTGTCCAGAAAAATAGGCCATTATTTACTCCTGAGTGGTGTTGGGTTGCTTGGGGGGTTTTGCCGACGAAAGCACATCGGACGCTGCGCGACGGGCGCTGCCGATCTCGCACAGCCACAGCGCAATGTCTTCCGAGATGTTGATGACTTCGCCAGGGTTACGGGCGATACCGGCGTGTTCGTGGAATTTCAGAAGTTCTACTTGCATGAATTCATCCTCGGATTGAGAGATCGACGGTGAACGTCCGGTAGGTGATCTGGTAGCGGGCAGGAATAGCGGCGGCCGTGGCATCGGCATCCTCTACATCCCATTCGCAATCCAGTTCCTTGATGTCCAGACACAGACCACCAAGATTGGCGTCGCCAAACAGTGCGGCGTGCGTCGCCACCAGCAGCCGGTCAGCGATCATTTCCGGTGCTTCGCCAGCCGTTTCCCTTGCCAGCGCCACGACCCGCACGACCAACGCTCGCTCGACGCGGTCGTTGAGTCGCTGGGTGATGGCATCCGATTCCGGGAAAACGAGCAGCGCCGGTGACTGTTCGCGGCTGACACCGGTGGGGGGTGAGCGCAGCAGTCGGGCACCTTGTGCGGCAGTAATGGGCACGAGCAGCCCCATCACCGCTTGCAAGATCTGCTCGCGGATCGATTTGGGCATGGCGTACCTACAGTCGGGTAAGCGAGGCGCGTGCCTCGGTGCCGTCACCCATCACGGTAATTTCTCGCACCCGATAGGACTGGCCCAAGATATTCAGCGTGTTGCCGCTGGCCAGCGATGGCAGACGGCTTACCGGATAACGAATGGCGTAGTTGCGGTTGACCCCGAGGCCATCGAGCACGTCCTCATCGGGCGCACGGAAATCGACCATGATTTCCGTGCCTTCGATGATTGCCTGCGTCAGCAGGCCCGAACGCGCCGCTGCATCGTAGACGTCCTCGATGAAGGACATCAGGACACCGTCACCTTCACCAGCACCGCCGGTCGATGACACATCGGCAGCGGGTTGGATTGGGTGTGGATATCGGTGCCACGCTCGAACTTGCGCGGCTCCTGCTTGGCGTAGAGCGGTTGCCCCAGGGTGTTGGCCGTCTCGTTGAAGTCTGCTGGCGAGAAGTACGTGGCAAACGTATCCACCGTACCCAAAGGGAAGGCGTGACCTTCTCCGGCGGCGATGAAACGATGAACGTTGTCGTCCCCATCGCTGGCCTCACCGGAATATTCCTCGAAGGTAATGCCCGCGAAGGTAAAGCCAGAGCGCATATCTGAGCGCAGCGCGAAGCTGTCCTGCCAGCGGTCATAGGCCGCCACCACCTTCTCATGGCTGGTGAATGCATCGAAAAACTCCTCGGACACCAGACAGTGAATGCCGCTCATCCGCTCGCCCTTGAGGTTCTTCTCGAGGTAGCGCTTGAGATCGAGGCACTTTTTCTTGATGTCCGTTCCGGCGCTGCCAAGCTGGAAATTCACCACCTTGGGCGGGATCTCGAACAGGTCGAAGAGGTCGTAGAGCTCCGAGCCGTCGGCATCGATGATGATGCCCTTAAGCGCGCCCATGCGCAGGTGCTCCAGCGTGATGGCGTGCTTGTTGCGCATCGTTTGCAGATGCTCGGCCATCACCGAAGCGACGGTCTGCAGCTCGGTTTCGGAGCCGAATGCGCGGATGCCCTGGACTTCTTCGGGCAGCACCACGTCGTCGTGCGGGATGTGTGGGATGGCGAACGAGCGCAGCTTGCGCTTGCCCTGCTTGCCCACAGTACCCGGCGAGCCCACCGGCATCGTCGGCAGCAAGGTCAGGATGCCATTTTTCTCCTCCACGACCACCGAGCGAAAGCGCACCGGCTTGGCAGGGAACAGGCCCATGCTGTCCATCAGACCGTAGTTGTTGGGCAGGATGTTGATGGCAGCGGTCAGTGCCGACATCGAGAACGCGGGATTTTCAAAGGGATTGTTCATGTTCAGACTCCTTTACGAACGAGGACGCCGAGGCTCTTGAGTTGCAGGACGACGGATTGCTTCTCTGCGAGCGTGATGGCGACAGGCCACGCCAGAGCGTGGTCGGCAACGATGGCGTGACGGGCCACCATGAGTGCGTCCTCGCGGTCAATGAGCGCCGCATCGCAGGGCTGCATCAACACCCCGGCGGCGTACTGGCTACCGTCGGTGGCAGACGGGTCGATCTGCTTGACCTTGCCGGTGGCCGTGACGACGCCGACGACCGCGCCCAAGCGCAGCGTCTGGCCGGAGGCGACCGTGACCTGATCGCGGGAATAGAGGTTCGGCGCTTCGTACTTCAAGAGGTCGCCGAGATTGAGTCCTTCGGTGATGGCGGTCATATCAGTTCTCCTTGCCAGAACGAGCCGAATTTGCACGTGAGTGCGCGGCCATTACCAGCGGGTTTTCGTCGAGGGGTTGGGACGAGGTCTTGGTCGCATCGGGAACGATGCGACTGGTGATCTCCTGGCTGTCCGCGCGGGACGCCAGAAGATGGCTGCGCACCGTGGCAGGCGAGGTGCGCGTCGCCAGAAAACCGGCGATGCGTTCAGGACATCCAGCCAGCGCGCACAGCTCGGCAACCTCCTGCGCATCGTCGATGGTCAGGGTTTGCGGGGTGGGTGAAGGTGCTGCAGGATCAATGCGATCAGGATCAGCACCAGTCCCATTACCAGCAGCGGTTCCGGGTTCATTCATTGAAGTCTCCAGTCTGATTTGCGAAGATATGCCCGGTGCGGCCGCAGACATCGGCAACACAAGACGTTGAGAAAGGGAATCGGTGAGCTCGGCGAGCACGTCGTCAAAGGTGCCAACCGCATCGGCCAAGCCAGCGGCGACAGCATCCGCACCGAAGTAAATTCCGGCCTCGGTGACACGCACGGCATCCGCTGAGAGCCCGCGATGTGTCGCAACGGTGTTCACGAACAGGCTGTAGACGCGATCCACCTCGGATTTCAGAAAGGCGTGCGCATCGTCGGAGATCGGCTCGTGCGGGTTGAGGTCGTTCTTGCGTGCTCCGGCGAACACCGTGGTGTAGCGAACGCCCTCTTTGGCGTCCTTCGCCGACTGGTCGGCGTGCATCGCAATGACGCCGATGGAGCCCACGCCGCCGGTGCGCGTGACGATCAGACGGCTCGCCGCTGAACCAATGGCGTAGGCCGCAGAAAAGGCCATTTCGTTGGCCAGTGCCCAGACGGGCTTCTGCCTCGACGCAGCGGCCACGCGATCCGCGAGATCAAAGACCCCGCCGGATTCGCCTCCGGCACTATCGATGTCGAGCAGGATCGCCGCCACATTGGGGTCGGCAACTGCCGCATCCAGCATCGTGGCGATGCCCTGATAGCTGGCGAGGCCCGATTCGGCTTCAAGGCCGACCGTGCGGCGCACCAGTGTTCCGTAAATGGGGAGCACAGCGATGCCGCTGGCCCCCATTGACTGGGCGCGGTCAGGAATGACATCGCCCGGCACAGTGCTTTCCGGCAGCCCGATACGCGGGCCGAGCACGGAGAGAATCACCTCAAGTTTTGGGCGATGGATCATCAGCGGCGCACCAAAGAGGCGCGCCGCCATGTGTGGCAACAGGTTCATGGGAATCTCTCAGGCAGGCGGCGAAGCGGTGTCGCCAGGGGCAGCGTTTGGATCGGTGCTCGCACCGTCTTTGGAGGTGCGGCGCGGATCGGAATCGAAAATCAGACCAAGGTCATCGGCACGCTGGTTGTCGGCGGCGATCTCGCGGTCGACGTCCTCGGCGTCCATGCCGAATGCTGCAATCGCTTCGGAACGCGACATCAGACCTGCGCGAATCGCCAGCAGCATTGCCTTGAATTCCTTCTCCGGATCGACCCATTGCCAGCCCTGGGGAATCCATTTGCAGGTGGTGTATTCACGCCGACGGCGGGCAAATCCCGGCGCAACAATGGCTCCGGACAGCACCGCCTGATCGAGCCACGCATTCCAGACCGGTCGGCACATCTGGTGGACGAGTACGCCGTGCTGGATGGCTTCCATCCGGCGGCGAAATTCGAGCAACCCGGCGCGAATGGAGGAGTAGTTCACACCGCTCAAATCGCCGGTCAGTTGCTCGTAGGTGATGCCGATGGCTGCGGCCACGGCGCGGAACTGCGTGCGCAGAAACTCGCCGTAGGAACCGCCAACATCGGCAGGGTCGGAGAATTTCACGTCCTCGCCGGGTTCCAGAATCTGGAGAGTGCCCGGCTCCAGCCCTGCGAGAGAGATACCGTTTGGGTCAGACAGACCTTCACCCATCAGGTTGTCCTCGGGCGACTGGCGGGTGATAAACCCGGCGAACATCGCAGCGGTTTTCTTGCGCACCAGCTCGGCGTCGTCGTACTGATCGAGTTCGTTCAATTTCACCAGTACGCGCGACAGCCACGGCTCGCCGCGAATCTGGCCGGGCCGCAGCACGCGATAGAGATGCATGATTTCCTTCGCGGGCACGCGCACCGTGTCCTGACCGCCTTGCGAGGACATTGGCGACAGCCGTCCGTCCTCCGGATGGGATCGGTACAGGTGGTAGGCCACCCGCCGACCCATCGCGTCAAACTCAATGCCGGATCGGATCACGTTGCCCGAAGGCATTTCGGTGTTGAGCGTCAGCGGCAGATGTTCGGCTTCGAGCAACTGCAACTGCAGCGGCACGACCAGTCCATCCTCGGGACGACGGGGGCGCAGGCGAATGAGACACTCGCCGCCCTCGCACATCGCCCGCGCCGCCAGCGACTGCAAGCCATAGAAATCGGTCAGGCCGGTGGCGTCCGCTTCCTCCGTCCAGTCGCGCCACAACGCCTGCACGGCGACACGGAATTCCTCGTTCTGCGCTATCGACTGCGGCTTGATGCCGGTACCGACCGCATTGGCGACGAAGGCTTCAATTCCAGCATTGGCCCAGGCATTGCGTCGCACCAGATCGCGCGATTTCACCCGCAGTTCGTTGGAAGTCGCCAGCATCGCAGCCACCGCGCCCGGGTTGCCGGGCATCCACGCGAGTGCGCGCCGCCCACGACCCGCCGCCTCATGGATAGGGGCCCCGCCGAACAGGGTGCGAATTTTCGTGACCCAGCTCATCAGAAACCCTTTCCGGTAGTCACGCGGATCTGGCGGGGCGCACGCGGATACAGTCCAGTTGCCACGGCATCCTTGTGCATCGCTGCTTCTATCTCGCCGATGGCCTGCTTCAACTCCTCGACAGTGCGGTACTCGACCGTCTTGTCGCCGAAGGTGACGCGCTTCTCGCCTTTGGCCAGCGCATCGCGTAGTGCCTGCAACTGCGCTTCCGTATAGGTCGGCGTACTCATCGGAAGATCACCAGGCTGATCTCGATGGTGTCGGCGAGCGACGCGGCCCCACTGGTGCAGACCAGTTCGAGGTAATCCGTAGTCTTGCCGTCGGTCGTGCCTCGCGCCGCCGCAAAGCGGATCGTCCCGGTCGCAGTGTTGCTTCTTCCTGTGGCCACCCAGCAGTAGTCGGCGTCTGCGAACGGATTGGTGAAAGTGATGCGGTAGCGCCCGGTCGAGATGCGCGTCACCGAGGTGACGTTGTGGGCCGCGCGTAACCGTATCGTTCCGGCCACGTAGCCAAAGTTCGCCCACGCCCGGGCGAGCCCCGGGTGATCGGGGCGGATCAACCCCTTGATCTCGGTACCGATGCGGGTGACCAGTGCCGACAGTTGCGCAACGAGGCTCATGCCTTAAACCAGTGCCGCGTTGAAGATCACAACAAAGTCGGTGGTGGTGTCACCGATGTCGGCACTCGCTACAGCACCAATGTTGCTGCGCGCTTGCGTCTGCTCGGGAACGGTAAGTGCCTGCACCGCATCGAAACGCACCCGCTTGTCGATGGCAGCAGTGAGCGCCGCGATGCCAGTCTGATCGTTCTGCAGCGCTTGCTGGAGTTCGAGCAGGGTATCGAATGCCGGGTCGGCACCACCCAGGATGTCCGCCTTAAGCGCATCGAGCACCGACACGATCTTTGACGAGGAATAAGTGCTGGTCGTGGCGACCGTGACGTCGTCGATAGCGACCGCAGTGAGGATGGCGGACTTCAGTTCATTGATCGCTGCCACCAGACTCGATTTGTCGGTGGTGGTCAGTGTCGTCAGCGTGCCGGTGCGCCCCTTGACCGTGTTGAATTCCTCCGCGACGCGCAAGACGAAGCTGTTGAGTTGGGTTTGCAGACTCATGATGTGTTTCTCCTGTGGTGGTAATCAGCTGAACCAGCGGCTACGGATGACACGCCTACCAGTTCTTGGGGTTCCAGAAGCACTAAGGCCACCGCGTTGGGTGGCCTTAGTGAACTCGTCGGATTGCGTTTTCGCCTCGTCGGGCATCTCGCCGGTAGGCGGCGGCAATCCAAGTTGCCGCTCCAGCTCCCGCCAGTGCCGCTCCTCGAAGCGGTCGAGTCCGGCTGCCGATGCAGCAGCGCGTGCGTACACGTAGCAGTCGAGCGCTTCATTGCGCTCGCGCATCTTTTGCCACTCGCGGATGGCAAAGCCATTGCGGTCGCGGCGGGTGATCAATTGTTCGGCGCACAGTTGCTGGATGAATTCGGCATCGATTTTGGGCAGATGCACGAACCCCGCCGGAAACGTGGTGGTCACACCATCCTCAAGGACGTCGGCGGCCTTGCGCAGGTTGTTGTAGAACTCCAGCTTGGCGATGCCCACCGCGACCGAGAACACCTTGATGCCCCGGCGCAGTTTCTTGCCGCGCTGCGAGACATCCACTGCGGTTGGCGTACCAATCAGTGCCGCGCCGCGCGCGATACCTTTGACCGGCATCACCCGGGGATCACGGCAGGCGCGCACGAAGGTGTAGGCCTCCTGTGTCGCAAACCCCGTGTCGAGCGCAAAGCGCGCCAGCGGCAGCGCTGCCCCCGACTCGTGCGTCCAGGTTTGGGCGACCAATTCGGCCAGCCGTTTCCACACCGTGTCGCGGGCGGTGTCGCCCATTAACACGCGGTGCTCGACCAGCCACGATTCCTTGCTGCGGCCAAAGGCCCAGATCGATGCTTCGATGCGATCCTTTTGCACGTCGGCACCGCCGACCAGCAACAAGCCGCCATTGGGCACCGAGCCG
>JBBRCD010000148.1:0-9890 GCA_038205245.1 Burkholderiales bacterium
CAAGGACACCACGGTGCAATTCAACGGTTGGGTCGGCATGTTGCCGCCGGAAGAGGCCGCCGCTGAAGCGGTCCGTTGGCTCGAGGCCGGGTTCAAGTCGACCAAGGTCAAAGTGGGCGGCGGCGTGCAGGCCGATGCTGACCGCGTTGCGGCCGTGCGCGCCGCAGTCGGCAGTGCCATGCAGATACGCATCGACGCCAACGCGCTCTACGATGCCGACACTTCGCTCGAGCTGGCAAAGCTGGTCAAGCCCTACGACCTGCAGCTCTTCGAGCAGCCGACCGCGAAGGGCGATATCGAGGGACTCGCGCGGGTGCGCAGGCAGGCTGGCATTCCGATCATGGCCGATGAAACCATCTGCGATCACGAGAGCCTGGTCGCGGTCATCAAGGCGGGTGCGGCCGATTACGTCAAGTTCGGCGTCAAACAGGCGGGTGGCATCATGCACGCCTCACGCATGCTGGCTACCGCCGAGGCGGCCGGCATTCCCTGCGTCATCGGGCATGGTTTCGGTCTCGATCCGAGCACGTTGGCGGAGATCATGCTGTCTGCGACATCGAGCAACGTGCTGGCGGGGCTGGAATGCGTGGGGCCGATGAAGATGACCGACACCGTGACGACGACCCGGCTGGATATCTCCAATGGCAGCTTCACGCTGCCCGATGTCGCGGGGCTGGGTCTCTCGCTCGATGAAGCGAAGCTCGAACAATATCGCTTCAAGAAGTAACGGGCTCGCGCGCGGCGCGGATGCGACCAGATTGCGTTCAGCTTCGAGTCGGCTTTGACAGTGCAACGGCAGGTGTCAGATGCGGCCAGGTGCTTCCCAGTCCTGTTGTTATTGGGACGAGGGTCAGATCGTCGAGATAACGGCGCTCATTTCGTAGTTCGGATTCATGAACCGCTGGAACGACACCCTGGCGACTCCCCTGGAGGACGCACCGGCCGAAGTGGCGGAGCAGCACATTACCAAGCATGGATGGTCGCTCGGCAAACACGGGCGATGAGGCGCAGGTGCAGGCACTGGTGATCACTGCCCAGGGCAAGACGGTGGCTTGTGCCGCTTGAACAGCCACCGCATTCAGAAGATTTACCGCTGTTGCGGTCGTTCAGCGAACCCCGGGTAGCAGATCCTTCACGATCGCACCGTAGCGCTTGTACTCTTCGCGTATGAAGACGCCGAACGCGGCTCGGGACCGGCGCGCAGGCTCGGCGCCGGTGCGCACCAGTTGTTCGCGCAATTCGGCCGACCGCAGTGCCTCGTCGACGACGGTGTACAGTCGGTCGACGATTGCCGTGGGCGTTCGCGAAGGCGCGACCAGGCCGACCCATGAGCTCTGCGAGAAACCCGGCAGGCCGGACTCTTCGACAGTTGGCACATCGGGTGCGGACAGACTGCGCGTGGTGCCGCTCACCGCGATGCCCCTGAGCCGACCCGCACGGATATGCGCCGCTGAGGCCGGCACAGGACCGAAATTGAGCTGCGCCTCATTGGCCACCACCGCGGCGACGGCAGGACCGCCGCCCTTGTACGGAACGATCGTGATGTCGATTCCGGCCAGCTTTGCGAACATCAGGCCGGCAATATCGCTGGTTGAACCCGGTCCCGCACTCGCATAGTTGATCGTACCCGGCTTCGCCCGTGCCAGAACGATCAACTCCTTCACGGTCCTGGCCGGAAACGAGGGGTGCGCAGAGAGCATGCTGAACTGGACCACGAACAGCGCGATGGGCGTGAAGTCGCCCAGTGCGTCGTAGCGCACATCTTTCTGCATATGTGGAATGACGGTGTGTGTGGCAAATGTGGCAGCCAGCAGCGTGTAGCCGTCCGCGACCGCCCGCGCGGCAATTTCAGCCCCGATCGCGCCGCCGGCCCCGCCCCGATTGTCGACGATGACCTGCTGACCGAGCGTCTCCGACATCTGATTGGCCACCAGTCGGGCGACGACATCATTGGCTCCGCCCGGTGAAGTCGGCACGATCATCCGGACTGGTCGGCTGGGATAACGCTCAGCCGCCATTGCGATCATGGATGGCATGAACAGCACAAGCGCAGATAGCCGGCAGATAGCGTTCATGCTTTCTCCTCTTGCAGATCGACTTGCAGACTTGCGAACTTTGAGACTGTAGACGCCATCCTCTGGCCTCGCCAGTCGGAGTCGGCGAGCGTTGGGGTCAGCTTCGGCATTTGTGAGAACGCTTTAGCCTGATGACAATATAACCTGCGAACGGCAGTTTGTTCCACAGCATGCGAGGTCACCACTGTCTGGTTGAACGAACCGCGCTGAGCCTGAGATCTAGCATTGGCCAGGGCTGGCCAGCCAACGTGAGGACACACGATGACCATCGGCAAGATCGAACATAAACTGACCGACATGGGGCTGGCCCTGCCGCAGACTCACCCCTATCCGAGCCCTAATCGTATCGCCTGTGTGCGCTCCGGCAACCTGCTCTTCCTGTCCGGCCACGGTACCGGTCGGCAGTCGATGCCGCTCGGCATCAAGCAGTTCGGCAAGGTCGGCGACGAGGTGTCGGAGGCCGAGGCGATGCTGTGCGCGAAGTCGGTCGCGCTGTGCATGATGGCGTCGATCAAGGCCGAGATCGGTAACCTCGACCGGGTACGGCGCGTGATAAGGCTCTATGGCATGGTCAACAGTGCGCCCGGTTACGACCGACAGTTCGCGGTGATCGACGGCGCATCCGATCTGTTCTACGAGCTGTGGGGGCCGGAGTTCGGACGCCACGCGCGCGCGGCCGTGGGCATTGCCGAGCTGCCGCGGCGTGCGGTGCTCGAGATCATGGGCGAGTTCGAGCTGCATCCGGACGCCTGACGGGGCTGCCGCCGGACAGCCCGCCCGCAGGCCGGCACTGGATACCAGCCTTCGCCAGTAAGACGGAGTAAATCAGAGGTTCCCTGGGCGCCCTTAGAACTCGACCATCTCGAAGTCGGCCTTCTTGGCCGAGCAGTCGGGGCAACCGAACGTCTCCGGCACATCCGCCCAGCGCGTGCCGGGCGCAATGCCTTCCTCCGGCATTCCCGCAGCCTCGTCGTACACGAACGAGCACAGGACGCACTGCCAGGTTTTCAATTCACCCTGGTTATCGCCCGCGAGCGGCTTGAGCTCGTCGGGCATGCCGCCGCCCGGGACGGGGAAGTTCAGGATGAGGGCCTCGAGGCCTTCGGGACCGGCGACCATTTCGAACGGGCCTTCGTTCTTGCCTACCCAGACGATCGCCAGATCCTTCTTGAGGGTGGCTTCGTGCACGATGCTGCCCTTCATCACCAGAATGTACTGGCCGTCACCTCGGGAAGGATCAGGCGTGCAGGCTTTCGCCCCTGCATTCATCTTTACCGACCAGCCCGCCAGCGCGCGGTCGTCCTTAAGCCCTTCCAGCGCTTTCATGGCCACGCCGCTGGCGCCCGGGGCGAGGTTGAAGTCGGGAATCGCCGTGATCTGCCAAGGCTTGCGGTCGGGAACCTGCTCCAGCACCGCCCGGTTGTCGGGCAGGGACTGCGCGCCCGGATCGCGGTGGGCGCGCAGCGTGATGAAGCCAAGGCCCTTGTCCTGGCTGTAGGTAATCGGGCCGTACGGCGTGTAGGCGCGCGAGAAATGCACGGCGCCAAAGGTGAGCGGATGCTTGCCCAGGGTGCCGTAGCCGTTGTAGATCACCTGAAACTGGTCAACCACGTGGAAATGCGTGCGCAGCACACGCCCGGCCGAGCCTTCGGCCAGGAAGGCCATCGGCGTGTCGATGCTCTTGTCCTCTGGACGATCGATGAAATCGGTGCGCCAGGCGAAGTGTCCGTTGGCGAGCGCGCGTTCCTTGCGCGGGTGTTCCACTTCGTTGTAAGCCTTGACCATGGGCATCGCGAATTCTCCTGTCGTCGTTCCGGATTGATCTCGCTCAAAACCGGGTAAGGGCGCGGGGTGGGGGCGCATCCTGCGCTGGCGGAGCGCCATTTTAGAACGTTCCGTCGCGCTACGCTGGCTATTCGCGCCCGGATCGCATCATCGTGCTCAGTTGGTGCTTTCGGCCTTCAGGCCAATAGTCCCGATCAGCTTGTTCCATTTCGCGAGGTCCGCGCGCAGAAACGCGGCGTACTCCGCCGGCGTGTTGCCGACCACGTCGCCGCCCAGCGACCCGAGCCGTTCGCGCGCCTCCGGCGAGGAAATGCCCTTCACGATCACTGCGTGGATCCGCGTCACAATGTCGGCGGGCGTCGCCGCCGGCGCCAGCACGCCGAACCAGCCGCTGGCGTCAAAGCCCGGCAGGCCGCCTTCGGCGATGGTCGGCAGGTCCGGCACCTGGGCAGAGCGCTTGCTGCTGGTCACCGCGATCGCGCGCAGCTTGCCCGCGCGTACGTGCGGCATCACGGTACTGAGGTCGCCCGACATGAACTGCACGTGGCCCGCCAGCAGATCGGTCAACGCCGGCGCCACGCCCTTGTAGGGCACGTGCACCATGTCCACGTTCGCGCTCGTCTTGAGGAGTTCTGCCGCGAGGTGCGTCGTCGAGCCGTTGCCCGGTGAACCAAAGTTGAGCTGCCCCGGTTTCGCCCGCGCCAGCGCGAGCAACTCCTTGACGGTTTTCACCGGCAGCGACGGATGCACTACCAGCACGAATGGCATGCTGGTAACCAGCGTGATGGGCGCGAAGTCCTTCAGCGGATCGTACGGTAGTTTGGCGGAAAGCCCCGGCAGGATGGTCATGGGCCCTGCGCTGCCGAGCAGCAGCGTATAGCCGTCCGGCGGTGCCTTGGCGACGAACTCGGTCCCGATCGCGCCGCCGGCCCCCGCGCGATTCTCAACCACTACCGTCTGGCCCAGGCCCTCCGAGATTTTCTGGCCGACGAAGCGCGCTGTAAAGTCCACGCCGCCGCCTGCCGCAAACGGCGACACCATGCGGATCGGCTTGTTCGGATAGCCCTGCGCGGCCGCCAGACTGGCGGTCAGCGCCAGCGCGCACGCGCTCAGCGCCTGAGGAAGGGGGATGAAGACACGAACGATCATGCCCAAGCTCCTGACACGGGTTCCGGTGGGGAATCTAAGAGGGTCCCGCGCCACGTTTTTGGCCCAGGAAGTAGCTGCCGGGTGCGATCTGAAGCAAGCTATGAAATACCTTCCGGCCGCGCAGTGCTGTAACTGGCAGTTTCCGAGGAAGGGCATGGAGCTCTTCATCGATGTTGCTCGATTCAGGGGCCGAGACATGACCTCAAACGGGCGGCACTGTCGACTTGAACGATTCCCGCGCCATGAGGCGCTCACCAAAGGCCACGAGGCCCGGATACTTGCTGCGCCAAACGTAATCCTTCATCGCCAGGTCCACATACAGGATCGCATAGCCGGCGCTGATGTCGGCCAGACTGAATTGATCCTTGTGCAGCCAGGTCCGCCCCTCGATCGACTTCTCCAGCGCGGCGAGCGACCGTTCCAGCTTGCCGTACTGGCGCGCCGTGTACTCGGCTTGCAGTTTCGCATCCTTCATCGGACCGAGATCGTGCGAGATGTTGACGATCACTTCGGCGAGCCCGTCGCCCAGTGCCTCGTAGCGTTTCACGGCGATGCGCCCCTCGAAATCCGTCGGTACGAGCCGTGGCTCGGTCTTAAGGCCGTCGAGGTACTCCCCGATCACGAGCGAGTCGTACACCACGTCACCGTCGTCCAGCACCAGCACGGGAATCTTGCCGAGCGGATTCATCTGCGGTATCGGCGAGCCCGGCGCATTGGCCCGCTGCACCACGAACTCCACCGACAAGCCTTTCTCCGCGGCCATGACGCGGACCTTGCGCACGAACGGACTGCCTGCCGAACCCAGTATCTTCATGCCGGTTCCTCCCCTCAAAGCACTCTGCAGCGCGGCGCTTCGATGCGCCCGTCTTCGCTCGGCTTGATCTTCAGCAGCTGCAGGAACTCGATCAGTGCGGTCTTCCGCTCCGACCGATCCGAGCTGATCATGCTGATGCGCCACTGATCTCCAGCCAGCGATCCTGGTAGGTATTGTAGATGATCGGAAACTCGTTCTCCACGATCAGGCGATGCACCTCGGCTGGACACAGGTAGTGAAGAACATGAAGCTTGAGCCGTATTGAGCGGCTGGCTGTGCAGGCGCCCAGGATGAGGAATACCCGCGCGACATGGCGCACCCAGGTTCGCGCCTTCGCGGCGCTGCCAGGCGCAGCGGGGCACCGCGCCGTCTGATGTGCTGTCTCCATGCTAAGATTTTTCCCGATCGGCGCGACGCCCATCGATCAGGAGGAACGGAATGCTGAAGATTGCGGGCGTGCAGTTCATCGGCCAGGCCGACAAGGAAGCGAATATCCAGACGGCAATCCGCCTTGTGCGGCAGGCGGCCGCGCAGGGCGCGAAGATCGTCTGCCTCACGGAGCTCTTCAGCACCATGTACTTCTGTGTGGAGACGCGGGAGGAATACTTCGACTGGGCGGAGGCGAGTCCGGGCCCGACGATCGAGCGCATGGGTGCCGTCGCGCGCGAGGCTGGCATCGTCCTGATCACACCCATTTTCGAGCGTACGCCCGAAGGTCGGTTCTTCAACACCGCGGCCGTGATCGGCCCCGACGGCCAGGTGATCGGCAAGTACCGCAAGTCCAGCATTCCCTTCATGGACGTGGAGCGCAGTTCCGAGCCGCGAGGCAACAAAAAGTTCCATTTGCTGCCGACACGAAAAGTTCTATTTCGAGCCGGGTGATCTGGGTTTTCCCACCTTCAACACCCCCTTTGGCCGCATCGGTATTCTGATCTGCTACGACCGTCATTTCCCCGAAGCGGCGCGCGTGCTCGGGCTGGGCGGCGCCGAAATCGTCTTCGTGCCCACGGCAACGACGTTCATGACGTGCTATCTGTGGGATCTGGAGCTGCGCGCGCACGCGCTGGCGAACATTTATTTCGTCTGCGGCGTCAACAAGGTGGGTGTGGATGTCGGCGGTTCGTCGCGCAATCACTTCGGCAACAGCATGGTCATCAACCCGCGCGGCGAGATCCTGGTCGAGGCGAGCGACAGCCAGGACGACATCGCCATCGCCATCGCCGAGGTCGATCTGTCGGTGATCCCCGAGCTGCGGGCGCTTTGGGGGTATTACCGCGACCGACGCCCAGACCAGTATGGCTCACTGGTGGATACTGTCACCACCCGTTCGATCCCGCCCCTGCGCTGAACGCCCGCGTCAAGCGCGGGGCGCCGCGGCGCCGCGTCGCCACTTTGGCCCCAGGACTCGACGCCCATAGTCCTCGCGTGCAATCGGTGAGGATCGTTCTCCGCGAGCACCGGGAGAACCTAATGAGCGCCCCAACCCGCGACGAGCGGGCCGCGCGCCTGGAGCGGCTGTGTCGCTAGATCGCCCAACCGGCTTTGGCCAACGAGCGCGGCCCAAACTAGCGCATCTCACGGCCGTACCATCCAGGCCACCCGATATCCGCACAAGCGCTTCAAGCATTTCAGCCGAATCCAAACGTACAACACCTTCAAAGGTACACTTCGCGCAAAAGCGACCATAGTGTCTATAACGTTACAGAGGAGCTTGACCGTGTCACAACAGCACTACGCCGCCTCAGAAAAGTTCTGCAAGCGCATGAACAACTTCTATCGATCTCTCCAAGCTATCGTCGCGCTTGGCCTGACTTGGGCGCTCGGCCCCCAGGCAACTTTTGCACAAGAAGCGCCCCTGCCCAAAACCATGCGTATGGTGATTCCCTTTGCGCCAGGCGCCAGCAATGATGTCTTTGGCCGAGCGCTGGCGCAACGTCTCGGGCCACGCATTGGCGCCAATATCGTCGTAGAGAACAAACCTGGTGCAGGCGGTGCGATCGGCGCTGCCGATGTCGTGCGCTCAGCGCCTGATGGCAGCACGCTGCTGTTTACCTCGAGTGCCATCGCCACCAATGCGGCTATTCAGCGCAATCTACCTTATGACCCACTCAGCGACGTGGCGCCGGTAGCATTGGTCGCGCGTAGCGGTTTGATTCTGGTGGTCAACAATGACACGCCTTATAAAACGGTGCCCCAGCTACTCCAAGCGATGCGCGATCCGAATAACCGTATCAGTTACGGCTCGTCGGGTGTTGGCTCGGTCAACCACGTCGCCACCGAGCTGTTGCACTCGATGGCGGGCACTTCAGCGCAACATGTTGCCTATAAAGGGATCAGCGCGGTCATGGTCGATCTGCTCGGTGGGCGCCTCCAGGTTTTGTTGAGCACGGTGGCTTCGGCACGCGGGCAATTGCAGGCGGGGCAACTCCGTCCCCTGGCGGTGTCATCGCTGACCCGTTCCAAGTTCAATCCCGAATTGCCGCCGATCGCAGACTTCGTACCTGGCTACTCGGCAGAAGTATGGTGGGGCGTCTTCGTAACCGGAAAAACACCGCGCTCGATGATCGATCGCCTGAATAGTGAAATCCGCGCGGTAACCATGATTCCGGAGATGCAGGAACTGTTCGCGCGTGAAGCGGCTGAATCCAGCCCCCTCACCGCCAGCCAGTTCCGGGACCACTTCGTCGCAGAGGTCGGTGTCTGGAGAAAAGTCGCCAATGAACGAAAAATCAGTGCGGACTGAAGACGGCCGCGCAATCTGAACCAGGAGGATTCTCCATGCTGAAAGTCATGAGTCGTACCGAAGCCCTGCCCCGGCGCATCGTCATGAAGTCTCCTGGCAATGGTGCGGAACGCTGGCGTACTGACTACCTCGGGATCGTCGGCGGTGGCGAGTTTCTACCGGATCCGCAAGCGTTCCTGATCGAAATGCAAGCCAACGACAAGATCCTGCCGCACTTTCACGAGGTCGATCAGTTTCAGGTGTTCGTCGCTGGTCAAGGCGCGGTCGGACGTGGTGAGGCACAGCCGCCGGTGACGGTGCATTACGCTGATCGCTACACCGGCTACGGGCCGATCGATTCCGGGCCGCAAGGCTATTCCTACTTCACCCTGCGCGCGCGCACCGACCCGGGGCCGACATACATGCATCAGCCAGGCTATCGTGACAAGTTAAAGCCTTCGAAAAAGCGTCATTCGGCTACCCAGGTTGCGTTGAGCACGGCCCCGGTACTGGCCTTCCGTCGTGACCTGGTCGTGGAAACCGTAATGAAAGGACCACCCGAGCACGAAGATGGCCTCGGCGCGTTTCTGGTGCGGGCCGGTGCCCGCCTCGCAACCAGCGGCCCGGACCCCGCCAAAAGCGGCGGCCAATTCTTTCTCGTGCTGAACGGAAGCCTGACCCATGCCGGAACTGAGTATCCGCTTTGGTCGACCTTGTTCGTCGAACCCGGAGACGGTGCCTTGGATTTCACCGCCGGTGCAGACGGTTGCGAGGTGCTCGTCGCCCAGTTCGGAACACAATAGGACGCTGTCGTTCAACTTGACGCGAAAATGGTTGCGGCTCTCACCCACAGAGTCCATACCATTTGCGGTTAGGCATTTTGTGTAATTCGGTACTGCGAAGGAACTGTCATGCACGCAACAGGGGCACGCTGGATGGCCGGCGTGTGCGCCATCCTGTTCGCAGGCCTCGGCACTCCACCGGCTACGGCTACGGCGGGGCAGGAACGGGCGTCGCTGCAGACCCGCACCACTAGCGACGGCTCCCCGGTCTCGCTCGACTATCTGCTGATACGCCCGGACGGTCGGGCACCGGTAGCCGTGCTGGTTGCACCGTGGCGCAACAGCGCCAACCTGAACCTTGGCAACCGCACGCTGCCGGTGCAGTTCGGGGCCGCCGAAATGCTGGCGATGCGATCGACCGGACTGTTCGAGCAGGCGGGCATTGCGATCGCGATACCGCAGAACCCGTCGGACATTCCGGTGCTGTCGTTCAGCTTCCGGCGCGACTCCCGCCATGCCGCGGACCTTGCCGCTGTCGTCCAGGACCTGCGCCGGCGCCTTCC
>JBBRCD010000149.1:0-9790 GCA_038205245.1 Burkholderiales bacterium
AAGTGGCCGGCCGCGGATGAAGATCGAGGCGGCGCCCGGCCTTGACGACCTGGCCCGGCAGCGCATGGCCAACCAGCGTACTGAGTGCACGTGCGCAGTCAAGCAGCGCGCCCAGATCGACGCCGGTGTGCAAGCCCTGCAGTTCGAGCATATGTGCCAGGTCCTCGGTGCACACGTTGCCGGTCGCACCGGGCGCATATGGGCAGCCACCCAGCCCGCCGAGCGAGGCATCGAAGCGATCGACGCCAGTCTCGAGTGCTGCGAGCACATTGGCCAGTCCCATGCCGCGCGTGTTGTGCACATGCAGGGTGAGCATCGTTTGCGCAAAGCGAGTGCGAAACTGCCGGCACAATGCAGCGACCTGCCGCGGATAGGCCATGCCAGTGGTATCGCACAGCGTCACGCCGCGCGCCCCGGCATCGATGAAGGTCGCAGCATGGTCGAGCACCGAAGCCGCCGGCACCTCGCCTTCCATCGGGCAGCCGAAGCTGCAGGAAAGCGAAACGTTCACCGGTACCCGGGACGCCTCGGCAAGCCGCATGACTTCCAGCAACGCCGCGGTCGACTGCCCCCGTGTCATGCGCAGGTTGGTCAGGTTGTGGGTCTCGGAACAAGACATCACCAGATTGAACTCGTCGGGCGGCGCCACCAGCGCACGCTCCACCCCGCGCAGGTTCGGCACCAGCACCGTGTACTCGACACCCGGCACCCGCTCGATCCTGCGCATCACCTCGGCTGCATCGGCGAGCATCGGTATCGCACTGGGCGACGTGAACGAGGTGACCTCGATCTTCGCCAGCCCGGTGCGCGACAGCCTGTCGATAAACGCCACCTTGTGGTCAGTCGCCACGAAACCGGCCTCGGCCTGCAGGCCGTCGCGCATCGCGACGTCTTGCAGGAACACCCGCCGCCACCGTTCTCTCGGGCTGCAGCCATCAGGTGCGCGCCTCTCCGGTGTCGATCAGGTTCTTCGCCTTCAGTTCGGCGATCGCCGACTCGCTCACGCCCAGTTCGCGCAGCACCTGGGCAGTATGTGCGCCGAGCGCTGGCGCAAGACTGGCGATCCGGCCCGGGGTGGCCGAGAGCCTGGGCACCACGCCCGGTACATCAAGTTCATAGCCCTCCGCGGTCATGATGCGCTGGATCATGCCGCGCGCGAGATAGTGCGGGTCCTCGGCGATGTCCTTGGCGGTATAGATCCGGCCGCCAGGAACGCGGGCAAGATGCAGTCCGTCGAGCACTTCGGTCAGCGGGCGGGTCGCGGTCCAGACCCCGATCGCAGCATCGAGTTCCGCCGCCCGCTTCGCACGGCCGTCGTTCGAGGCCAGATCCGGCGCGTCGCGCAGGTCGGGCCGGCCGATCAGATCCATCAACCGGCGGAAGATGCTGTCGCCGTTGCCCCCGATCAGCACCGCGCCGTCGGCACACCGGTAGGCGTTACTCGGCGCAATGCCGGGCAAGGCACTGCCTGCCGGTTCACGCACGATGCCGAACGCGCTGTACTCGGGCAGCAGACTCTCCATGCAGTTGAACACCGCCTCGTAGAGCGCGACATCGACGACCTGGCCGCGACCGCCCGCCGCCTTGCGATGGTAGAGCGCCAGCAGCACACCGATCACCCCATGCAAAGCCGCCAGCGTGTCGCCGATCGAGACGCCGACCCGCACCGGCAGCCGCCCGGGCTCGCCGGACAGATGACGCAGGCCGCCCATCGCCTCGGCGATCACGCCGAACCCGGGCCGATCGGCATACGGGCCGTCCTGGCCATAGCCCGAGATGCGCAGCATCACCAGGCCCGGGTTGTCCCTGGCAAGCGCGTCATAGCCCAGCCCCCAGTCTTCCAGGGTGCCAGGCTTGAAGTTCTCGATGATCACGTCGGCCTCGGCCGCGAGCCTGCGGCAGAGCTGCTGACCTTCAGCCGCACGCAGATCGATCGCCACCGACCGCTTGTTGCGCGACTGCACCTGCCACCAGACCGACGTGCCGTTCTTCAGCAGCCGCCATTTGCGCAGCGGATCGCCCGAGCCGGGTGGTTCGATCTTGATCACCTCGGCGCCAAACTCGCCAAGCATCTTGCCGGCAAACGGCCCGGCGATCAGCTGACCGAGTTCGAGCACCTTGATGCCGGCGAGCGGCAGCGCGGGTATCGGCGATGAAGTATCGGCAGCCATCGACAGCTAGTCCCTCAATCTACAGGCACACTTTCAGGTAAACGTTCACGCGACGAGACACGCAACGAGCAACGCGCGAAGCGTACCATCGTGCCCCATGTTCCATCCTGACCGTTCGAGCATGGTGTGCATTACCCCGGTGCGCATCGCCCTGGCGGCCCCGGCGGTATCGGCTGCTCCGCACGCGCCTCGGCCGTGGTGGCGCAGATCCAGTCGCAGCCTGATGCAGCAGCGGTTGCTCGCATTGCCGCTGCTTTTGGCCGGCCTGCTGGCGAGCGCGCTCACGCTCGCCCAGCCTGTCGCCACGGCGTCTGCACCGCTGCTCTACATCGGCCAGCAGAACCTGCCGCGCGCGCTCAGCTTCGGAGGCACCACGATCGGCGGGCTGTCCGGTCTGGACCGCGACGACGCCGGACACTTCTTTGCGCTCAGTGACGATCGCAGCCAGAACGGCCCGGCGCGGTTCTATACCCTGACCATCGATCTCGCCCGCTTCCAGCGCAGCAACGCTGCCGGCATGGACGGCATCCGGTTCACCGGTGTACACCGACTGCGCACGCTGGTCGGTGGTGTCTATCCACCGCTCGGGGTCGACCCGGAAGGCATCCGCTACGACCCGAAGAGTCGACGGTTGTTCTGGACCGATGAAGGCCGGCGCAGTGCAGCCTCGGTGTTGCGCCCGGCCTTGCGGGAGATGACGCTCACTGGCGAGTGGGTGCGCGACCTGCCGCTGCCTGCGCCTTTTCTGCCCTCTGGCAGCAGCGCTGGCAACCAGCCCGGCGACAGCGGCGTGCGCGACAACCTGTCACTGGAAAGTCTGGCCTTCGATCCGGTCCGGCGCGTGGCGTGGATCGCCAGCGAGAACGCCCTGCTGCAGGATGGCCCGGCATCCAACCCGAAACAGAGTACGCCGGTGCGGCTGCAGGCGATCGAGGTGGACAGCGGCCGCGCCGGCCCGGCCCATGTCTACATGATCGATCCGATCGTGGTGCCGGCGCTGCTGCCCGGCGTGTTCACCACCAACGGGCTGACCGAGGTGCTGGTGCTGGGCGAGGGCGAGTTTCTGATGGTCGAGCGCTCGTTCACGCCGCTGTCCAACAACTCGATACGGCTGTATCACGCGAGCAGCCGCGGGGCGACCGATGTAGCGGCGCTGCCTGCGCTCGACGGTGCGATGTGGCAGCCGATGCGCAAGCGGCTGCTGCTCGATCTGGGCACCCTGGTCAACGACGATGGCTCCGGCGTCATTCCGGACAACATCGAGGCGGTGAGCTGGGGCCCGCTTAGCGCAGCCGGCCGGCCGACGCTGATCCTGTTATCGGACGACAACTTCAGTGCTACCCAGGTGACGCAGTTCATCGCACTGGAAGTGGTCGGACCGTTGACCGACCCGTCCGAGGCCGCGCGCTGAGCCGTTGCAGACCACCTCCTCCGCATCCGTGATCCGGGGATGGTGGGCGATGGCGGTGTCGGTCAGTGAGACAGGCGGTATCGGCTGATGCCAGGTCGAGACGGCGGGGTGCCCTGCGCCGCTCGTGTCCTCCAGCCTGGTCCCGCTATTCGCGGGTCCAGGCTTCCCCCTTTACCTCGCTGCGCAGGGCACCCCGCCACCTCGACCCCGCGCTGGTGCCGTGCCGGGATCGTAAACCCGAGTGGCCAAGTGGCGCACTGGCCTGTTCGCACGGCACACCTGGGACCAGGACGAGGCCATCGGGTAGCCGCCGGAACGAAGTAAAGGAGGAGGCGACGGGCTTGAGCCTGGCGCCGGGGGACATGAGTGGAGGCGGCTACCCGACGGCCTCGTCCCCCGCACCGCGTCGACATAGCGCTCAACCGCCGGCCACGAGCGGCTCGTCCCCGTCTACTGCACGATCACCCGATTGCGGCCCTGCCGCTTGGCCTCGTACATCGCCTCGTCGGCGCGCAGTCGGCGGGTTACGCGTCTCGCGCACACGCAGCATCTCCTAGCCAAGTCCCAACAGCCGGCAAGCCACTGCGCTGCTCACCTGCCCTGCTCGCCTCAGGCATCGCGCCGGCGACGCCGGAGTCCGACTGCAAAGATGCCGAGCGCCGCAGTGAACAGCCAGAGACTTGCGGGCAGCGGGATCACGGCAGTGTCGGGCGGCGTCACCGCCCCCCCGAACTGCGAGAGGAAGCCTCCGGCATCCCGGTTGTACGACATGCCAGCCGGCAGTCCCACACCGGTGATCTTGAACGTGTTGGTCATGTCGACCGTTGCTGTGCCGGCGACCGTCGTCACATCTGTCCGCAGGAACAGGCTGAAAAAGAGGACGTCGCCAACGGTCACCACTTGGGTCCAGGTAAACGGGATGCTGAACGTGCCCGGGCTGCAGCAGAGCAGGATGAAGCGGTCGTTGAACTCGCGGCTTCCACCGAGGTTAAGACTGTACTGCACGTCTACCTTGTTGTCGGCATTCTCGCGATCCGACGGCGCTGGCGTGGCGACCGAGTAGGTGCCGTCCAGCACCGCGGTGAAGGTGGCCAGCCCGGGCAGGGCGGAGCCCGAGACGATGATGTCGCCGCTCGTCGATGCGCTGGCAGTCGCGCCGGAATTGCGTCCCACGACGTACACGTTCGCGCCGACGTTCGAATTGGCCTTCACGCGGAGCGCGCCGCTAAGGGCATCCGCCTGCGCCTGCGCCTGCGCCGCTGCGCTGCCGCGCGTCACAGCGATCGATTTCTATGCGCTCGCGGGGGATTGGCCGCCGTCGGTGATGACCTGATAGTCGAAACCTGCCGGAACGTCGCCGGCGAATACCCTCACAGCCACCCCCGCATTCGGCGCATTCGCTGCGTATGTCGCCAACGAGGTGACAACGAGGCTTAAAGCGGCAGCGACGCCAAGTGCAATACCCGCTATGCGTTTCATGAGCGCCAACTCCTGCAGTGATCGAAGCTCAACCAGTGACAAGTCCAGACCAGTTGCTGGAGACTTCCTGTGTCGATGTCGGTCCCGCCGAATGACCTTGACTATCCGCCTCCGCACAAATGGGCGCAAGCACAACGCGCGTGATCTGCGCCCATCGCTTACGCGGGCGAAGGGAACGAGGGTATCGGCCCCTACGCGACTACTGCACGATCACCCGATTGCGACCCTGCCGCTTGGCCTCGTACATCGCCTCGTCGGCGCGCCGGGTCAGCAGTTCGCCGCCTTCGCCCGGCGCCATCTGCGCCACACCGGCGCTGAAGGTGATCAGCACTTTCTCGTTGTTGTTCAGGAAGAAACGCCGCGTGAGTTCCCGCTGCAGGCGCTCGACCACTGCCTTTGCATCAGCAAGCGGGGTCTCCGGCAGCACCACCACGAACTCCTCGCCGCCATAACGGCCGAGGGTGTCCGACGGGCGCAGCAACGGCTTCACTACCGAAACCAGGTGGCGCAATGCCTCGTCGCCCGCCTGATGGCCGAGGCGGTCATTGAGTTTCTTGAAGTTGTCCAGATCGATCACCGCCAGGCACAACTCGGAGCGGTAACGCTCGGCTCGCGAGGTTTCGCGCTCGACCGCCTCGTCCAGCCCGCGCCGGTTGAGTGCACCAGTGAGCGCATCCTCGCGCAGCGCGGCACTGACCCGCTCCAGCTCGGCCTCCAGCTCGGCCACCTTGGCCCGCGCCTGCTCGGCCTGACCGCTGACATCGAGTACATCGTCGCGCGAGCGGGTCGCATCGACCTGCATCTTGCGGATGTCGCGCATAAGATCGTCCAGCAGGTCGCGCAGTCCACTCACGTTGTCGGTGGTACGCACCAGCTCGGCGTAGTGGCCGATACGCGCCTGATAGTCGACTGCGCTCTGCGCCATCTCGCCCACCCGCTCGACGAACACGCCGATCAGCTCCTTGAGCGTGCGCTTCATCTCGCGCAGGCTTTCCTTCAGCGCCTGCTGGCGTTCGGCAGCTTCACGGAACTGCGCCTGTGCATCGGCCAGGGTGCGCGAGGTGGGCGGCTGGGCGACGGTGCGTCCGAGCAGTTCGACCTGACCAGTGACCCAGCGATCATCATCGACCAGCTCACCCAGGTTGGCGACCAGCATGCGCACCAGCCCCATCGCGTCTTCCACGATCTGCTGCTGCTCGACCTGCACCAGTTCTGCCTCGCGCAGCATCGACCCCATCGCCACATCGATCGCCGCACAGTCGGCCGGTGTGGTGGCAGCGCGCACCAGCGGCGGCAGGCGCCCGACCGCTACCGCCAGCCTGGGGAATGTCGCCACCCTGGGGGCGAGTTCACGCTCGAAGACGCCGGCAAGCAGGTCGCGCAGCGTCTGCGCGAGATCGGCGACGATCGGCAGCAAGGTGATGTTCGCCTGGGCCGGCGCCCATTCACCGACCGGCATTCCAGGTCTGGCCTCGACCGAGCCGGTCGCGGGCAGCTGGGTGCTCGATGCGACTGCCGGTGCCGCAACCGTACCGGTCGCGGGTGCACCAGGCTCGACGACCAGAATGCCAGGTGGTGCAGGCAGCGCCTCGCCCCAGGCCTTCATCAACGCCACCAGCTTGTCGCCGAGTTGCGGCGAACGGCGGGCGCTGATCAACAGTCGTTCCAGCCCATCGCGTTTCTGGGTGAGGGGCACGCCGGCATGGCGCAACTCGAGCTGGCGTATCAGGTCACGGATGACCTGCGACCAGTCGGTCAGGCTGGCCTCGGCGGCAGACGGCGGGCTCGCCGGATCGGCGGGCAGCGCCATCGGCTCCACACCGGAAATTTCGGCGTAGACCCGCACATAGTTCTCGGGCGTGGGCGGCATACGGCGACCGGCCAGAAGCTTGAGCGTCTCGCGTGCCAGGTCGTTCGGGGCGCGCGGCGATGCAGCGGATGACGCAGAGACGGTGTTGGAAGGCATCGATCGGACAAGCCTGAAGCGGTGGTGGCAGGAGCCGAACCCGCGAAGGCTCGGCCATCTCAGCGTTATCGGACGCAGCAGCCACAAATGAAGGGTGGCGCCAGAGACGTAAAACCAGGCGGGCAACCAGACCGGTAACTAGACGTCGGGCCAGCGGTCGGGCCAGCGGTCAGGCCAGGGGTCAGGCCAGAGGTCGGGCCAGCGGTCAGGCCATCAAGCCCGCCACACCGCTGCGCGCACCCCGCACGCCACCAGCACCCCGTAGGCGACCAGACCGGCAGAGACGCAGAAGAACACGCCGGGCAAGCCCGATCCGAGCGGACCGGCGGCCAATGCACCGCCTCCGGCTGCGATCGCGATCCGTGTGAACGACGCTGCCAGTGGCCAGCGCATCCGCCCGGCGCCCTGACTGGCGAAATAGAGCGCCATGCCCAGACCGAGCAGCGCATAGGCCGGGGCGATGATGCGCAAAGCGAGGCGCGCGACCTCGATCACCTGGGGGTCTCGGGTGAACAGCGCGATCCACAGGTCGGGCCAGAGCGCGACCACCAGCCCGATGACACCGCAGGCCGCGCACACCAGCCACCCGCCCAGCCAGGCAAGACGGCGCGCGCCCTCCCAGTCGCCGGCACCGACCCGCCGCCCGACCTGGGAGGTCAGCGTGGCACCGATACCGAACGCGAGCGGGATCATCAGGAACTCGAGCCGGGTCGCGATGCCGTAGGCGGCGATCGCTGCCGGACCGAACGGCGCCACCAGGACGGTGACCAGGACGGTGGTCATGTTGGCCAGGGTGGCCATGAGCGAGGCGATCGCCCCGACCGCCAGGATGCGTGCGAACAGGGTGCGCCGGAGCGACACGCGGAAACGCGGCGTGATGCCGCCGGCCCCGCGCATCACCGCGCGCAGCAACACGCCAGCGGCGATGACGAACACGATCGTGTAGGCGATCGGCAGACCGGCCAGGCCCAGCGCCGGGATCGGCCCGAGGCCGAACATCAGCACCGCCGCCAATGCTGGCTCGAGCAGCCAGGCGATCGTGGTCACCCGTGCCGGCAAGCCCATCTGACCGGTGCCGCGCAGCACCGACGCAAGGGTGCCGAGCAGCCAGTAGAACGGCACGCCGATGAACAGCAGATTCGCGTAATGGGTCGCCTGGGTGAGCACCCCGCCTTGCGCGCCCATCGCAGCGAACAGCGACTGACCGAACAGGAACACCAGCAGCGAGAACGCGCAGCCGAGCCCACCGCCGATCAGCAGCGCATGCAGGATCAGCGCTGAAGCCTCATTACGGCGACCAGCACCGAGGGTGCGGGCGACTGCCGAACTCACCCCACCGCCCATCGCCCCGGTGGACATCATGTTCATCAACAGTGCGAGCGGCAGTACAAGCGCATAGGCCGCAAGCGCGTCGGTGCCCAGCCGGCCGACCAGCGCGGTCTCGGCAGTGAGTGCGATCGCCTGGGCGAAACCGACCCCGGTGGTCGAGGCGGAGTTCCTCAGCAGCGAGGTCACCTGCCCGGCTGATCGTCCCGATCCGGCCTCGGGCCTGGTGGCGGTCATCGATCGATCGGCCGCCGGTATCCGTGAGGCACTGGCGCTATCTCGCCGCAGACATCCTGAAGTCGAACTCGACCCGGCTGAACGGCGCCTTCAGGCCGTGGCTCACGGCCTCGGCCACCGATTCAACCCGAACGAAGGGCAGCGCGAGCGAGGCGCGCACGCCGAACACTGCGTCCTCGTCGATATAGCGGTCGTCTGCCGGAAACAGCTCGGTGGTGAGCGGCGCAAAGCCTTCGGCCAGCACCCGGAAATGGAAGTGCGCCGGCCGCCAGGCATGGCGACCGCCGGCGCGCAGCAGCCCGCCGACCGGACCGTCATCGGGCACGGTATACGGTGCCGGCCGTACGGTCTTGAACGAATACACGCCGTCATCGGCCAGCGCCATGCGAAAGCGCAGGTTGTCCTGGCGTTGCGACGGGTCCTGCTGCCAATAGAGTCCTTCGGCATTGGTCTGCCAGAAATCGATGGTCGCACCGCGCACCGGACGGCCCTGCAGATCGAGCACCCGTCCGTGCACCAGCACCTGCTCGCCAGTGTTGTCGCGGATCAGGTCAGCGCCCACCGGCACATTGGGCGACCCTTCGGCATGGAACGGCCCGAGCACGCTGCGCTCGGTGGCCCCGGGCACGCTCTGCAGCAGATCGGTGAGCGAGGTGAGCCCGAGGATGTCCGAGGTCAGCACGAACTCGTTTCGCTTGTCATCGGTCATCGCAGCCGCCTGGGTGAGAAAGGCGATGCCGCCACGCCATTCCTCCGGGCGCAGCTCGACCTCGCGCGCGAAGGCGTGCAGGTGGCGCACCAGCGCGCCAAGAACCTGCTTCAGGCGGTCGTCGTCCGAGCCGTCGAACGACGCGATCACGGCGTCGGTAATGGTGTTGCGGTCGATGCCGTGCATCCTCGCCTCCTGCCTGGGGTTCCAGTCCGAGTTCAGTCCGCTCTCGGTTCGCGTTCAGTCTGCGCTCAGTCTGCGTTCAGTCTGCGTTCAGTCCGCCTTCAGCTCGAGCGCCTTCACCACCTTGGCATAGCGCTCGACATCGCTGCGCAGCACCTTGTCGAACTCGGCGGGCGACATCGGTGTCGCGTCGAGTGCGAGCCCGGTCATGCGCTCGCGCACCTCGGGCGAGGTGAGCGCCCGGTTGATCTCGGCATTCAACTGCTTGACCACCGCCGCGGGTGTGCCCGCCGGTGCCAGAAAGGCCA
>JBBRCD010000150.1:0-9707 GCA_038205245.1 Burkholderiales bacterium
AGGTGTCGAAAAGATAAAGATCGCGATTCGGTCGTCCCATTGCCAATAATTTATGGGCAGCCAGCATCATGCTGCCGCCCCGCCAAACGCCACATTCAACGATATCTCCGGGTATGCCCGCTTGTTCGATGTACTCGACCGCAGTATAGAGAGCGTACATCCGCTCGAAAGAGGTCATCGTGAACGATCGAACTCGTTCGGCAAGGGTACGAAATTCAGTCTCGGTATCATCCAGCCCCGTTTTTGCGTTGTATTGCGCGGCGGATTGTTGATGATCCGTCCCATGCTCCTCGTTTCGGGATACCTCCGCGTAAAGGAACTCGAGTGCGGGCGGGACCGGTTTCCCAAGGGTCAGCAAAACTTCTCTGTAGCGTTGGAGAATATCTGTGCGCCCCGGGTCATCGGCGAGGCAGAGTTCAAGCACCTTTTCTTCCCATTCCATGCGGAATGGGATGCCGCGCGCGGTCAACGCAGTGTAGAGATGCATGCCCTGGGCTAGGCTAGATTTTCCTTCTAGCAGCCAAGTCAGTTGCTTTTCTTCTTCGTGGGTAAGCATGAAAGTTACCTGCCTTCGCAACGCAAGGGATCGAATTTAGTAATACGCCTCAGTACCTGAAGCTCGTTTTTCCACTAGCTCCTGGCGCCAACGTTCTACGGCAGTGCGGTCGTTCTCGCTGATCGATTCTGTAAGAAGCGTTTCAGCAAGCCAGAGCGCCTCTTTCGGTGTGGCAGGTATCCGCATTGCGTAAGCAAGAACTTCAGTCATCAGTGTGGTATCGGGGTGGCGACGAGTGAGATCCATCAATTCCACGAGTACTTCGCCACATGGGCTTCGCTGAATTAGATGCTGCAAGATGGTCCGGGCTTTCCCTTGATCCATTGGGGTAACAGTTTTTTCGTATAAAGCTTCGAGGTAGTCGCGATCTGCCTGCATGCGAACAAAAGCGGGGTTCCATCGAAGCAATCGCGCCGTCCACGCGGCGCTCAGCCGCGGGCTAAGGGAGTTTCCGCTTTCCCACAGCGCATCTATCGGTTGAGCAAAATAATTCAGCGAATAGAACCAATGGCATCGTTGATGATCCAGCCATCCTTTATAGAAATCCACCCACTCTTCGCTCATTTCCTGGAGCGAGCCAGTGTTGATTACCAGATCTACAGGTAGTTGCTGGATTGCAGTGAAAAGAGGTAGCGGGCATAGGATGAATTGATGTTTCTCGATTGCCGCGACCGGCAGTGCTTCGCCCGAGGCGACATAAAGTATGGCTTCACTGCCAAATTCTTTGCTCAGAAATACGTCAGCAAAGAAAAGCGATTCAGGTATATCCAGAATCAGATAGCAACGCGGCCTTGAGATCGAATTTTTCATCCACAGGCGAGCGGGGGCACCATAACCACCGCCGACCTCCAGGATGACCTGCGGTGCGGCAGGCAAATGGGTCAGGCAAGATAAAATTACACGCGACAAATAAAAAAGAACATTGCTGATCAACCGGCCGTTGTGTTCGTAGGTTGTGTCAGGGGCTGAGTCGGAAATATCAGCAAAACCAGCCAGACGGTCTGCAAAGTGCGGGAAGCTTATCGCCAACTCACGCTCATACAATGCGGTGAATTTGCCTTCGTGATGTATGTTTCCTCGGTGCTCGAACCCGATCTTGGTTTGTGCGAATTGCAGCACGTCGACAGGGGTCGCAAGTGTGCTGATCGCCGTGCGGGTACGCTGGGCGTACGCTTCCCAACGCTCGCCATGCTCAGGTAAATCATCCGTCGGTAGGGTGCAGGCTATCTTGAGCCGCGCCTTGGCCTCAGTAACCAAATCATTCTTCGCCGGCACATTGAGGGCGGCTGCGCTTGCATCGCGCAGAACCTGCAAGCGTTCCTGCAGGTCCTGCCGGTCGGGGAGGGCGGCTATGCCTATTTCCAGAATGCGAATTTCCCAGGTTGAAGGAAATGGTCGACCATCGGCAACTACGGAGTTGTAGAGGCGGAGTCCCTCTTCAAGAGAAAAGTCTGGGTCAAATAGCCGTTGCTGGACTTTTCGTTCGGCGAGGTTCAGGGCTATCTCATAGTCTTGCTTCCCAGCCTCGCTGGGAGATTCTGTCGGTTCAATGCCGAATGTCTTACTTCTCATCTATACGCGCCAACCAAGCTACAGATCGTGGTCGCAGTTCCCAGCCGAGGTGGCCCGTTTCTAACCCCGCAGATTGCGCGGAAACTCGTACAGAGCTAGAAACTGAGACGAGGTCATCAACAACGGGCTAGGAGACGGGCTATGGATAAAATTAACAACAGTTACATTGAACTGGTCGTTCGAAATCAACTCTTTGAATATTCATGCCATAGAAGAATACACTAGCATTCGGTATGCTGAGCGTCTGTCAGAGTCTGGCATCGCGACTTCCATCGGCAGCGCCGGCGATTGTTATGACAACGTGTTGGCCGAAACCATCTACGGGCACAAGGCCGAGGTTGTCTACCCTCGGCGCTTTAAAGGCCGCTCCGATGTTGAACTGGCTACCCTCCACTGGGTCGACTGGTACAACTATCGCCGTCTGGTCGAACACATCGGTAACAATCCGTCGGCCGGCGTCGACGGTCGAGGAATACTACTATCAGTAACTTTCCGAGTTAGGCATTGCGGCGGAACTCACACACTCGTGCCTCCGGGATTGCTGGGGCGGTTCAGAATGCGATGACGAACTACGAAAGGGCGTTGAATGGGAATTTCGCTTGAACTTGTCGAGAAGATGTACGGTCTGGGGCTGTTCGGCCAGCAGAAGGTGGCGGTGCTGGACATCGGTTCCTCGAACCTCTATTCGGCGTCAATCGAGGGCATCGTCCAGTTCCTGTCGCACTACGGCGTGTCCGAATCCGACGATGTGCGGGCGTTTGCGGACCGGCTGGCGAAGGGGTCCGCCTATGACCCGGTCAGCGGCGGCCTGAACGGCGCCTTCGTTGGCGAACTTTTCGAGAAGGCAGGCCTCACCTATGCGGCGATCGACATCGCCGACGGTTATCGCACCACGATCGTCGACCTGAACCATGCGCCGGCCCCAGTGTCCTTCCGCGGCAAGTTCGACCTGGTGCTGAACTTCGGCACGACCGAGCACCTGCTTAACCAGTACAACGCATTCAAGGTGATCCACGATTCGACCAGAGTGGGCGGCTACATCGTGCATTCCCTGCCCGCCATTGGCTACACGAACCACGGCTACCTGACTTATACCCCGCGCTGCTTCTTTGATATCGCGGGCTACAACGAGTACGAGGTCAAGATGTTCTCGTTCGAGGGGCCGGCCGCAGTGAACGACCTCTATGCACCTGTGCGCGATTACCAGACATACTTTCCGTCGCTTGCGCAGACGCTGGCCGAGCGCGAGAGCACCGAGAGCGGGCGCAGAATCGACGCGTTGCAGATTCCGGACGTGAGCATTTTCATTGTTTACCGCAAGGTGAAGGATCGGCCGTTCATGGGCGCACTCGAGCAGAGCACGTCGGTGGGGGCGGTGCCTTCAACGGTGACCGGGCAGTACCGCGAAGGCGCGGCGGCGCAGGAGGGTGCGAACACGTTGCCGGTGGCGGCCTCGTCGCTCGCTAGCCGGCTGCGTGGGCGTCTACGCACGCTCGCGCGCCGAATCTGAGCCTTTACCGCGCGGCAGGCGGTGTGGCGTTAGAGCACACGCAGGTGCCCCACGACCTGCGCGCCCTTGATCGCACCGTTGAAGAAGCGGAAGTGGAGCCGCCACCCGCTCAACCCGCGATCACGGCCGTCAAACCTGAATGTCGCCATCCTTGCCGACAATCCGCGTTTCCGGGCAGAGCACCACGAATCGACCGCCACGTTCCAGATACTCGCGGTTGCCCTCGATGATTTTCGCCGAATGCACCCAGGCCAGGATCACGGTGTATGCCGGCATGCGGCGGCACAACTCGGCCGTCGGCAAGATCAGGATACCGTCCCCCGAGGAATAGCGGTTCACCTTCTGCAGATGATCGTCCACGATGAAGTCTATCGTGCCGGTGAGCCCGAGCTGGGAGATCAGGGTCGGCCCGCTGCGCGCCGCACCGTACCCTGCGACTGATAGTCCCTGCGCCTTCCACCCTCGCGCGAGCGCGGAGGTACGTTCCTTTAGCTGAGCGACCCTGTCGCCGAAGGCTTTCATTGTGGCGATGCGGTCGGCCCCGCGGCTGGCTTCGAGCGCGAGCAGCGCACCGACAGATTCGCGCACCGGCCGGCCCGCGCCCTTGAGCTGAACTGCGCCGACGATCGAGCCGTGCTGTATCGGTACCCGCTCGATGTCGATCAGCTCGAGGCCGTGCCTGTCGAGGAAGCGCACCAGCGGCTTCACCGAATGGTGGCTCATGTGTTCGTGGAAGATGGTCGCGATCAGCACGCCGTCAATGATGTCGAGCAGGTATTGCGCCTCGAACACGAACACGCCGTCCGGCGCAAGCAGTGTGCGGATGCCGTCGGCGATCTCGCCCATGTCGTCCGCATGCGCGAATGCATTGAACATGCAGACTACTTGTGCCGGCCCGCGTTCGCCACGGATGCGCTGCGCCAGTTCCATCGACATCAGCGCAGGTATGGTCTCGATGCCCGCGTCGGTCGCGGCGCGGGCGATCTCGCGTGCCGGATCGATCCCAAGTACCGAATGTCCGGCCTCGAGGAAAGGCCGCAACAGCGACCCGTCATTGCTGCCGATGTCGATCACCAGCGATCCCGGGGCCGGTTGGTAGCGCGCTCGGATGTCTGCCGCTACCTGGCGGAAATGCTCTGGCATGCCCTTCGCATCACCCGAAAAGTAAGTGTAGCTGTCCCACAGGCTGCTGGAATCGATCACGTCGAGTTGCATCACGTGCCCGCAGTCGGCACACATGTAGACATCGACTGGAAACCGCTCGGCATCGCGGCCGCTCTGTGCATCGGCGCAGTAGTTCTCGGACAGCGGGATCGGCGCGAGGCTGACAACCCGCTCGACGTTCGGAGAGTCGCAGAGCCGGCAGGTGTCACGGTGGTAGGTGGTCACGGTCATCGGTGTCTCCAGGCTTATCGGTGCGTACCGAACACACAGTCGATGACGTCGGTCAGCGGCTGTGGGTGCAGGCCGGTCAGCGCGGTGGTGCGCGCCATGCCCAGCCCGCTGTAGGTGGGCTTGAAGGCGATTTGCACGCCGGCCGCGGTCGCGGTGGTCGGTCTAATCAGTGTTTCGGCGAAGCCATGGTGCTGCGCCAGCGCATGCGCGAGATCGACATAGCTCACGTTACGCGCGCCCGACAGGTGCAGGTTGCCGGGGAGGCGCAGAGCCCCGATCGTGGCCAGTGCCTCGCCTGCGAAGGCCACGGAGATCGGGGCGAAGATCAGGTCTGCGAACGGCGCCACGACGTTGCCCTCCTGCCAGGCCTTGAGCCAGGCGGGCAGGGGCGATGTGTCGCGATCGAGGATCTTGGTCAGCCGCACGATGTTCAGCCGTTCCGACGCCCCGGCTGCACGCGCGGCGTCATTGATCGCCTGTTCGGCCATGTGCTTCTGCTTCGCGTAGGCGATGCCCGGCGCGTGAGGGTCGTCCTCGCCCGGCCAGGGGCGCTCGCCACCGAACACCGAGTTGGTCGATATGAAGGTGACGAAGGTGCCCTGGTCGAGCAGCGATGCGACCAGCTGCGGGATCAGCTCGACGTTGATCCGGTGCGCCAGTGGGTCTTTCTCGCAGCGGTCATAGTTGGTGGCGGCGGCGACGACGAAGGCGTAGTCGTACCCCTTCGGCATGCGGAAAGGCGTGTCCCCCTCGAAGTCCAGGTGTACCCGGCCGTCGCCGGCCTGCCCTGCGCGCCTGGTACTCGACAGCACCGGCAATGCCCGTCGCGAAAGAGCTCTTACGAGTCCACCCCCAACCAGACTGTCGCCGCCAACCACCAGGTATCCGCCGCCGCTCATGTGCGTTCCCCCGCGACGAAGCGATCGATGAGTACAGCCACTTCGTTCATGTACGCCTTCGCTCTTTCGCTCGCGCTCTCCGGGGGGGCGAATGGCGCCAGTTCGGTAGCCGCAGGATCGAACGGTCCGTTGGTGACTTCGTGTATTACGAGCACCGGGGTCCGGATGCGCAGCGTGTGGAACAGCCGGTCTGAAAGCCGGTAGAAGAACTGCCGGCCCGAACCTGGGACGCCGAGCGCGACCACTCGCGCCAGCGCGCCGTCGTCCTCGAAGATCGCCACATCGACGCTGCCCTCGATGACATGAAACGATTCGGACTTGCCGAAGTGCCGATGCGGGTGGATGTAGCTGTCGGCGGAGATCGCGATGATCATCTCGTGCAGCGTATCTTCGCCAGACGGGTGCGCGCAGATGCGTGCGCGCCGCCGCGGGCTCGCCAGCGCCTGCCGTTTCAGGAATTGGACATCCTCGTCCCCCACTTCCACGATCGGCTCATCGGCGACGAATACCTCGTCGTTCATCTTGCGCAGCTTCATCGGGTCTCCGGGTTGCGCATCGTCATCGGGCTCAGTGCGAAGATCGAAGCGAATCTTCCGCCGCGATCTATGAAGTCACCGTTCTTCGCGAGCACTTTCTGCTCGCTCTCCGGGCTCAGCGACAGCAGGCAGCGGTCGATGCCGGGTGAGGCGAGGCGCGCTGAACCGACGATCGGCAACCGCGAGCCAGGCATCAGTACTTGCTGTTTCTCCGGCTTATCGTCGATCGTGCATTCGAGCAGGTCGGCGACCCCGTGGAAGTTCACGAACTTCGCCGCGATATGGCCGGCGCCGAAAATCGCTGTACGGTGCCCTGCAGCCTTCCACGATTCCAGCGTGGTGCGCACGCTGCGGCGCACTCCGTCGAGGTTCTGCGCGAAGGCGAGGCCGTCAGCCAGCAGCGCGTCGCGGTCGGCGACGCCGGCAGTGCTTTTTCCGGCCGGCGCGCGCCGCACGATCGCGATCAAAGAATCCTCGAGCGGATACGGGTCGATCACGGTATCCACCTGTTCGAGTCCGGCACCGCAGATCAGCGCCGCCAGTGTCGTGGCCGAGAAATAGGCTATGTGTTCCTCCCACACGAACGGGTAGTCACAGGCACGGATGAACTTGCCGCAGTCGGGCATCTCGAACAGGAGGTAGCCCCCGGGCTTTACCAGCGAAGACACCGCTGCCAGGAATTCGCGCGGATCGTGCGCATGTTCGATCACGTGCCGCACGAGCAGCAGGTCAGCGAGGCCGTGCCGGGCGGCCAGCCGGCCCGCGCTCGCGGCATCGACCGCAGCCTGGATCGATTCCAGTCCCGCACACGGGTCGTCGAGGCCGAAGTCGTCCGCAGGGTCGTAGCGGTACGTATCCGCGAAACCGAGCCGGTTGAACCTTGCCAGCGTCGTGTCATCCTTGTAGGTGAGGCCGGCAATGCGTGAACCCGGGGCGATGCCGGGCAGGGCACGCAATCGTTCGACCAGGCGGTCGAGGTGTCCCTCGGGTTCGTTGTAGGTCAGCCATTCGAAGCGCGACTTTGCCATTGTGAACGGCATCGGGTCGACCAGTTGCAGTAATGCGCAGGAGCGGCACTGGCCCAACCGTAGGCGGTGCCGATCCGGCTGGATCGAAGCGGCGTGCTCGAAGCGGTTGCTGGGCGGCTGCAGGCCGAAGTCGACCAACAGCCCCACCTCCCCGCCGCAGGACAGGCAATGGCCATGGGTGGCCATCTGTCAGTGGCCCCCGGTCATGTCTATCAGGCAACGCCCCGCGAGCGAGCCGTCGCGCATGCGCGCCATGGCCTCGTCGATGCGCTCCAGCGGCCAGCGTTCGGTAAGGAGTGGTCTGAGCTGTATTCGCCCCTGGTGGAACAGTCTCTGGTAGCGCGGTATGTCGACTGCCGGATCGGCCTCGCCACCGTGCGAACCGGTCAGCACCTTGCCGAAGTGCAGCGGCAGTGTGTAGAGGGTGGTGTCGCTGCCCTTGCGCGGCACGCCGACCAGGATCACCCGGCCCTGCGGTCCGGTCAGCGCGTAGCCGGACTGGATGATCGCCGGTTGCCCGGTATTGTCGACGAATACGTCCGCACCCGCTGCGCCGACGATGTCGCGGATCGCGGCAGTGGCGTCGCTGGTACGCGAGTTGACCAGATGCGTCGCGCCCATGGTGCGTGCGAGTTCGAGCCGGTTGTCGAACAGGTCCACCGCGATCACCGGATAACCCCCGGCCATGGCTGCCGCCTGCACGATGTTCAGACCCACGCCGCCAGCGCCGAACACCACGACCGACTCCCCGATCTTCACCTTCGCGTTGTTGACCACGACGCCGAAGCCGGTCGTCACTGCGCAGCCGAACAGTGCGGCGACTTCCATGTCGCTGTCTGGCGGGATCGCCGTCAACCGGTTCTCGGACACGATCGCATGGTCGTTGAAGGTGGTCACCCAGCCCGCGTTCACCACCCTGCCGTCCCACCGGTACTTCGCCGGCGTCGCTTCGATGCCGGGACCCTTGCGCCAGTGCAGGACGACCTTGTCCGCTACCTTGACCTGCCGCACGCCCGGGCCGACTGCGACGACCGTGCCCGAGCCTTCGTGTCCGAGCAGGTGCGGCAGGAACCTGTCCTCGCCCTTCGCGCCGTCGATTTCACCCAACTGCGAGCCGCAAATTCCGCTGTAGTGCACCTTGACCAAGACCTGGCCGATGTCCAGGGCCGCAGGGAGTTCAATCTCCTCGATCCGCAACGGCTTGCGCTGTTCGATGAGTATCGCGGCCTTCATAACCCGGGGGAGTGTCATAGCAACCCTACTCGAAAAAGATGAACGAGTGGTCCCCAGTGTAGCCGGTCTGCCGGAACCACCAATCCCACTCCTCTGGCGTATTGAAGGCCTCGCAGGTCACCTGCCAGTACAGCAGGTTCGCCTTCTCGACCTCGTTGCGGTAACTCTCGACGCACAGGTACTTCTGTTTTCCCACGCGCTCCATCTCGCGCAGCGCCGGGTCCAGGTCGTAGGTGTGCAGGTTGTGCAGCGTGTTGAGCGAGATCACCAGGTCGAAGTGCTTGTCCGGCCAGGGCAGGGACGTGGCATTGCCGACCTGCAGACGATCGCGCACTTCTTCCTTCGAGTTAACGATCGCATAGCTGGAAACATCGATGCCGGTCACCTCGATGCCGGGCAGCACCTTGATGAAGTCATGGAGCAGAAAGCCCTTGCCGCAGCCCACGTCGAGCACCTTGTCGCCGGGTTTGAGGCCGTAATGTTCGATCATCGGGCGCGCCACCTTCTCCCAGCGGCCTTCCATGTACTTGTAGCCGCCGTAGTTGATCCGGCGGTCGCCATCCCAGTAGTCGAAGTCGAACTTCTTGGCGAGTTCCGCCGCCCTGGCTTTCGGGAAATCGGGGTCGTTGACCCGTGCGAGGTAGTCCCTGGCAGTGCTCTTGTGCAACGCAGACAGGAAGTCGATGTAGGCCATTCGGTCAGTGCTCTCCAAGTGAAGCCAGATGTCGTTGCGCCTTTTCGATCTGGGCGAGCTTGCGTGCTTCGCTGTCGGCGCCGGGATCAGCAAAACGACGCCGGGTCGCGGCGTCGGGAAGGAACTCGTTGAGCATGATGCAGCACCACTTTATCCGGAACACCGGCTCGAGCAGACGTGCGCGCTGTTTCAGAGCATCGCGGTCAGCGGCAAACGCCATCGTCGCGTCGATGAAGCGACTCCGGAACGCCAGCGGCACGGCGATCGCCGGGTGGGCGAAGAAG
>JBBRCD010000151.1:0-9640 GCA_038205245.1 Burkholderiales bacterium
GACCGCCTGCCCGAGCTCTCCACCGAGCTGATACAGCAGCCGATGCGTGACCAGCATCGTTGCACCGGCACAAACGAGAATGGTCAGCAGCAACGAGCCCCACATCAGCGCCCGGGAGAAACGGATCGTCCCGGCGGCTTCCCGCTCGAGCGCCTGGCCCAACGCAGAAGCGTTGGCCACCACCTCGTCGATCGCCCTGCGGTGCTCGGCATAAGGCGTTTGCAGTTCCACGAGCGCAGCATTGATGGCGGCGGCGTTGCCTGCAGTCAGGGCCGGCAGCAGCCG
Organism: Burkholderiales bacterium; assembly: GCA_038205245.1. GTDB lineage: Bacteria > Pseudomonadota > Gammaproteobacteria > Burkholderiales > CAIKXV01 > CAIKXV01. The sequence goes on from JBBRCD010000151.1 coordinate 286, forward strand.
ACCGTAGGCGGTATCGAAGAACCGCTGTGCCGCCGGGGCGGCCCGCTCGATCAATGCCTGCCGGGTGGCGGACGCGATGTCCTGCGTGCGCCAGAACTCGATCCGACCGTTGAACTCCTTGTCCAGATCGCGCAGACGCGCGATCAGCGCATTCCGGGCGGTGGCATCGGACGCACCTGCGAGCTGGTGGGCGACCAGGTTCGCCTCCACGATGTACGCCGGCGGTGGCAGCACATCGGCGATCAGATCCTTGGCCAGCACCACCTTGCCGTACAGCGGCCCGTTGACCTTCAGCTGTTCCATGGTCAGCGCGGATATGCCGCCGAATGCCAGTACTCCGATGGCGATGATCGAAACGATGACTGCGAACTGCAACTTCAGTGACCACGTACGAGCCATGACCTGTGTCCTTGGATTCTGTGGAATGGGCGCAAGACAGGCAGTATCCCGGGTGCACGGAGGGATATCGACTTCCGCCACGCGAACTTGAGCGTGCGTGCTCACTGCCAGCGCCGGTCTTTCATTCATGCGATGCTCATGGCGTCTGCGCTCACCGATACCGATCGCTCGGAGTCCCGCCATTGCCGTAGCCCCTTCGTCTGCAGCACCGTCCCCTGCCAGCGGCAGCGACTGGCGCAGCCAGCCCTGGCTGGTGGTGACCTTGATCACGCTGGCGCAATCGGTCACCGCCTGCGCCAATGTGACGCTGCCGGCGATCGCGCCCAAGCTCGCGCAAGCGCTGGGCATCGACCCGTCGTGGATCGGCTATCAGGTGAGCCTGCTGTTCGGCTGCGCGGTGATCAGCGCGACCTTCGGTGGCGGCATGGTGGCGCGACTGGGACCGGCGCGCACCGCGCAGACGGCTGCGCTGCTCTGTGTGCTCGGCATGCTGCTGGCCGCCGTACCTGATATCGCAACGCTGATTGTCGCCACTGTGTTGTGTGGTAGCGCACTCGGCCTGATCAACCCGGGCGCGGCACAGGTCATCGTGCGCTTCACCCCACCGCGCCACCGCAACCTGATCTTCTCGATCAAGCAGACCGGCGTGCCGCTGGGCGGTGTACTGGTCGGACTGACTGCGCCGGCGATCGCGGTCAACTTCGGCTGGCAATGGTCGGTGCTGCCGGCGATCGCAATGGCCGTGATGACCGTGCTGTTGATGCAGTGGGCACACCCGGTCTGGGACACAGAACGAAATGCCAGCGCGAACCTGTTCGGCACCCGAAGCGGCGGACTCGGTGTCGTCTGGGCCCTCCCGGCGCTTCGCTGGCTGGCGCTGTCCGGGTTCTGGTTCGCGTTCATCCAGCGCTGCGTACTGACCTTCCTCGTGTCGTATCTGTATCTGGTCGCCGGCTATTCGCTGATCGAGGCCGGCGCCCTGCTCGCGCTTTATCAGGCCGCAGGCGCCCTCGGCCGGCCGCTGTGGGGACTGGTTGCCGATCGCAGCAGCGGACCGCCGGTGTTGATCGCGCTCACCCTGTGCACGATCCTCACCTGCAGCGCGCTGTTCTGGCTGGACGCACACTGGCCGCCGTCGCTGGTCGCTGCGATCGTGACGCTGCTCGGACTCACCTCGTTCGGCTGGAACGGCCTGTATCACGCCGAGGCCACCCGCATCTCGCCGCCAACACAGATCGCAATCACCACCGCTGGCACCTCTTCTCTGACCTATGCTGGCGTCCTGGTGGGGCCGGCGCTGTTTGCCATCGGCTATCAGCTCACCCAGAGCTATCCGCTGATGTTCGGCTCGCTCGCGCTGGCTGGGGTATGCGGCCTCATCTGTCTGTGGCTGTCGATCCGACACGGGCGCCTGCAGGCCGGCACCGGGCGCTAGTCGCGGCAACACCGCTCTGCCAACCTCACCGCGCCTGGAGTGCATCGGAACAGGGGCCAGCAACTGTCTTGAATTCAACCGTATCGGGTTCCGATCGGAGACGGCTTTGTCCAGCAAAAAGGGGCCAGGCTCCTCAACGTGAAAGAATCTGGATCGAAGGCGGCATGGCACCTGCGCGTGCGCGAGGGGCCAGGTTCCTTTTCCAGCGCGGGAAGGCGCCCTGGCGCATGCGTGCGTGGGAAAAGGAGCCTGGCCCCTCCTGACCACAGCCCTCCGGAGCACAGATATCTGTCATCATCGGCGGTGCCGCCACTCGGCATGACTGTTTTGCCGGCACCTGCGTGAGCAAAAAGGGGCCAGGCTCCTTAACGTGAAAGAATCTGGATCGAAGGCGGCATGGCACCTGCGCGTGCGCGAGGGGCCAGGTTCCTTTTCCCGCGCGGGAAGGCGCCCTGGCGCATGCGTGCGTGGGAAAAGGAGCCTGGCCCCTCCTGACCGGAAAAGGAGCCTGGCCCCTCCTGACCACAGCCCTCCGGAGCACAGATTTCTTTCATCCTCGGGGGTGCCGCCAAGCGGCATGACTGTCTTGCCGGCACCTGCGTGCACTCGTCGCCGCCCGGGCGAGGCTAAAGGAACCTGGCCCCGTCCTCGCTTTGTTGGCGACGAGCGAAAAGGGGTCGATTTACGCAGCACATTCCAACGCGAGGCTGCGGCCAGGCTGGGGGAAATAGACCCTGGCCCCTTTTACTGTTCGCGGCAACACCGCTCTGCTACGCTCGATGCGTACGGGGTGCATTGGAAAAGACGCCCCGGCTGCCCGATGCGAGGAGACCGAAGCGATGCGACGACACGGCTGCGCCCGACCGATCGGGCTGATGGTGGCACTGGCATTGGCACTTGCTGTCGGCAACGCGCTTGCCCAGACGACCTCGCCAGCCTGGAAGCCGCCACGACCAGTGGAGATCATGGTCGGGGCCGCCCCGGGCGGCAGCATCGATCTGACCGCGCGCCTGATCCAGCGCGCGCTCGATGAACGCAAGCTGGTGGGCACGCAGACGGTGGTGGTCAACCGGCCGGGCGCGGGACAGGGACTGGCCTGGGCGCAGATGATCGAGCGTTCCAAGTCGGTGCCGGTGATCGCCATGGGCGGGCCGAACCTGGTGTCCAACCCGGTCACCGGCCTGCATCCGATCGACTACACCGATGTGACCACCCTCGCCGTGCTGTTCGATGACTACATGGCGATCGGGGTGCGCGCCGACTCGCCGATCCGCTCGATGCGCGAAGTGATCGACCGGTTGCGCAAGGACCCGGGGGCGCTGTCCATCGGCGTGGCGCCCTCGCTTGGCAGTGGCGCGCATACCGGCGGCGTGGTCGCGCTGCGCGCTGGCGGCGTGGACGTGAAGAACGCGCGCTTCATCGTGTACAAGGCCGCCGGTGAGGCGATCGTCGCCGTGCTCGGCGGTGACCTCGATCTGGTGGTAGGCACGGTCGCCAACTTTCCTGCCCATGTGCAATCCGGTCGCATCCGCCTGATCGCGGTCACCTCGGCCCAGCGATTGAGCGGCAGCATGGCCAACGTGCCCACCCTGCGTGAACAGGGCATCGACGGCGTCTACACCAACTGGCGCAGCGTGATCGGCCCCAAGCCGATGCCACGCGAACAGATTGCATTCTGGGAAGAGGCGCTTGCCTCGGTGGTCAAGACCGAGGAATGGCAACGCGATCTGGAGCGCAACTTCTGGACCGGCAACTTCCTCATCGGTGAGGCCGCGCAGCGCTACGTTGCTGAGCAGGCGCGCCAGTTCCGCGACATCTACAGCGTGCTAGCACCAGTCAAGTAGTCGCCTGCCGCTGCCGCGGCAGAACACGCCACTACCCGCCACGCCACAGCAAGCCCGAAGCCGATGCTTCTTCCGACCGCGCGAAAGCCCTCGCCATGAACCGACCGAACATCCTGTTCATCACCTCCGACCAGCAACGCGCCGACTGCTACGGATTCGAGAACCCGCAGGTGCTCACCCCGCATCTCGACCGCCTGGCGCGCGAAGGCACCCGCTTCTCCTCCGCCATCACGCCGAACCTGGTCTGCCAGCCCTCGCGTTCGTCGATGCTCACCGGCATGCTGCCGCTCACCCACGGCGCATGGGACAACGGCGTCGATCTGGACCCGAAGATCGGCGAGCAAGGCTTTGCCGGCGCGCTGGCCCGCGCCGGCTACGCGACCGCCTTCATCGGCAAGGCACACTTCGCCACCAAAGCGACCTTCGAGCCCACTGGCACACCCGAGGATCGCTTCAACGGTGCGCTCTACGATCAAGGCTGGGGCGGGCCGTACATGGGTTTCCAGCATGTCGAACTGATGGTGCTCGGTCATATGCATCGCAACCGCCCGCCGCAGCGGCCGATCGTCGGCCACTACGAGCGCTGGTTGCGTACCCGGGGACGTGACGAGGAAGCCGCCACCCTGTGGGCGAGCGAAACCCGCGCCGGCACCGGCGCTGCCCAGACCTGGAGCTCCGGCCTGCCGCTGGCCTGGCACAGCTCGACCTGGACGGCCGATCGCACGATCGAATGGATCGCCCAGCGTGATCGCAGCCAGCCGTTCTGTGTCTGGGCCTCGTTCCCCGACCCCCATCACCCGTTCGATGCGCCGGCGCCCTGGTCAGGTCTGTACGATCCGCGCGCGCTCACGCTGCCCGAGCATCGCATCAAGGATCTGGATCGCCGTCCCTGGTGGCACCGCGCGGTGCTCGAAGGCAAACCCGATCTCAGCGACCCGGTGATGCTCAAGTTCCGCACCGAAGGCTCACGCTGCCCCGACCAGAGCGATGCACAGTTGGCCGAGATGACCGCCAACTATTACGCGATGATCTCGCTGATCGATCACAATGTCGGCCGCATGCTCGAGTCGCTGCAAGCGCAAGGACTCGATCAGGACACGCTGGTCATCTACAGCACCGACCATGGCGACCTGCTTGGCAACCACGGCCTGTATCTGAAACACCCGATACCGTATGAAGACCTGTTGCGCATCGGCATGATCGCGCGCGGGCCAGGTGTGCTGCCGGGTCAGGTGGTCGATGCGCCAGTGTCCACGGTCGACCTCGCCGCCACCTTCTGCGACGTCGGGGGAGGACGCCTTGCCGAGGGCGCACAGAGCCGCAGCCTGCTGCCGCTGCTGCAGGGCAGGCCGCAGGAGCGGCCGGTGGCCTACAGCGAATGGCATGTGCATGCATCGCGCTGCGGACAGGCGTTGAAGCTGCGCACGGTGCGCACCCGGGATGCCAAGTGCACGTTCGAACTCGACTCAGGCGCGGGCGAACTGTACGACCTGAAGAATGATCCCCAGGAGATGTTGAACCGCTTCGACGACCCGGCATACAAGGGGCTGCGCGATGAACTCGAGCAGATGATGCGCGATCGTCCGGGCGAGGTTCGCAGTCCGCTGGCCGAGCCGATCGGGATGGCGTGAAGTGACGCGTGCACGGGCTGTGAACTTCACGCTGTCAAAGTCACGGCGTGCCATCCGACAGTGCCATCCGCAGTTGACCGGGCCGCTGAGTTGTCCGTAGAATCGCCGGGTATTCAGGAGAGTGCGGGTTCCGGGGGAAAGACGAAACGGAACCTGCCGCCGAAGGCGCAACCCGCCCGGGATCGCTCAGGCCAAAGTACTGGATGCGGTTTGGCAGACTGGAGAGCGGTTCAGCCGTTGCGGGTGGCAAAAATGCCATGCGCCGCGGAATGGGACCCACCGAAGGGGCAACGCGGCCGCGGACGATCGAACGTCCGTCATGCGCAATCTCTCAGGTAAACGGACAGTTGGGCGGCGTCGGGTTCATCGATGCTGCCTCTCTGTCTGCACAACCCTGGAGATAGCGATGAAAGTCATCGTGTTGGGTGCCGGCGTGATCGGCACCAGTGCTGCGTGGTTTCTGTCCAAGGCCGGTCATGAAGTGACCGTGATCGACCGCCAGCCGGTCGCGGGCAACGAAACCAGTTTCGCCAACGGCGGGCAGATATCGGTCAGCCATGCCGAGCCCTGGGCCAACCCGTCGGCGCCGCTGAAGGTGCTCAAATGGCTCGCCCGAGACGACGCGCCCCTGCTGTTTCGCCCGCGCGTCGACCCGGCGCAGTGGCGCTGGTGTGCGCAGTTCATGCTCGAGTGCCTGCCAGCACGCACCCGGCACAACATTACCCAGATCGTACGCCTCGGCCTGTATAGCCGGGCCACCCTGCAGGCGCTGAGGGCCGAGACTGATATCGCCTATGACCACCTGCAGCGCGGCATCCTGCATTTCTATACCGATCAACGCGAGTTCGACGCTGCGGTCGAGCCCGCGCAGGTGATGCGCGATCATGGCTGCGAGATCGACATGATCGACGCAGATGGCTGCGTGCGTATCGAGCCGGCACTGGCCAGCGCACGCAGCCGGCTGGTCGGCGGCAGTTTCACCGCCAGCGACGAGTCGGGCGACGCGCACAAGTTCAGCATCGAACTGGCGAAGCTCGCGGCTGCGCGCGGTGTGCGCTTTCTCACCGGCACACGCATTCTCGGCCTGACCCGGGCTGACGACCGGATCGAATCAGTGCGGGTGGTCGATGCCGACGGCATACCGGCGACAGTGACTGCCGATGCCTATGTGATGGCGCTGGGCAGCTACAGCCCGCTGCTGTTGAAGGCGGTCGGCATTCGTGCGCCGGTGTACCCGGCCAAGGGTTACTCGATCACGCTGCCGGTCGGCCCGCAGCACACGGCACCGCAGGTCAGCCTGACCGATGACGAGTACAAGATCGTGTTCTCGCGCCTGGGTGACCGGTTGCGCTGCGCTGGCACCGCGGAGTTGAACGGCTACAACACCGACCTCAATGAAGTTCGCTGCCGCGCGATCGTCGACCGGCTGTTCTCGCTGTTCCCCGAGGCGGGTGACCGTTCACAGGTGCGCTACTGGACCGGGCTTCGCCCCGCCACACCGTCGAACGTGCCGCTGATCGGCCGCAGTGCGATCGGCAACCTGTATCTGAACACCGGTCATGGCACGCTCGGCTGGACCCATGCCTGCGGCTCCGGCGCGGCGCTGGCCGACATCGTGAGCGGGCGCGCTCCAGAGGTCGACTTCGCGTTCATCGGCGGCGCGAAGGTGCGCACGACCTCGTTACCGGCGCTCGCCCGCGCCTGAAGCCGGGGAAGCTGGCGACGGACCCTCGGGGTCTGTCCCCGGGGTGGGGGTCCGGCGCGGAAGTGAAGCGTGGGGACGGACCCTCAGGGTCTGTCCCCGGGGTCGGGGTCCGGCGCGGAAGTGAAGCATGGGGACGGACCCTCAGGGTCTGTCCCCGGGGTCGGGGTCCGGCGCGGAAGTGAAGCGTGGGGACGGACCCTCAGGGCCTGTCCCCGGGGTCGGGGTCCGGCGCGGAAGGGGACAGACCCCGAGGGTCTGGCCCCAAGGTTACAGGGTCACTCCGCCTTCACCCCGGCCGCCGCCACGATCTTGCGCCACAGCTCGATCTCACGCGCGATGCGCGCTCCGAACTCCTCGGGCGTGCCACCGGCCGGTGCCACCCCGTCGGCCTGCAGGCGCTCGACCATCTCCTTGTTCTTCAGCGCCTTGGACAGATCCCCGTTGATCCGGTCCACGATCGGACGTGGCGTGCCGCGCGGCACGAGCACGCCATGCCAGTTCATCACGTCATAGCCGGGCACGGTTTCGGCGATCGACGGGATGTTCGGCTCGGCCGGAATTCGCTTGGCCGTGGTCACCGCGATGCCACGCAGCTTGCCGGCGCGCACGAACGGGAGCGTCGAGGCGATGCTGCCGAAGATCACCGTGGTGTGTCCGGCGATGGTGTCGGTCAGCGCCGGGCCGGTGCCCTTGTACGGGATATGCATCATCTTGATGCCAGCCATGCTGTTGAAGTGCTCGGTGGCCAGGTGCGTGATGCTGCCCAGCCCGCTGGTGGCGAAGTTCAGGCCCCCGGGCGTCTTCTTCGCCAGCGCGATCAGGTCCTTGGTACTCTTCACCGGCAGCGACGGATGCACCGCCACCAGGAACGGCCCCTGCGACATCTGGATCACCGGCTGGATGTCCTTCACCGGATCGAAGTTGAGCTTGTACAGGCTGGGGTTGACCGGATAGCTCGCCGCGATCAGCGTCAGCGTGTAGCCGTCGGCCGGCGCCTTCATTCCGATCTCGACCCCAAGCGAACCGCCGGCGCCGCCCCGGTTCTCGACGATCACTGCCTGGCCGAGCGACTCGGTCAGCTGCTGGGCCGCGATGCGGCCGATGAAGTCACTGCCGCCGCCGGGCGCGAACGGAATGATCATGCGCACCGGTTTGGAGGGGTAGGTCTGGGCCACGACCGGCGGGACGAGCAATACCCCAGCGGCGCCAAGGGCGGCCAGGGCGAGCGCTTGAACAGTCATCTTCGGCACGCTCAACGCCGGACGCGCGCCGGCAACGGACATCAAGGGAGCATTCATCACAACCTCCAGGGGATGGGAATCGTTCCGCGCGTGCCCTGCATTGGGGAAGCACGTGTTCGTACGTGGCGCGGAGCGGCGGCCTGATGATAGCGCAAGCAGGTGAGGGGCAACCCGCAGACAGACAGCCCGGGTCAAACCCCAGTCGCATCAGGCAGTACGACCGGCGCCCGTGGCCATGTACCTGCGTTCCAGGTCGTCAAACACCTCCTCGGCATCGCAACCAGGACCGCTGTCGATAACCTTTCAAAGATCAAATCAGCATTGTCTGATTGCCGACGTAGTGAATCCGTGACCCGTCGCGGCTCGACCGTACGATATGCGCCAGTCGTCATGCTCGAGTTTCTCCATCAGGGGCATGAGAGGGAGCTACAACGACTTGCATCGCAGCCGTCCAGTCGCGCCAGCCCCGCTGTTCCAACCCGTACGCCGTTGAGGCAATATCCCCTGATGCCCTTCTCCCCCGCAGAACTCGATCAGATCACCGCCTCGACCATCGGCCACTACAACGAGCGGGCGGAAGAATACTGGCAGGGCACGCGCGATCACGATGTAAGCCAGAACATCGAGACGCTGTTGAAACATATCGAGGGGCTCGCGCCGTTTAGCATCCTCGACCTGGGTTGCGGGCCGGGACGAGACCTCAGGACGTTCTCCGAACTCGGCCACACGGCGACCGGTCTCGAGGGCGCACCGGAGGCGGCGGGCCTGGCGCGCACGCATAGCGGCTGCGCGGTATGGGAGCAGAACCTGCTGGCACTGGATCTGCCGGCTGCCGCCTTCGATGGCGTGTTCGCCAACGCCGTGCTCTTTCATCTGCCAGGCAGCGAGCTGCCGCAGGTTCTGCGCGCCCTGCATGCAACGCTCAGGCCCCGGGGTGTCCTGTTCAGCTCCAACCCTCGAGGTGACGGGGAAGAAGGCTGGCAGGGCGCGCGCTTTGGCGCGTATCACGCCCTCCATGCCTGGCGCGGCTATCTGACCGCAGCAGGGTTCACCGAGCTGGAACACTACTACCGGCCGGCGGGGCTGCCGCGCGAGCAGCA
>JBBRCD010000152.1:0-9634 GCA_038205245.1 Burkholderiales bacterium
ATCACGGTCGCGTTGGCCTCCACCGCCACCGCGGGCATCACTAACGGCAATCAGGGGCTGAACTTCATCTCGACCGGTGCGGGTACCACCGGCGCGCCTGATGTGGCAGCAAGCACGGCCAGCGCCAGCGTCGGGCTGACCGGCCGGGTGTACACGCCAGCGGTGGCGACCATCGCCCCGAACGTGACCTTCGGCATCGTGCGGGTGGGCGATGTGGTCACCGCGCGCGGGGTGTCGGCGGCCAACACGGCGGCGGTGACAGCCCTTAACGACACGCTGGCGGTAAGCATCGGCTCGACCAGCGGGGTGTTCAGCAACAACGGCGGCAGCGCCAGTGGCCTGATCGCCGGGGCTGTGGCCAACACCACCGCGATGACGGTGGGTCTGAACACCGTCACGGCCGGCAACTTCAGCGGCAACGCCACGGTCGCCACGCGCAGCCAGAACCCGGACCTGACCGATGTGACCGGCAGCGCGACAGTGGCATTGACCGGGCAGGTGAACAACCTCGCGCAGGCGGCGTTCCGCCAGAGCAGTGGGGCGGGCAGCTTCAGCGAGAGTGCGGGCAACACGTTCCGGCTCGACTTTGGCAGCGTGAACCAGGGCGGCATCCTGACCGCGCGGCTGGCGGCGTGGAACCGCGCCCCGGGTGGGGCACCGTCGGACACCCTGAAGGGCACCTTCGGCGGGGCGGCAGACACCTCGTTCCTGAGCTTCTCGGGCTTCAACCCGTTCGGCCCAGGCACCGCCAACCCGGGGCTGGATGCTCAGCAGAGCACGGCTGATCTGTTCGTGGACCTGCTGGGCACCGCGCCGCTGGGCTTCTTCAGTCAGACGGTGAGCCTGAATGCGTTCTCGTTCAACGGGGTGGGCCTCGATCTGCCGACCAACGCCACGCTGGTGCTCTCGGGCACGGTGGTGCAGCCCGGTGGCACGACGGTGATCCCGCTGCCCCCGAGCGCCTGGCTGATGCTCGGTGGGCTGGGCCTGTTCGGGTGGCTGGGGCGGCGGCGGCGGCAGTCCATCCAGGCTTGAGCGAAGCCTGATCGGGGACAGACCCTGAGGGTCTGTCCCCAGGGGCGCGCTGGCTCAGGATTCGACCCGTCGGATGTTCGAGTTCATCGAGAAGGCGTTTGCCGAGGCCAGGTAGGGGCAGACGATCGGGCGTCCGTCCAATTCTCGAGCGTCATGCCAACCGGTAATCGGCTGAACGCGCGATCGGCAGTTACCAGAACAGCGTCCACTGAAAGCGCATGCGCCGCGATCATCATGTCCAGTGGCGCCAGACGGATTCCGCTGGACTCGCCTCGTGCACGCAGGTCGCCGTAGACGCGCGCGGCGTCCTCGGTCCAGGGCATGATCAAGCGTCATCTGCCTGTACTCGCGCCAGGCACGAACGACATGTACGCCGCTACCGGCAGCTTTCAACACGGCAGAAAGGGAACAGACCCGGGACAGACCCCATTTCAAAAAGGGGTCAGTCGCCATCAACATCGCCCATCAGCATCCCGATCAGCAGTCTGGTGGGCGCTCGGTCACTCGACCTTGAGTCTTTTGATCATTGCAGCGCCCGTTAGCATCTCCCACTGCGCCTCCAGTCGAATGACGCGGCCGGTCAGGTCTTCGATCTTCTGTTGCTGGCCATCATCGCTTCAGCCTGTCGGTTCACCTTGTCTTCGAGTTTGATCACCGACGTCAAGGCACCCCAGACTTTGTCCGTGACTCCCATCAGAAACGTTTCCGTACGCCCGGCATTGCCGCCAATGCTTCCATCCGGGCAATGCGCTTATTGCTGGCGGCAATGAAAGCAAGCGCGTTATCGATCGCGGCGCCCGCATTGTCCGCCGCAGCCTTTGCTGCGTCAGCCAATGACGCCAGTTCAGCGTCGGTCTCGCTCGACTGATAGGCAAACGCACCACGCCGCATCAGTTCAGACAGCGGCAGGCCGAGCTTCTTCGCCTTCGCAACGAAAGCCTTCTTGTCCTGCTTGGTTGCCTGCACAACGATTCGTTTAAAGGCCGCCCTGATTGAAGTCCTGTCGTCCGGGGATGAGCATGGACGTTGTATGTACATGAGGGCTGTCCGTCAAGCCTGGTGCGTATGATATACGCGGTGCGCCGCGGCAGATCGACCGGACCGAGGGCGGGCGAAGAAAGCTGCCGAAAGACTCGAGGGCGTGGCGAAATTGTGGAGGTCTATGGCGAATCGTTCGAAGTCGAGTTCGTGGTGTGTCCCCTTTTTCGCTCCACTGGTGAGACCCTTGGGGACAGACCCTGAGGGTCTGTCCCCGCCTTCCTCAGCCTGCGGCACGCGGGGCGCGCAGGCTGACCAGCAGCACCCCGCCAATCACCAGCCCCGCCCCGACCATCTGCAGCAGCGAGATGGTCTCACCCAGGATCGCAGCCGCCATCGCCAGCGTGGCGATCGGCCCGATCGAGCTGACGATCGCCACCTGGTTTGCACCGAGCCGGCGCAACGCCTCGGCCACCAGCAGCACCGGTAGCACGGTCGACAGGGTGCTCATGCCGAACGCATACAGGTACACGATCGGTGGTGCGATCAGTGCCTCTACGTCGCGGGCGATGAGGAAATGCGCGATGCTGAAGCCGCAGGCGACCGATGAGGCATAACTGGTGAAGCGCATCGAACCCACCCGCGGGATGATGCTGGCACTGACCACCACATAGCAGGCATAGGTGAAGGCGCTGGCCAGGGTGAAGGCGACACCGATGGCCAGTGCGCTGCCGTCGCCGACCACATGCAGGCTCTGCCAGACCACCAGCAGCACACCGGAGTAGGACAGAGCGAGCGAGATGCCCTGCACCCCGGTGAGCCGGGTGCGGAACACCAGCCAGGACAGCAGCACGACGAAGGTCGGGTAGAGGAACAGGATCAGCCGTTCCAGACTCGCTGGAATGTAGGACAGGCCGATGAAGTCGAAATAGCTCGACAGGTAGAAGCCGAGGATTCCGCAGCCGACCATCCCCAGCCAGTCGCGCCGGGCAATGTTCGACAGGCCGGAGGTGCCGGTCCACAGTCCCAGTGCGATGAAGAACGGCAGCGCGATCATCATGCGCAGTGCGAACGTGGTGGTTACGTCCATGCCGTAGCTGTAGATCAGCTTGACGAAGATTGCCTTGGCCGAGAAGCAGACGGCGCCGCCGAGCGCGCAAGCGAGACCGATGGCGAGCGAGCGCCGGGTCGTGGTGCGGGCGGTGGTGCGGGCGGCGCTGTGGGCTTCGATGCGGGTCGTGGATTGCGAGGAAGCAGCGGACGCGGTGTGCGACGAGGCGCGGGAAGCACTGCCCGCTGGCGCACTCGGGGGCATGGCCGTCGTCACTGGCGCCGGGTCAGGCGCGCCAGCGCGCGCGTCGCCCGGCTGATCCCGCATCAGCGCCGTCGGCTGCCACCGCCGAGCAGGGAGCCGAGCACACCACGCACCAGTTGCCGTCCAAGCTCCGAGCCGACCTGGCGCGCGACACTGGTCATCGCCGTGTCTACCACGCCCTTGCTGCCGCGCCGGCCGGTCGTCTGCCCGCCGCCGAGCAGTCCGCCCAGTGAGCCGAAGAAGCCGCCGCCATCTGCGGCTTCGCCAGCGGCGGCAGGCGTGCCAGCCGTGCCGCTCTGGGCCGTGACGCCGCTCTTGCCACGCAATCGCTCGTACGCTGATTCGCGATCGACCCACTTTTCGTAGTGACCCGCGACCGGCGAGTCGGCGATGGTCTTCCTGCGCTCGTCCGGCGTGGCCGGCCCCAGACGCGAAGAGGGCGGCAGCACGAAGGCGCGCTCGGTGATCGAGGGTGTGCCCTTGGCATCGAGCAGCGAGATCAGCGCCTCGCCCACACCGAGTTCGGTGATCGCGCTCTCGATCTTGAGCTTCGGGTTCGGACGCATCGTGGTGGCTGCGGTCTGCACTGCCTTCTGGTCGCGCGGGGTGAACGCGCGCAGGGCATGTTGCACGCGGTTACCAAGCTGGCCGAGCACGGTGTCCGGGATGTCGAGCGGGTTCTGGGTGACGAAGTAGACGCCCACGCCCTTCGATCGGATCAGCCGCACCACCTGTTCGATCTTCTGCAGCAGCGCCCGCGGCGCATCGGTGAACAGCAGATGCGCTTCATCGAAGAAGAACACCAGCTTTGGCTTGTCGACATCGCCGACCTCGGGCAGATGCTCGAACAGCTCGGACAAGAGCCAGAGCAGGAAGGTCGCGTAGACCAAGGGCGCGTTCATCAGCTTGTCGGCGGCAAGGATGCTGATCACGCCATGGCCCTTGGCATCGGTCTGCATCAGATCACCGAGATCAAGAGCCGGCTCGCCGAAGAACTTCTCGCCGCCCTGTTCGCCGATGGCGAGCAGACCACGCTGGATGGCGCCGATCGAGGCAGGCGAGATGTTGCCGTACTCGGTCTTGAACTGGGGGGCGTTGTCGCCCACATGCTGCAGCATCGCGCGCAGGTCCTTCAGGTCCAGCAGCAGCAGATGGTTGTCGTCGGCGATCTTGAAGGTGAGTGCGAGCACGCCGGCCTGGGTGTCGTTGAGATTGAGCATCCGGCCGATCAACACTGGCCCCATCTCGGATACGGTGGCGCGCACCGGATGGCCCTGTTCGCCGAAGACATCCCAGAACATGGTCGGAAAGCCCCTGAACGCGTGGGTCGCCGCCACACCAAGTTGCTCGGCGCGCTCCTTAAGCCTGGGCTTCCATTCACCCGGTTGCGACATGCCGGACAGGTCGCCCTTCACGTCCGACATGAATACCGGTACCCCGGCCAGGCTGAACTGCTCGGCCAGGCGCTGCAGGGTCACTGTCTTGCCGGTACCGGTCGCGCCGGCGATCAGGCCGTGTCGGTTGGCGAGTGCCGGCAGCAGAAAGATCTCACTGTCGGCTTTGGCGATCGGTAGCGGCTCGGCCATTTGCCCCTCGATGGATAGCGGAAGTGGAAAACGAGCGTAGCACAGGGGGCCGGCGGCCCCGGTCGCCGCTGGCTTGCTGCCCTGCTGCCCGTCCGGCGCGGGGGTAGAATCCGCGGCTGCCGCAGTGGGCAGGCGCAGTGGGCAGGCGCAGTGGGCAGGCGCAGTGGACAGGATACGGGCGATCAACCGACCCCGGTCCTGCGCGAGAGATCGGGGAGAGCATCATGGCCGGGCACAGCAAATGGGCCAACATCAAGCACAAGAAAGCGATCGCGGACTCGAAGAAGGGCAAGGCGCTCACCCGCGTGATCCGCGAGATCACGGTGGCGGCGCGCTCCGGCGGTGGTGACCCGGATGGCAATCCGCGGCTGCGCCTGGCGATCAGCAAGGCGCGCGATGTCAACACGCCGAAGGATACGATCGAGAACGCGATCAAGCGCGGCAGCGGCATGCTGACCGGCGACGCGCTGGACGAGATCCGCTACGAGGGCTATGGCATTGGCGGCGCGGCGGTGATGGTGGACTGCGTGACCAACAACAAGGTGCGCACCGTGGCTGAAGTGCGCCATGCGTTCGCCAAGAACGGCGGCAACATGGGCACTGATGGCTCGGTCGCCTTCCAGTTCAAGCATTGCGGGCAGTTCGTGTTCGCGCCGGGCACCAGCGAAGACAAGGTGATGGAGATCGGTCTGGAAGCCGGCGCCGAGGATGTCGCGGCCCATGACGATGGCAGCGTGGAGCTGATCTGCCCGCCCGCCGGGTTCGCTGCAGTGAAGGCCGCCCTCGACGAGGCCAGGCTGCATGCCGAGTTCGCCGAGGTGACGATGAAGCCGATGGCCGAGACCGCGCTGACCGGTGATGACGGCGAGAAGATGCAGCGACTGCTCGACGCGCTCGAGGCGCTGGACGATGTGCAGGCGGTCTACACGACCGCCGTGGTCGGCGATTGACCGGACGAAAAAGGGGTCAGGGTCGATTTCCGCCAGCGGGGCCTGAGCCGGACTCGGGGACAGGCTGGGGAAATCGACCCTGGCCCCTTTTTGCTCGGCTGCCAGCAAAAGGCGGCAAAACGTTCATGCCGGTTGGCGGCACCCCCGAGGATGAAAGAAATTTCTGCTTCGGAGGGCTGTGGTCAGGAGGGGCCAGGCTCCTTTTCCCACGCACGCATGCGCCGGGGCGCCTTCCCGCGCGGGAAAAGGAACCTGGCCCCTCGCTCACGCGCAGGTGCCATGCCGTCTGCGATCCAGAGTCTTTCACGTTAAGGAGCCTGGCCCCTTTTTGTTGGACCCCTTTTTCGCTTTTTCGCCGCTGTTCATGATTCCAGCCGCCTTCGTTCTGCTCTGGAGCACCGGGTTCATCGGTGCGCGGCTGGGCTTGCCCTACGCCGAGCCACTCACCTTTCTCAGCCTGCGCTTTGCACTGGTGGTGGCGCTGCTGTCGCTGGTCTGCCTGGTTGCGCGAGCGCCGTGGCCGCGTACGCCGCGTGCGGCGCTGCATATCGCGGTGGCCGGGCTGCTGGTGCAGGCCGGCTACCTGGGCGGGGTGTTCAGTGCGATCCATTTCGGCCTCAGCGCCGGGGCGGCGGCGCTGATCGTCGGGCTGCAGCCGCTGGTCACCGCCGGTCTGGCCGGTCCGGTGCTGGGGGAGCGGATCAGCCGGTTGCAGTGGCTCGGCTTCGCGCTCGGGTTGGCCGGGGCGATGCTGGTGCTGGGCCCCAATGCGACCGCGGCAGGGGCGAGTGCGGCGTCGCTCGGCTTCGCTCTGGTCGGGTTGGCGTCGATCACGGCCGGTACGCTCTATCAGAAGCGCTTCGCCTCGGACATGGACCTGCGCAGCGGCTCGCTGATTCAGTTCGCCGCCGCCGGCCTGTTGATCGCGCCGCTCGCCTGGGCGACGGAGACCATGCAGGTCACCTGGAGCGGCGAGTTCGTCTTCGCGCTGTTCTGGCTCGCGATCGTGCTCTCGATCGGGGCGATCACGTTGCTCAACCTGCTGATCCGGCGTGGTGCGGCAGCCCGGCTGGCGAGCCTGTTCTACCTGACACCCGGGGTGACCGCGGTCATCGCGTGGGCGATGTTCGACGAGCGGCTTGCCCTGTCCGGCATCGCCGGTCTGGCGCTGGCCGCAGTCGGGGTGGCGCTGGTGAACATCAGGCGCCTGCAGCCGCCAACGACTCAGGTCTAGGACGTAACGGGGACAGACGCAGGGGGACAGACGCAGGGGGACAGACGCAGGGGGTCTGTCCCCGACCTGCCCCGGACGAGACCCCAGGGGACAAACCCTCAGGGTCTGTCCCCGACCTGCCCCGGAACCAGGGGACAGACCCTCAGGGTCTGTCCCCGCCTGCGCGATCCAGGGACAGAGCCCATGCGCGGCCTGTCCCCAAGTAAACTGCGCCCATGATCACCAAGCGTATCCTCGGTATCGACCCCGGCCTGCGGCGCACCGGCTTCGGCGTCATCGACGTGCGCGGGCAAACGCTGGTCTATGTCACCTCGGGCATCGTCCGGGTGCCGCCGGGCGAGTTGCCGGAGCGGCTGAAGGCGATCCTCGACTGTCTTGGCCAGGTGATCGTCGCCCATGCGCCGGTGCAGGCGGCGATCGAGAAGGTATTCGTCAACGTCAATCCGCAGTCGACGCTGCTGCTCGGCCAGGCACGTGGCGCGGCGATCTGTGCGGCGGTCGCCCATGATCTGCCGGTGTCGGAGTACACCGCGCAGCAGGTCAAGCAGGCGGTGGCCGGTAACGGCCAGGCGAACAAGTCGCAGGTACAGCAGATGGTGCGCCGGCTGCTTTCGCTCGCCGCCGATCCGTCGCCGGATGCCGCCGATGCCCTGGCCTGCGCGATCTGCCATGCGCATGGCGGACAGGGGTTGGGCGGCCTCGCGACCGCCGGCTTCCGGATGCGCCGGGGCCGGCTGGTGTCCGCTGCGGACGTGGTGAAGGCCGGCGGCGTGATTGCCGGGGCGGTCGAATGATCGGGCGCCTGACCGGTGTACTGCGCGAGAAGAATCCGCCGCAGGTGCTGCTCGATGTCGGCGGCGTCGGCTACGAGGTCGATGTGCCGATGAGCACGTTCTACTTGCTGCCCAGGCTCGGCGAGCAGGTGACCCTGCATACCCATCTGGCGATCCGCGAGGACGCGCGTCTGCTGTACGGGTTTTCCACCGATCGCGAGCGGCATGCCTTCCGCGCGCTGATCCGGATCAGTGGCGTCGGCGCGAAGACCGCGCTGGCGTTGCTCTCCGGCATGGATGTCGATGGACTCACCGAGGCGATCGCCCTGCAGGAGACCGCGCGCCTGAGGCGGGTGCCCGGCATCGGTCAGAAGACCGCCGAGCGGCTGCTGCTGGAACTCAAGGGCAAGCTGGGCGATGCGTTGCCCGGCGCTGGCGGTGGCACTGCCGCGCCGACCGCGCGCAGCGAAGCGAGCGATGTGCTGAACGCCTTGCTCGCTCTGGGCTACAGCGACAAGGAGGCGGTGTTCGCGGTCAAGCAGGTGCCAGCGGGCACCTCGATCAGCGATGGCATACGGCTGGCTCTGAAAGTATTGTCCAAAGGCTGACCCGCATTAGTCCGTTCGGACTAATCCGCCCAGATTCGGTCACGGCAGCGTCATGTGGGCAGCTTAACTTCCGTGCATGCCTTAACGTTCACGGAGTCTTGAAATGCGTCTCGAAAATCGGTTATGCAAGTCTGTTTGCCGCCTTATCGGCGTTTCAGCCGTGGCGTTTGCCCTGTCGGCCGGGTCCGCTTCAGCTCAGATTCGCATCACCGAGTGGATGTATACCGGGGTCAGCGCCGCGAGCGAGTATGTCGAGCTGAAGAACTTCGGCGCTGCCGCAGTGGACTTTACCGGATGGAGCTTCGACGACAACAGCCGCACACCCGGCTCGTTCAGCCTGTCCGGCTTCGGCCTGGTTGCCCCCGGGCAAACAGTGATCTTCACCGAGGCGACCGCTGCGGCGTTTCGCACCATCTGGTCGTTGGCGCCGACGGTGGCTGTCCTGGGAAGCAACACGAACAATCTCGGGCGCAACGACGAGATCAACCTATATGACGCGTTGTTGAACCTGGTGGATCGGCTGACCTACAACGACCAGGGCACCGGGAACGTGGCAGGTCCGCGCACCCAAAACGTGAGCGGCGTACCGGGCAGCTTCGGGGCGCTGGGCGCCAACAACGCCAGCCTGTGGATGCTCTCGGCCATCGGTGACCAGCAGGGCTCGTACCGCTCGACCGAAGGCGACATCGGAAGCCCAGGCTTCAGCGCACTTGCCGCGCCTGGCACCACGGTCATTCCGGTCCCTGCAGCAGGTGTCCTGATGCTTGGCGGCCTCGGCCTGCTCGGCTTCGCCGCACGTCGCCGCAGCGCACGCTGATCGCGTAACCACCCCGGCGGCGTTCACCCGCCGGGGGCGGGGTGTGTATCGCCGGCAGAACGCGCCAACTCATGCGCGCTTAACGCCGGTAGTGCCTTTGGCGCGATAATCCGGGCTTCGCATCAATCGCAGCCCCGGATGGCCATTGAAACCGATCGACTGATCAGCGCCGCTCCCGCGTCCACGCAGGAAGAGGTAGTCGATCGCGCGCTGCGTCCGAAACTGCTCGACGAATACGTCGGCCAGGAGAAAATCCGCGGCCAGTTGTCGATCTTCATCGAGGCGGCGCGCTCACGGCGGGAAGCGCTCGACCACACCCTGCTGTTCGGGCCGCCCGG
>JBBRCD010000153.1:0-9505 GCA_038205245.1 Burkholderiales bacterium
GGGCGTTCCTATCCTGGTGTCGCGCTCCGGCCTGACCGAGATGGGCTACCGGATCGCGCAGCAGGTGGGCCTGACCCTGATCGGCCGGGCGACCAACACCCGCCATCTGCTGTTCACCGGTGCCGAGCGGCTGACCGGATCTGCGCCCGACCGATGAGCCCGCCATGACGGTGCCCCCCGCGCTCGACCTGGCAACTCGACAGGACAGGCCACGATTGACCGGGGTCGTCCTCGCCGGTGGACTCGGACGGCGTATGGGCGGCGTCGACAAGGGCCTGCAACTGCTCGACGGGCGGGCGATGGTCGCACACGTGATCGCGCGCCTCGCCCCGCAGGTCGACGAGACGCTGGTCAACGCCAACCAGAACCAGGAGCAGTACCAGTCGTTCGGCTGCCGGGTCGTGCCGGATGCGATCGGCGGCTTCGCCGGTCCGCTCGCCGGTCTGCATCGCGGGCTGAGCGAGGCCGCGCATCCGCTGGTGGTCACCGCACCCTGCGATTCTCCGTTCCTGCCGCTGGATCTGGTCGCCCGGCTGCGCGCACCGGTCGATGCCGGCCGCGCAGTGCTGGCGGTCGCGCGCACCGGTGCCCAGGTGCACCCGGTGTTCGCGCTGTGCAGGCGCGACCTGCTGGCACATCTGACCGCCTTCCTCGATGGCGGCGGCCGCAAGATCGATCTCTGGTATTCGACCCTGGCAGTCGAGGAAGTAGCCTTCGATGATCAGCCGCAGGCCTTCGACAACATCAACACCCGGGCCGAGCTGGAGGCGGCTGGCCGGCAGCGCTGGATCTGAAGACTGGCAGAAGCGGGGACAGGCCCTCAGGGTCTGTCCCCAAAGCTGCTGCCCTGCCGAAGGGACAGACCCAGAGGGTCTGTCCCCTGACTCACCTAACTCGCGAAGTACCTTCCGATCATCGCCGCGCCCAACAGGTTCGGATTCTTCCCGAGCACCATGCACACCGGGATCTGCGCCACCTGCTCGCTGAACCGTCCCTTGGCGCTGAACGCCTGCATGAACTGCCCGTCGCGCATCGCATCGATGATCTGTGGCGTGATGCCGCCGGCCAGGTAGATACCCCCACGCGGCGCGAAGGTGAGGGCCAGATTTCCGGCCAGCGCACCGTAGGCATTGACGAAGATGGACAGCGCGGTGCGCGCCAGCACATGACCGCTCTTCAACGCCGCTTCGGTCACCGCGACCGCACCACGGCGCTCGACGTCCTGCACCAGGTCCGAGGTCACTGTGGCGTGCTTGCGGATGATCAGAAACTCGAAGATGCTGGCCAGCCCCGGTCCGGACAGTACCCGTTCCCACGAGACATGGCCGAAGCGTCCCCGAAGATGGGTCAGCAGTTCGCCCTGCAGTTCGTCATACGGGGCGAAATCAGCATGGCCGGCCTCGGACGGATAGGCGAGATAGCCTGCCGGCTGGCTCACCGCGAACCCGACACCGAGCCCGCTACCCGGAGAGATCACCACGCGCGGTGCGCCAGCCACGGCATTGCCCGCCTGCAATCGCACTAGACTGGTGGGTGGCAGCAGTCCGACGCCATAAGCGGCCGCCTGCACGTCGTTGATCAGGCGCACCGAGGGAATTGCCAACCGGTTGGCCAGATCGCGCGAGTCGATCTCCCAGCCGCGATTGGTCATCCGGCAGAACAGCCCATCGGTGGTGCCGGCCACCGCCAGCGATGCGGTGACGAACTCCCCACCCACCGCACGTATCTGCGCTGCGGTCATGAACTCCGACAGGATCTCGACCACCGACAGCCGATGGGCATTTTCATACTCGGCTTCATGGACCACGGCGTGCGAGGCGACCGACTCGGCAAGCACCCGGGTGTTGGTGGCACCGATGTCGGCTGCCAGGATCAGACGCTCACTCATCGGTACCGCTCCTGTGGTGTTCGATGCTGATTGCGTCTCGAAGTGTCACTCAAGCCCCGCGCCAGGGCAAGCGGCGATCTGCTGCGAGGTGGGCGGAGGGGGATGGACGGCGAGGTGAACGCCACACTGGGCAGCGCATTCGACCCCGCATTCGACCCCGCATTCGACCAATACCCACTCAGTTGACCGCTGAGAACGGCGCGCCGTTACGCAGGTTGAACGCCTGGGGCGCAAGCGGCGTGGCCGGCACCGGTGCCGCAAGCTCCGGACGCGCGCCCGGCTCGATCAGCGGCCGTGGGGCACCGAACTGGTTGCCCTGCGCATAGTCGATGCCGATCGCCTGCAGCTTCTCCACGGTGCCTGCGTCATCGACGCCCTGGGCCACGGTATGGATGCCCAGCACATGGCCGACCCTGGCGATCGAGTCGACGATCGCACTGTCCATCGGGTCATCGATCATGTCGCGGACGAACCCCGCCTCGATCTTCAGGTAGTCGATAGGCAGATAGCGCAGGAAGGAGAATGAGGACACACCGCCACCGAAGTCGTCCAGCGCGAAGCTGCAGCCGGCGGCTCGAAGTTCATGCATGCCATCGGCGACCCGGGTCAGGTTCGCCATCGCACCGACCTCGGTCAGCTCCAGACAGATCTGGCCTGGTGCCAGCTGGTGACTGTCGATCAGGTGGCGGACGAAGGCGCGGAACTCGGCGTCCTGCAGGCTGATCGACGACACGTTGACACAATGGCGCATTGCCGGCGCCGGGCGCTCGCTCTGGCGCGCCGGCCGCTCGCCCAGGTGGGCTGCGAGCGTGCGTAGCGCCCAGCGGTCGATCGAGGGCAGCAGCTCATAGCGCTCCGCTGCCGGCAGGAAGGCTGCCGGCAACACCAGGTTGTCCCGGGCGTCCAGCATGCGCACCAGGACTTCTCGATGAGCGCTGCCGGCGAGCTCGACCCGCAGTGGGGAAACCGGCTGGACATACAGGACGAAACGACTCATCTCGAAAGCATCACTGATCTGCGAGATCATGCGCGCGTCCGAGGAGCGGCGGCGGCCCTTGTCTACGTCTGGCCGATAGGTCTGCACCCGATCGCGGCCCTCGGCCTTGGCCTGATAGCAAAGCGCATCGGCTGCAGCGATCACCTGCGCCACCGATCCGCTGGTGGCGTCGAGCGGCATCAGGCCGATGGTGATGCCGACCTTGAACTGCTGACCCTGCCAGACAAACACGAACCCGTTCACCGCGTCGCGTATCTCGTTGGCGATCCGCGTTGCCTGCTCGGGCGGACAGCACTCGAGCAGCGCGCCGAACTCGTCCCCGCCGATACGCGCCAGCAGGTCGCTGGCGCGCATCGGCGTCTGCATCGCTGCGGTGAGCTGGCGCAGCAGCTCGTCGCCTGCTGCATGCCCGCCGGTGTCATTGACCGCCTTGAAGTGGTCGAGGTCCATGTAAAGCAATGCATGGCTTCGCTGACTGCCAGCGGTAGAAGCCAGCAGGTCGGTCAGACTGCGCTCGAACTCGCGTCGGTTGGCCAGTCCGGTGAGCGCGTCATGACTGGCCTGCCACGACAGTTGCTGAGCCAGTGTGCGCAGGCTCGAATCGTCGCGGAACACCACGATCGCTCCGGAGTGCGCCCCGTCGACATCACGCACCGGGGCGAACGCGTGGCGAATCGACACCTCGCGCCCGTCCTGCGCGCTCAGCCGCAGCGGCGTCTCGTGATCGGTGTGTCTGCCCGGTGCTGCCGCCCGCCAGGGTTCAAAGACGTGCAGTTCACGCGATCGCTCGTCGATCAGTGGATAGACATCGGACAGCAGCCGCAGACGGGCCTCATCGTTGCGCCAGCCAGTAAGCGACTCGGCCACCGGGTTCATGAACTCGACCCGCCCCTCGATGTCGACAGTGATCACCCCGTCGTTGATCGATTGAAGGGTGATCTGGGACAGCTCGCGCTCGCGGTGCAGATCAGCTTCCAGGCGGATGGCACGGCGCAGCAGCGCGTATCCGCCCATGCCGCCAGCACAGATCACCAGCGCCACCGCTGCGGCGAGCAGCAGGAAGCTGCGGCGGGTCTGCTCGGCGGCGTCGCGGAGAATCAGCGCGGCAGCGGCGCGCTGGCCATCGATCAGCTTGGACATTGCGAGCACCAGGCCGCTGTCGGCCTCGATGTCGCGCTCAACAAAGATGCGCTGGGCGCCATCAGCATCGCCAGCGGCCAGCGCCCGTAGCACATCGTCCTGCGCATCGGCCGCCCGTGTCGCGGCCGCGGTTACCTCACCAATGACCAGGGCATCAGCGGCGCCATTCAGGCTGTCGCGCAGGGTCGCGAGGCTGCTCTGCCAGTCGCCGGTGATCGACGCGAGGCGACGTTCGCCTGACAGACGTGCGGGGCGCGTCGGCGCGGCGAGCACCGCGCGCATAGCCTCGCTGCGCGCGCGCGACAGCGCCAACGCGGCCTCCGCGCGCACGATGACCGCCGCACGCTCAACCGAGCGATTATCGGCGCTGCGTGCATGGTCGCGCAGATGCGCAATGCTGGCACCGGTCGCGAGCAACAGCACTGCCAGCACGCCGCAGAAGAACGCCGCCAGAGTGCGGGTCGAAACGCGGGGGAACCATCCATCCATCATCGGGCCGCTGCAAGTGGGGGTAAACGGCGCTGCGGTCGGGGCGGGGGCCCGTCCATTCGCCAGGCACAGGCGTGATAAGCCCTCGATCGCTCAGCCATTGAGTTATCGTCCGCGCGAAGCGGAAATTGAGTCCTGCGGACGAACGGTTCAGCATGCAGGACCAGCGGCCGGTGCTGGTTGAACAAGTGGATCCTGACGATAAAACAGGACCAATTGCCGATAAACCAGCGGATAGGCCTGCATCAGCCGTTGCGGCGCCTCGAAGAACGATTCGCTGGCGCAAGCGAAGAACTCACCCGCGTCCTTCAAGGCGTACGGATCCAGTGGCAGCGTAGTCCAGTCATCATCGGGCGGCACACCGGACAGGTCGGGTCCGGTACCGCGCCGGCGACCACGGCGCCGCTCGAGTCGATCCATCCGCTGTGCCAGGTCGTCGAACGCCTCGCTGAATGCCGCATGCCAATCCTCGCGGCGCATGCCGGCATGCAGTGGCGGCACGCCATCGGCCGCGCCATCGAGCATGTCGAGCTTGTGCGCAAACTCGTGCAGCACGACGTTGTAGCCTGCCTGAGCAGCGCTACCCTGTACATCGGCCCAGGACAGGATCACCGGCCCGTCTGCCCAGGACTCCCCGGACAGGGGCTCGCGCACCAGATGCACCACGCCATCCTCATCGGTCAACTCGCGTTCTACGATGAACTCGTCCGGGTAAACAATAACCTCCACCCAGGAAGCGTAGCTATCAATGCCTAGCTCGAGTACGGGTACACAGGCCTGCAGCGCGATATCCAGGCGCATCGGGTCGGTCAACTCCAACCCGCCCGCGGCGGTGATCGGCTTGGTCGCCAGAAACCGCGCGGCCAGCTCACGCAGCCGGGATCGGGCTGCAGAGTCCAGGTGACCGATCACCGGGCAGCGCGCCAGGGCCGGCTGCCAGCGCGCGTCGTCGACAGCCCCGGCCGCGTCACGGGTCGCGCCACCGGCAGGGCCAGCCCGAACATCACCCTCCGTCCGGTCACCGATCTCCTCAGTGGCCAGCGCACGATCCCGCCACCGCCGCCACCAGGGCCCTATCCGCAGCATCGCTCAGGGCACGCGACGCGGCGCGAGCTTCATCTCCAGATCACCGAACAGCAGGCGCTGCCAGTCTGGCGCGATCGACAGCGGCAGCAGCGACGCGGAACGTATCTCGACCCGTACCGCGCCATCCACCGTACGGGTCACCCGGATGTCGACCCGCTCGCCTGCACTCACGGTGGACAGACCTTTACGAAGTGCTAGCACGCCGGTCGCGGCGTCGGACTCGACCACAGTAAGTTTGCGCTCGGCCACGGACGCGACAAGCGCATCCCAGACCACCTCGTAGGGCCGCTTGTAGAGCCGCGCAGCCGCGCGCTCGATACTCTGAGCGGCTGCCTTCTCGCGTGCTACCCGCTGCGGATCGGGCGCGCCACACCCCGCCAGCGCGGTACAGAGCGCGAGCAGGACCGCACCTGCGCGCGCGCTCACTGGACACCGCTCTGCGTGGCGAGCACCGGTGCCGGCGCGGCAAGCGGGTCGGCCAGCCGGACGCTCTCGGCGCCCGGGCCCGGCTCGCCGACCAGGGCGCGCTCGATATCGACCTGCTCGATATGCCGGAAACGATGGGTGATCTTCTGGCTGCTCACATGCACCTGCTGCACATCGTCGTTCGCCTGCCGGATATGGTTGGCCAATTGCTGCATGCGATGATCGAAGCGCTCGAAGTCGCGCGCCAGCTTGGCCAGCGCGTCCTTGATCACATGCACCTGCCGACGAGTCTCGAAATCCTTGATCACTGCGCGCGCGGTGTTGAGGATCGCCATCAGCGTCGTCGGCGAGGTCACCCACACCCGTCGCTTCTGCGCATGCTCGACCAGGTCCGGATGATGGGCATGAATCTCGGCGAACACCGCCTCGGCGGGCACGAACATCACCGCCCCATCGCTGGTCTCGCCCGGAATGATGTACTTGTCGGCGACGTCGTCGATATGCTTCTTCACATCCACCTTGAACCGGCGCAGCGCCGCCTGGCGCTCGGCTTCCGGCTGGTCGACGGCAAAGCTTGCCCGGTAGTTTTCGAGGGGAAACTTGGAGTCGACCGCCACCGCGCCGGTCGGCTCCGGCAGGCGGAGCAGACAATCGACCCGCGCGTGCGTCGACAACGTCGCCTGCATCTCGTAGGCCCCCGGGGGCAGGCTGTTTCTCACGATCGCTTCCAGCTGCACCTCGCCGAAGGCACCGCGCGAGCGCTTGTCGCCGAGCAGTTCCTGCAGGCTGACCACGTTGGTGGTCAGCCCGTCGATCTTCTTTTGCGCCTCATCGATGGTCGCCAGCCTCGCCATCACGCTGGCAAAGGTGTCGTTGGTGCGCTTGAACCCTTCGTCCAGACGCTCGCTGACCTTGCCGCTGATCTCGCCCAGTCGGGTCTCGACCCCCTTCGCCAGCGTGTCCACCTGCGCCACCAGCTGCTCGGTAAGGCTGCGGATCGTCGCCTGGATGGACTCGGACTGGGCCCGCCCCTGTGCAGCCAACGTCTCGTGCAACTGGGTAAGCGTCTCGGTGCGCATTGCGTCCTGGCGCGCTTGCATCGCACTGGCCATCTCGGACAGCCGCTGCGCCATGGACTCACGGTTCGCGCCCAGGTCGCGGCTCTGGGCAAGCTGCAATATCTGGATCGATTCGCGGGTCTGCTGCAGCTCCTGCGACACGCCGGAGCGCACCAGGTCGGCTTGATGGGCCTGGCTCGCGGTCAGCCGGTCGGACGACCCGGCCAGCGCCTGGCTCATGTCGACCAGCATTGCGCGATGCTTCTCCTCCAGCAGGGCAGCGAGTTCCCCGGGTGCGCTCGCCAACGACCGCTGCAGCTGGCCGAGCTTCAGCGCCAGCCACACGAAGGCCACCAGCGCGAACAGGGCAAGCAGCGCGAGCAGCACTTCCATCATCATCGAGGGCATCGCCGGAGACATTGCGCACGCAGTATAGCAAAGCGATTTTCGCTTGACGGATCAATCGGTTCCGGTCGTTCCCGGGTTCGTGCTCAAGATCTTCGATCGGCGGCCGTAAACGTCTGACAGTTCGCGCAGGTACCGACCGATGTCGTCTTTCTTTGCCGTTCCGCATGAGTCCACCTGATCAAACATCGCTACCGGGCGAGGGCCTGCGTCGCCTCGCGCCCTTTGACCAGGCGGACCCGGCGCCAATAGCCGAGGACCGACAGGTCACCGGTGAGTTCTCCGGGTTGACCCTGCAGTCGGTGTTCCAGCCGATCTTCAGCCCGGCACATGGCCGGGCTGTCGGCTATGAAGCGCTGGTGCGCGCGCAGGGGCCGGGCAATCTTCCGGTGTCGCCAGTCGACCTGTTCCAGATGCCGAAGAACGCCAACGAGGACTGCCTGCTCGATTGCGTCTGCCGCAGCGTCCACCTGTCGAACTTCATTGCGCAGCAGCATCACCATGGCTGGCTGTTCCTCAACGTCAATCCAATGGCGGTACTCGAGGGCAACCGCTACACCGCATTCTTCCGCGACCTGCTGGTCAAGCACCAGTTCCCGGCCAACCGGGTGGTGGTGGAGATCCTCGAGCACAACGCGCGCGACGAGGACGTCCTCGCACGCAGCATCGACTACTACCGCAGCCTGGGCTGCCTGATCGCCATCGATGATTTCGGCGCCGGCGAATCGAACTTCGAGCGTATCTGGCGATTCAAGCCGGAGATCGTCAAGCTGGACCGCTCGATCATCGTGCAGGCGGCTACCAACCCGACCGTTCGGCGAACGCTGCCGAGCATGGTGGCGCTGCTGCACCAGTCGGGTTGTCTGGCTCTGGCCGAGGGCGTGCAGACCGAGCGCGAGGCGATGATCGCGATGGCGGCGGATGTCGACCTGGTGCAGGGTTTCTACTTCGCGCGACCGGACCGGACCATCCTCGACCCGGCCGCCTATGCCGAGCATTTCACCAGCCTGTGGAGCTACTTCAAGGCGGCCTGGACCAGCGAGCGCGAACAGCAGCAGATCGGCGTCGCCGAATATGTGCACGCCCTGGATCATGCGGGATCGGGGCTGGAGCGTGGCAAGCCGCTGCGCGAGGCGGCATGGCAGTTTCTGGAGCTGCCGCGCTGCGAACGGGTCTACCTGCTCGACTGGCAAGGGGTTCAGAACAGCGACACGATCAAGGCGCTGCGTCTCGGCCCGTACGACCCCCGGTTCGAACCGATCGCTGAGAGCCTCGGCGCGGACTGGTCCCGGCGCGACTACTTCCAGGCCGCGATCGCGAATCCGCGAAAGGTGCATGTGAGTGCACCGTATCTCTCCGCGTCGAGCCCGATCCAGTGCATCACCCTGTCGATAGCGGTGCTGGTCAACGGCGAGACGCGAGTACTCTGCGGCGACATCCACTGGGCGGAACGGTAGCCGGACAGATCACCGGGGACATGACCCAGGGGACAGACCCTGAGGGTCTGTCCCCGATTTCGCGAGGCCCAGCCCCGGGGACGGACCCTCAGGGTCTGTCCCCGCTTTCGTCCCCGCTTTCGTCCCCGCTTTCGCTAGGCTCGGCGCAACGTCGCCAGCGGTGGCGCGTTGGTGGTGCTGAGGGTACCCAGCCAGCCCGCGGCGCCGACCAGCACAGCCCCCCCGACCAGCCCGACCAACAGCACCCACGGGTCGATCGCATAAGGCACATTCAGAACGTAGCGGGCGAGCACCCAGGCCAGCACGCTCGCGCCCAGGCCCGCCACCAGCCCGGACAGCGCACCGATGGCGCTGAACTCCGCCAGCTGCACCACCTGGAGCTGACGGCGAGACCCGCCCAGGGTGCGGATGATCGCCCCTTCGAGCAGCCGCTCGTCCCGGGTGGACGCGATCGCCGCATAGAGCACGACCAGCCCGGCCAGCAGGGTGAACAGGAACAGGAACTCGACCGCACGCGCCACCTGCTCGATCAGCGCCTGCACCCGGGACAGCACCGCAC
>JBBRCD010000154.1:0-9317 GCA_038205245.1 Burkholderiales bacterium
ATCGAAGGTGTGCTTGCCCGGCATGATCTGGCCGAAGGCATCCAGGCGATGATCGCGCTGTTTGGCCGCGATACGCCGGAGGAGGCAGTGGCCGTGTCGTTGCTGGAGCGGGTCGGCCAGGCGATCGATATGCTCGGCGCCGATACGCGCAAGCCGCTCGCGGACTGGCTCGATTCGCTCTGCAATGCACTCGATGTGCTTGGCGCGCGCGCCGCGCTTGCCGCCGACGCAGCGGGTGCCGACCTGCTCGACCTGATCGACCGGCGCCGCGCTGAACTGCAGGGTCATGGATGGCGGGCGAGCTTTGCCCAGTGGCGGGCCTGGTTCACCCGGGCTGTCGAGGCGGCAAACTTCCGTCCCCGCGATGTGCACAGTCCGGTCGTGTTCACTTACCTCGCGGCGACCCGCCTGCGGGCGTTCGACATGCTGGTGTTCGCTGGCGCCGATGCCGTGCATCTGCCGGCGATCGATCCGCCTGGCCGCTTCTTCAATCAGTCGGTACGCGCGCGCCTCGGTCTGCCGACCCGGGACGCCGAGCATGCCGAGCTCGAATGCAGCCTGCGCCTGGCGCTGACCAATGTGCCGCGGGTGCTGGTCACCTGGCAGGAGCGCCTTGGCGGCGAATCGAACCTGCTGTCGCCGTGGTTCGCCCGGTTAGCGGCGCTGCATCGCCAGGCCTGGCCTGGGGACGGGCTCGACAAGGGCGACATCGGGCCGCGCATGATCGAGCGCGGCGCAGTCGCCGCGCGCACGCTCGCCCATCCGGTGCCACTGCCAAAGCCGGCCAGCGCGCCCGCCCCGGCGGCGCCGCTCGTTCGCGCGCCGCGCCGGATCTCGGTCAGCGGTTACGAGACTCTGGTCGCCTGTCCCTATCGTTATTTCGCCGGCACGCTGCTCGGTCTGCGTGCGTCCGAAGAAGTGAACGAGGCACTGGTGAAGTCAGACTTCGGCGAACTGGTGCATGGCATCCTTGCGCGTTTCCATACCGAACTGCCCGAAGTCACTGCGCTCGGTCGCGACGCCGCGATCGAACGCCTGCAGACGCTGTCGCGCAGCGGCTTTGCCGGCGCGGTGCGGCGCAACTTCATCGACCGGGCCTGGCTGGCGCGCTGGGTTGGCAGCATCCCGGCTTATATCGACTGGCAACTGGAGCGTGAGGCGGGAGGCTGGCGGGTGTCCGCCGTGGAAGCCGAGCGCTCGTTGCCGATAATCACCTCGGCAGGTCGGACCCTGATGTTGCACGGTCGGCTCGATCGCATCGACCGTAACCCGCAAGCCGACCGCCTGTCGGTGGTCGACTACAAGGCTCAGGGTGCGGCAGAACTGAAGAAGCGGGCGGCCGAGCCAGGCGAGCATGTCCAGTTACCGGCGTATGCGTTGCTCGCCGGCGTGTCGACCGAGGAGACACTGTTCCTCTCGATCGCCCGCGATGGCGTGGCGCCCTGCGCGTACGGTGGTGACCCGGTTGCCGCTGGCGAGGTCAACCGGGTACGGCTGGCTGCGCTTGCCGACCGGTTGCACGAGCACGCTTCGATGCCAGCCAACGGCATCGAGAAGGTCTGCGAGCATTGCGACATGCGTGGATTGTGCCGGCGCGATTTCTGGGTCGCGGCGAGTGGAGTCGGGCCGACATGAGCAGCGTCGACGGCCGGATGGCAGGCGGCAGCGATGCAGCGCCGACGAGCGGCGCGTCCGCCGAGGGCGCGCAGACGATCCAGGTGGGCGATCGGGCGCTGATCCTTCGCGCACTCGACCCGAAACGCTCCGTGGTGGTCTCGGCCTGTGCCGGCAGTGGCAAGACCTGGCTGCTGGTGGGGCGTATCTTCAGGCTGCTGCTGGACGGCGTATCGCCTTCGGAAATTCTGGCCGTCACCTTCACCCGCAAGGCGGCGCAGGAGATGGCTGCGCGGCTGGACGATCTGCTGCAGCGCGCGGCGCTGTCCGGCGACGACGAACTCGAGCGGTTGCTGCATGCACTCGGGGTCGCTCCCGGCAACCCGGGTGAGCGCGCGGCCGTTCACGCTCGAGCGCGCAGCCTCTATGAGGCGGTGCTCACCGCGGAGCCCCGGCTCACTGTGTCGACCTTCCACAGCTGGTTCCTGCAACTGGCGCAGCGCGCACCGCTGGCCGCCGGAACTGCCGCGGGTAGTACGCTTACCGAGGAGAGTAGCGCCCTGATCGAGGAGGCGCTGCAGCGCTTCGGCGCGCGCGCGGCGCGAATCGCGCTGCGTGAACCGGAACCTGGGCTGAACACGCGGAACGCGCAGAATGCGTTGTGCGCCCTGAACGCGCCAGATCGCCTGCCCACCCTTGCCGAGGCGATAGACCGGCTGTTTGCAGAGTGCGGACTCGAGCAGACGCTGGCGCTGTTGCGCTCGTTCATCGCCCACCGCGCCGAATGGTGGGCGGCGAGCCGCGATGAGGCCGATCCGCTTCAGGCGGCGGTCGCGCGGCTGCGCGCCGATCTGCCGCAACCACTGCGTGATGATCCGGCCTTCGATCCGCTGCTCGCTGCGCGTAGCGATCCGGCGTGGCAGCACGACCTGGTCACCTATCGTGAGCTGCTGACCCGAAACAACAAGGGCAAGCAGGAGCCGGAGCGGGCGGCGAGAATCGAGCAGGCAGCGCAGCTGGCCGATCCGGCCCGATGGTATGCGCAGGTCCGCGCCGCGTTGTTCACCGACGGCGGTCGCGGAACGCCATTGGTCTACAAGCCGACCGACGCGCGTCGCAAGCGCATCGGCGCCGAGGGCGAGGCGAAGTTCCTCGAGCTGCATTTGAAAATCGCGTCTGCCCTGAACGCGGTCGAGTCGCAGCAGCGCGATCGCGCTGCCTTCGAGTTCAATGTTGCCGCCTTTACCTGTGCGATCGCGCTGCGGCTGGAGTTCGACCGGGTCAAGCGCCAACGCCAGGCGCTCGATTTCGCTGATCTGGAGCAGCAGGCGTGCAGCCTGCTCACCGATGACGATCACGCGGCCTATCTGCATGCCCGGCTGGATGCGCGCTACCGCCATCTGCTGCTGGACGAGTTTCAGGACACCAACCCGCTGCAATGGACCGCAGTCCGGGCCTGGCTGGATGCTGCCCAGGCGGCCGGGTCCACGCCCATCGTGTTTCTGGTCGGTGATCCGAAGCAGTCGATCTACCGCTTCCGGGGAGGGGAGGCGCGGCTGTTCGACAGCGCTCGCGAGTTTCTGGTCGAGCACTACGCCGCCGATGTACTGATGCAGGATGTCTCGCGGCGTTGCGCACAGCCGGTGATCGATCTGGTGAACGCGCTGTTCGAGGGCAACGCCGGTTTCGCTGGTTTCCGCACCCACCGTGCGTTCGATACCGGCAAGCCCGGTCGTGTCGAGCTGCTGCCGCTGGCCCGCTCGCGGACCGCTCCTGGGACAGACGGCGGGGCAGAAGGCGGGTCAGAAGGCGGGTCAGAAGGCGGGTCAGAAGGCGTGACGCAAGGCGGGGCAGAGGTACAGGCAGACGCAGCGGCAGCGTCCGGGACCCTGGCCGACGCCGGGCCAGCCAACGCGCCAGTCGTTGACTGCCGCGATCCCCTCACCCAGGCGCGAACCGAGGATGAAGACCTGCGCGTGGCCGACGAGGCCGCACAACTGGTCGCCGGCCTGTGCGCCCTGCGCCAGCGTTGTGTGCTCGATGACGAGGGGCGAGCGCGCCCGGTGCTCTGGCGCGACATCCTGGTGCTGGTGCGCAGCCGGGGCAAGCTGCCGGTATACGAGCGCGCGCTGCGCGACGCCTCGATCCCGTGCATCAGTTCGCGACAGGGTGGGTTGCTCGATACGCTTGAAGTGCGCGATCTGCTCGCATTACTGCGCTTTCTGGTCGCCCCGCATGATGACCTTGCGCTCGCGCACGCGCTGCGCTCGCCGGTGTTCTCGCTGTCCGACCCGGACCTGATCGCGATTGCTACCGCGGCCGATCACCTGCCCGAGCCTCGACCCGGCTGGCACGTACGGCTCAACCTGCTCAAGCTGCAAGCTGGCGCCAGCGTCGAAGTCCGGCGGGCCGGAGCGTTGCTTGCACGCTGGTTCACGCTGGCCGGCATCCGACCGGTGCACGACCTGCTCGACTCCATCTACTTCGACGCCGATGTGCTCGCGCGCTACCGGGCGAGTGTCGCGCCGAGCACGGCGCCGGCAGTCGAGGCGAACCTTCTGGCGCTGATCGAGCATGCCCTGGCTACCGATGCCGGCCGCTACCCGACGCTGGCGCGGTTCGTCGATGAACTCGCCGATCTGGCGCAGGCGCCGGCGCAGGAAGCCCCGGACGAAGCGGTGCCCGGCCAGGCTGAAGACGCGGTGCGTGTGATGACGATTCACGGCGCAAAGGGATTGGAGGCACCGATCGTCTGGGTGCTCAATGCAGCTGCCACCAGCCCCGCGATGCGCGGCAACGCCGTATTGATCGACTGGCCGGCAGACGCGCCAGCGCCGGTGCATTTTTCGTTCTGGACGCGCAAGGACGCGCTTGGCTCCACGCAGTCCGGGGTCCATCAGCGGGCGATCGAACTCGCCGAGCGCGAGGACCTCAACCTGCTGTATGTCGCGGTCACCCGGGCGCGCCAGATGCTGGTGGTGAGCGGACATGCGCTGAAGGGCCATGATCAGTCCTGGCATGCGCAACTGCGCGCCGCACTGCTGCGCCTGAATGGGACGGACGAGGACAGCGAAGATTCCGGCGCTGCGCTCACGCACGGGGCGCCCCTGCCAGTGCTGGATGAGACCTGCCTGCAAGCAGCCGGGCCGGGACGCGCGCCAGACCAGACCGGGTCAGAGGCCGACGGTCCCGACCTCGACCTGGACCCCAGGCTCAACCAGCAGATCGTGCTCGGCACGCTGGGCGGGCGCATCGAGCCGCAGCAGGACGGCAGCGACGCCGGCCAGCGCTATGGCGACGCATTTCATCGACTGATCGAGAAGATGACCGAGGGTCCGACGGTGGCGACCGGCCTGTCCGATGCGACCAGGGTGCAGTTGCGCGACCGGTTGCAGGTGTCTGCCGCCGATCTCGATCGCCTCATCGCGCAGGTCCTGCGGGTACTGCAGAGCCCGACGCTGGAGCGCTTCTTCGATCCCCGCCGCTATCAGCGGGCGCGCAACGAGGTCGCCTTTCTCGATGCCAGTGGCCAGTTGCGAAGGATCGACCGGCTGGTCGAGTTCGGTCCGCAACAACCGTCCGGGCATGGCGGTGAGGCGGGCAGTGAAGTCTGGGTCCTCGACTACAAGACCGGCGATCGAGATTCGATCGTGCCCTGGTTCGAGGCCTATCGTGAACAGCTGACCGGTTATGCGCAGGCGATACGTGGGCTCTATCCGGGCAGATCAGTGCATGCGGCACTGGTGCTCGGCGATGGCAGCCTGTGCAGGATCGACACCGGCGGATGATCTTCGACACCGCGCCAGTCGTTGCCGTTCTGGCCTCCGGGGCCGTCCGGGCCGTCCGGGTCTTCCGGGTCTTCCGGGTCTTCCATAACGGTCGCTGCGTATAATCCGCAGGCTCGACACGGACCTCGACATGGATCGACTGAACATCCTCGGTTGCGGCAAGGCCGGCCGCACGCTGGCGCGTCTGCTGTCGGAGCACACGCTGTGCGAGATCGGCGAAGTGGTCAATCGCAGTGCTGCCAGTGCGCAGTCCGCGGTCGACTTCATCGGTGCCGGCCGGGCACTGACGGACCTCGACTCGATGCAACCGGCACGCCTGTGGCTGATCGGCACCGGGGATGATTCGATCGCACCCGCTGCAGCGCAGCTCGCGCAGAGCGGACGCTTGCGCGCCGGTGACATCGTGTTCCATGTGAGTGGCGCGACGCCCTCACAGGCCCTTGCGTCCTGTCGCGCTGCCGGGGCGGCAGTCGCCAGCGTGCATCCGGTGAAGAACTTCAGCGATCCGCTGGCCAGCGTTCACTCGTTTGCCGGCACCTGGTGCGGCTGCGAAGGGGATGCGCCAGCGCTGGCTGTGCTCGAGCCGGCGTTCGAGCAGCTCGGCGCCCGGCTGTTCGACATCGATGCCCGGTTCAAGGCGATCTATCACGGTGGCGGTGCCTTCGCCTGCAACTTCATTCCGGTGCTGATGGAGCTCGCGCTGCGCTGCGAAGAGAAGGCCGGCATCCCGCGCGACGTGGCGCTGGTGATGTTCGAGCCGATCGCGCGCGAGACGCTGGAGGCGATCTTCCGCCAGGGCGTGGGCCAGGCGCTGGCCGGACCGATCTCGCGCGGCGACGCCGGCACCGTGTCGAGGCACCTGGCGGCGATGGGCGAGTGGGACCCCTCGGTGCGGGACCTCTATGCACGGCTGGGCGATGTGGCGGTCGATATCGTCGAGGCTCTGGGTCGGGTCGATGCCGGGCGGATCGAGGCGACCCGGGCGGTGACCCGCGCCGCGATGCAATCGGCGGCGACAGGCAGCGCTGGCGTGCCTCGATGAGCGACAGGCTGATCCGCAACCGAGTGCTGCAGGCGATTGCCGACAACCGCACGCCCGGCCTGCATTTCGTCGGTCACTTCATGGGGACCCGCTGGGATGAAGTGACGCCGGAGTGCGCCCGCATCTCGATCTCGACCGAAGCGCATACCGTCGATGCGACCGGGGAAGCGAACCTGAACATGGTGACCACGTTGATCGACATGGCGCTGGCCAACGCGATCCGCGCCCGACTCTCGATGGGCGACGGGATGCGCCTGGGCACGATCAGCATGCATGTCTCGTTCACCGGCGAGCCGCTGGTCGGCGACCTGGAAGCCGATGCCCGCTGCCAGGGCTGGGTGCAGGGCGCGCTGACCCGGCAGGGCATCGCCCGCTGCGTGCTGACTGCAAATGGACGGCCGGCCTGCTTTGCTTCGGGTACCTTCATGGAACTGTCGCCCCCGCCCGGCGTGGTGCTCGCACCGCTGCCCTGGCAGCCGGGCGGGGCGCCGTCCGGCCTGCGGCTCAAGGTGGGCGATCTGGACGCCAACGAACGCAAGGTCTGGCGGCGCGCAGCGATCGCCCTGTCCCGGGTTACCGCAGGCACCAGCTTCATCGAACAGCTGTTTGCGCAGACGCCCAGCGCGCCCGCAGGCCGCATCGCTCCCGGCCGGATGCGTTGCCTGATGCCGATGGGCCTGCATGCCGGCAACCGGGTCGGCCATGCCCAAGGGGGCGTCACCTTTGCGCTCGCCGCGCTCACTGCGCGGGCCGCTGCACCCGCCGGGCATCGAATGGTCGAAGCCTCGGCGTGGTACTTGAATCCCGGCGAGGGCGCCTCGCTGCGATGCGACTCGAAGGTGACCCGCGCCGGGCGGCGGCTGTCGGTGGTCGATACCGCGGTGAGCGGGCGGGGCGGCACCCGGGTGCTGGAGATGGTGTCGAGTCATTGCGCGGTGGCTGGCGCGTGAGCGTTGCGGGCAGTGTCGATCCATCAGCGCCCGGTTCATCGGTGCGCGGTGCATCAGCGCTCGGTTCATCAACGTGCTGGCAGTGCGGACGATCGCATGGCAGCATTGCGCCATGACGACTGATCGCTCAACCGACGGCCCTGCCGCAATCCCTCGCGCGGCGGAGGGCATTGCCGCTTCGTCGGTCGATTCTGTCCCGGATCAACCGCCCCGTTCGCTTCGAGCCTATCTCGATCGCTTCATCGCCGACACGCTGGACCGCTGTACCCGTTGCGGCAAGTGCTATGAAGCCTGTCCCATGATCGGCTACGCCCCGGCGCTTGCCGGAGCGTCACCCGCCGCCGTGGTCGAAGGCTTGCTGCCGCTGTTGCAGGGCCAACCCGGAACGGCGCAAAGTGTCGCCTGGGTCAAAGTCTGCACCCAGTCCGCGGTATGCAGCGATGCCTGTCCGGAGGGCATCAACGCGATGCTGATGCTGCGCGTGGCGCGCATGGGCGCGCTCGGCTCGCTCGGCGGCGAGCCACAGATGAAGAGCACTGAAGACCCGCTGTTCTTCCGCCGGATCGAGGCGTTCGCTGCGACCCAACTCGCGCCCGACGAAATCGAACAATGGCATCGCGCCGACCCGAAGGAGCGCACCGCAGAATGACCCAGACGCTTCCTCCCACGCCGCCTCCCGCGCTTGCCTCCGAAGCCGCCAGCCCGGAAAAGATCGTGTTCTGGTACGGCTGCAATGTCGTGCGCCATGGCGACATCATCCACAGCTCGATCGAGATCCTGCGCGCGATCGGTCTCGAAGTGGCACCGGTGGGCGGCCCGAGCTACTGCTGCGGCACCACCAAGGACGCCAACCTGCGCGCCGCCGATGGCATGGCGAAGCGCACAGTCGACAAGTTCAACGACCTGAGCGCGACCATCGGCGCCGAGAAAGTGGTCACCTGGTGCCCGTCATGCTACCGGCATATGGGCCAGTTCATGGGCGGCTACACCGACACCCGCTTCTCGGTGTCGCATTTCACCCAGACCGTGCATGCGCAGCGCGAGCGGCTGCGCGAACGGCTGGTGCATCCGGTGAAGCGGCGGGTCGTGTTGCACAAGCATCTGGGTTTTCGCGAGGTCGATGTGAACCCGCTGGTCGAAGACCTGCTGCGGCTGATTCCCGGCATCGAACTGGTGGAGAGCGAGGTGTCGGTACCGGGGCACATGTGCTCGGCGCTTGCCTCCGTCCCCGAGGCGGTCAAGGATGTGAACCGGGGCGTGTGCCAGCTCGCGAGCGAGGGGCGCGCCGACGATGTGGTCACCGTGTTCCACTCCTGCCAGCGGATGATCTGCGCCCTGGAGGCGACCGAGCCGTTCCGCGTGGTGAACTACGCCACGCTGCTTGGCGAGTCCATGGGGCTCACGCTCACCGACGAGTACAAGGACTGGAAGCTCGCTGGCAGCGAGGCGGCCGTGCTCGAGCGCATCGGCCCGGCGCGGGTGGAGCAGCTCGGCGAGACATTCGTGCGGGAACAACTGGTGCCGGAACTGCTCAAGTCGCCACTGCGCTAGTGCTCAAGTCGCCACTGCGCTAGTCCAATCCCACCGCGACATCGGTGTGCAGCGCCACCAGACCGGCGTCGAAGCTGACCAGGCGCCCGCCGTGGTGCCGTGCCAGGCCGGCGAGGTAAGCGTCGGTGACCTGCCGGTGCCCGAGCACTCCTCGCCAAGAAATATCGGCATAGCCAAGGCTGTCGGGCCAAAAGCGGTGCCGTGCATGTGCCGCAACACCAGTGGGGACGGACTGGGGTCAGGTCTTGCCTTTTGCCACCGAGTCCCCAGAGACTTTCTCTGCCCCCGCAATCAATCGGCTGACCCGCGAGACGGACAGTTGTGGGGACGGACTGGGGTCAGGTCTTGCCTTTTGCCACCGCACGGACGGAC
>JBBRCD010000155.1:0-9021 GCA_038205245.1 Burkholderiales bacterium
CTTTACGGGGCGCAGATCGCGCAAGGCGCGCTGTGGGCAGCAGAGATGGAGGCGGTCATCGGCGCGCAGGCTGCGCGCGCTGGCGGCGCGGATGGAAAGCCGGTGCAGATCGGCGACCTGTTTACCGGTGCGCACGGCGTGGTCGAAGGCGGCGAGGCGCATGACGAGCATCCTTACAAGGTGGTCGGTATCCTTGCCCCCAATGGAAGCGTGATCGACCGTCTGGTGCTGGTCAGCATTGCGTCTGTATGGGATGTTCATCCCGCGCCAGCGGCGCCGACCGCATCGGCGGCTGCGGCGACGACTGCGGCGACGGGGACGGTTTCAGGATCGAATCCGCCGCCGCCTGTAGCGAAGCGCGAGCGCCACGCGCATGGCCATGCGCACGATCACCGGCCACGCGCCGCTGCTGAGCGCTCCGGCGGGGCGCCTGCAGCCCAAGCCGCAACCGCAGTCGCAACCGCTTCGGCGCCCCCCCTCCAGTCTGAGGCCGGCCGTGAGGTGACTGCAGTGCTGGTCCAGTACGCGTCCCCGCTCGGGGCCGCCCAGTTGCCGCGGCAGATCAACTCGGCCACCGCCATGCAGGCGGCTTCACCCGCGATCGAGAGTGCACGTCTCACCCGTCTGGTCGGTGTCGGTGTGGATACGTTGCGGGTGTTCGCTGTGGTGCTGCTCGCGGCCGCCGGGTTGGCGCTGTTCATCACGCTGTACAGCGCGCTGGCTGATCGCGGGCGTGATCTGGCAATGATGCGTGTGCTCGGCGCCAGTCGGGGCACGCTGGCGCTTCTGCTTGTGCTGGAGGGGTTGCTGCTATGCGTGGCGGGGGGGCTGCTCGGATTGGCGCTCGGCCATGGACTGACCGAGTGGCTTGGCCGGACCGTGCCCGCATTGCAGGAGTGGGCGCTCACTGGCTGGCTCTGGGCCCCGGGGGAAGGTTGGCTGCTGCTGCTCGCGCTTGCCATCGGTGCGGTTGCCGCGCTGCTACCGGCAGTGCTAGCCTACCGGACTGACATTGCCAGCGTGCTGGCGCGAGGTTGACCCCCATGATGAACTGGATTCCCTGGATTGTACTGGCCGTGCTCGCCATTCCGGCGGCACTTGCGTTCAAGACGCCCGGGCGCGAAGACGCAGTGTTCACGTCACCGATCCCGCTGCAGTTCCAGCACAAGGCGGTCGACGAGAAGAACGGAACCGTGTCCTGGCGCACGCTCGGGCAGGTGACGCCGGTACGCATGAAAGACCGCTTCGTGCCGCAGTTCAGCGATGCGGTGCTGGCGTTCGACAACCGGCCAGTGCGCCTGCAGGGATTCATGATGCCGCTGTCGGCCGGCGAGCAGCAGAAGACCTTTCTGCTGAGCGCGCAGGCGCCGTCCTGTCCGTTCTGCCTGCCCGCAGGGCCCGAGTCGCTGGTCGAGGTGCAGCCGCGTACCGCAATGCGTGTCGGTCTGGAGCCCATGATCTTCGCGGGCCGTCTGCAGGTGTTGCGCGACGATCCCAGCGGGCTCTATTACCGGCTGGTCGACGCCACGCTGGTCTCGCCCTGATCGTTCGGCAGTCGATCGGAACGCGCCGACGGTAGCCCGGCGCTTTTCGCGCGCCTGTTCGTTCGGTGACAGCGGTCGCTTGCTTTATGCATCTGAGTTGCGATATCTTCCCAGCTAATGCAACTCGATTGCAAAAAGTGAACTGCAAGGCACGAACCGTTCTGCGGTCCGTGCCGCGATGAGATATCTGCAAGCCGGAGTCAACATGCACCGATCCATGAACGTGGCCAGGCTGTTCGCGGGCGCCTTTGTCGCAGGCAATGCGCTGGCGCAGCCGGTAACGGTTCCCACCCCGCCACGCTCGGTGGTCCAGCTGCCTTCGGTGGTCGTCACCGGTAACCCTCTCGGCAGCGACCTGTTCGAGCTGGCCACACCGATCACGGTGCTCGAGGGCGACCGCCTACGCCAGCGCATGTCCACAACGCTGGGCGAGACGTTGGCCGGCGAGCCGGGGATCGCGTCCAGCTACTTCGGCCCGAACGCGAGCCGGCCGGTGATCCGCGGTCTTGATGGTGAGCGCATCCGCATCCTGAGCAATGGTGTGGCCAACCTGGATGCCTCCGGCACCAGTGTCGACCATGCGGTGTCGATCGAACCGTTGCTGGTCGAGCGTATCGAGGTGGTACGCGGCCCGGCGGCGATCCTCTATGGCGCTTCGGCGGTGGGTGGCGTGGTCAACGTGATCGACAGTCGTATCGCCACTGCAGAGCGGCCCCGCGGCGCGACTGGCGCGATCGACACCCGGCTCGGATCGAACGACCGCGAGCAGGCGCTGGTCGGCAAGCTCAACCTCGGCCTGGCGGGTGGGTTGAATCTTCACTTCGATGCCTTTGGCCGCGAGACCCGCGACCTGCGCATTCCCGGATTCGCCCGTTCCGAGCGACTGCGCGCGACCACCGCGCCACCCACCGGTGTCGAGCAGCGTGACAGCCTGGTCAACAGCAGCAGTCGATCCAGCGGCGGTGCGTTCGGCGCGTCCTATGTCTTCGCGCAGGGCTACCTCGGTGCCAGCGTGTCCCAGCTCAATTCGCTCTATGGCACCGTGCAGGAGCCGACCGTGAGGATCCGTCTGGACCAGACGCGGTTCGATCTGGCCGGCGAACGGCGCGATGTCGGCGCGTTCGAGGCCGTGCGCTTCAAGTTCGGCAAAAGCGACTACAAGCATGCCGAGGAAGACTCAGGCGTGCCCGGCACCGTGTTCAGCAACCAGGGTTTCGATCTGCGGGTCGAGGGCGTGCACCGCCCGATCGGGCCGTTGCGCGGCGTGATCGGTTTCCAGTCGACCAAGTTCGACTTCAGTGCGACCGGCGACGAGGCGTTTCTGCCGAAGACGGCCAACAGCACCAACGCGCTGTTCCTGTTCGAGGAGATGAGGATCGCGGCGCTGACCCTTCAGGCCGGCGCGCGGTTCGAACGGCACAGCGTGGACGCGGTGGAAGATCCGGCGTTCGGCCCGGCCGAGAAGCGCAGCTTCAACGGCACCAGCGGCTCGGCCGGGGCAATCTACAGCTTCAATCGCGAGTACGCTCTGGCGCTGAACTACTCGCACACCGAACGGGCGCCGAACTATCAGGAGCTTTTTGCCAACGGCCCGCATATCGCCACCAATGCATTCGAGATCGGCAACCGCACTTTCGGACTGGAGACCTCGAACGCGGTCGATCTTTCGCTGCGCAAGCGCACTGGTTGGATCACCGGCAGCATCGGGGTGTTCTACAACCGGTTCTCGAACTTCGTCGCGCTGGTGGCAGACCCGACCTTCGTCGATCCCGACCCCACCCGCAATCTGCCGGGGTTGCGTTATACCGCTTTGCCCGCCGAGTTCAAAGGGGCCGAAGCTTCGGCGCGCGTGCTGCTGGTCGACCGTCCCTACCGTCTGGCGCTCGACCTCAAGGGCGACCTGACCCGGGCCGAGAACACTGCGACCGGGGAGCCGCTGCCGCGAATTTCGCCGGCGCGATTCGGTGCCGGACTGGCCTACGAGATCGCCGCTGTCAGCGCGCGGCTGGACGCGCTCAGGGTGCGTGGACAGGAGCGCGTCTCGGTCGGGGAACTGCCGACCGACGCTTACACTATGGTGAATGCCGTCCTCGGCTATCGGGTCAAGGCGCCGATGGCGTTGCTGGACTTCCAGTTGCGCGCGGTCAACCTGCTCAACGCGGAAGCGCGCAACCATGTTTCGTTTCTGAAAGATATTGCGCCCTACGGCAGGCGCGGCGTACTGGGCTCGGTGAGAGCGACGTTCTA
This sequence comes from Burkholderiales bacterium, assembly GCA_038205245.1. GTDB lineage: Bacteria > Pseudomonadota > Gammaproteobacteria > Burkholderiales > CAIKXV01 > CAIKXV01. The sequence continues at coordinate 3,792 of JBBRCD010000155.1, forward strand.
GGCGACGGTTGCTGGGGGCAAGGGCTGGGTGGGGTCCGGGTGGGCACCGGCCGCGTATACTTGGACGCCTGATTTCTGCCCCCGGCCCCGGCGTGTAGCGCGCTGCGTGCCCCAAACCGTTCATGCAGCAGTTCGAAGGCACCACCATCCTTTCAGTGCGCCGCGGCCGACAGGTAGCGCTCGGCGGCGATGGCCAGGTCACGCTCGGCAACATCATCATCAAGTCGAGCGCGCGCAAGGTGCGACGGCTGTACCACGAGAAGATCCTGGCCGGTTTCGCCGGCGGCACTGCGGACGCCTTCACCCTGTTCGAACGGTTTGAATCGAAGCTCGAAAAACACCAGGGACATCTTTTGCGCTCGGCAGTCGAACTGGCCAAGGACTGGCGCACTGACCGGGTGTTGCGTCGCCTCGAGGCCATGCTGGCGGTGGCTGATCGCGAGCATTCACTGGTGATCACCGGCGCGGGTGACGTGCTCGAGCCCGAGCATGGCATCGTGGCGATCGGCAGCGGCGGGGCGTTCGCCCAGTCGGCGGCGCGCGCCCTGCTGCAGGCCACCGACCTGCCACCGGTCGAGATCATCAAGCGATCGCTGACCATCGCCGGCGAGATCTGCATCTACACCAACCAGAACCATGTGATCGAGGAACTTGCCGAGGCGGATGCATGAGCGCGATGACCCCGCAGGAGATCGTCCATGAACTGGACAAGCATATCGTCGGCCAGAACGCGGCCAAGCGGGCAGTCGCTATCGCCTTGCGCAACCGGTGGCGCCGCAGCCAGGTCGACGAGTCCCTGCGCCAGGAGATCACCCCGAAGAATATTCTGATGATCGGCCCGACCGGGGTGGGCAAGACCGAGATTGCACGCCGTCTGGCGCGGCTCGCCGACGCGCCCTTCATCAAGGTCGAGGCGACCAAGTTCACCGAGGTCGGCTATGTCGGGCGCGATGTGGACACCATCATCCGCGACCTGACCGAGGCAGCGATCAAGCAGGCGCGGGAGTCCGAGATACGCCGCCAGCGCCACCGCGCAGGGGATGCGGCCGAGGAGCGGGTGCTCGACGCGTTGCTGCCGCCAGCGCGTGACGTGGGGTTCATGTCCGAGGATTCGGAGCGCAACGGCGCGACCCGGCAGAAGTTTCGCAAGAAGCTGCGCGAAGGCGAACTCGACGACAAGGAGATCGAGATCGAGGTCGCCGTGGCCAATCCGCAGATGGAGATCATGGCGCCCCCCGGCATGGAAGAGCTGACCTCACAGATTCAGGGCATGTTCCAGAACATGGCCAGCGGCCGCCGCAAGACGCGCAAGCTGCGCATCCGCGAGGCGATGCAACTGCTGACTGACGAGGAAGCCGCGAAACTGGTCAACGACGAAGAACTCAAGCTGCGCGCGCTCGCCAATGTCGAACAGAACGGCATCGTGTTCATCGACGAGTTCGACAAGATCGCCACCCGAAGCGAGGGGTCCGGCGTCGATGTCTCGCGTCAGGGGGTGCAGCGCGACCTGCTGCCGCTGGTCGAAGGCACGACCGTATCGACCAAGCATGGCATGGTGAAGACCGACCATATCCTGTTCATCGCCAGCGGGGCGTTCCATCTGACCCGCCCGTCGGATCTGATCCCGGAGATGCAGGGGCGGTTCCCGATCCGGGTCGAGCTCGACTCGCTCACCGTGGGCGACTTCGAACAGATTCTCACCGCCACCGATGCCTGTCTGACCCGCCAGTATCAGGCGCTGATCCAGACTGAGGGTGTACAGCTCGAGTTTCGTCCCGAGGGCATCAAGCGCCTTGCCGAGATCGCCTGGCAGGTCAACGAGCGGATCGAGAACATCGGGGCGCGGCGTCTGCACACGGTGATGGAGAAGCTGCTGGAGGAGCTTTCGTTCAGTGCATCGAAGCACGCTGGCGAGACGATCATTGTCGATGCCGCCTATGTCGACGCGCGCCTGAAGGAACTTGCCGGCAGCGAGGACCTTGCGCGCTACGTACTGTAGCGGCGATGCAGTCGAGCGAGCGAGGCGGCGTTCCGGCAGGGGGCCAGCGGGCTACCGTACGGTCAGCACCGGCTTGATGCTCAGTTCACGCAGCAGTTGCTCGGCAGTGGCGCGCGCCTGCTGCTCGTCCGGATAGGGTCCGATGTGCACCCTGAACAGTCCCTTGCCGACGAACACATGCGCGGTGCGGCCGAGTTCGCCCAGTTCCGGACCGACCCTCGCGAGGAACGTTTCTGCGTTGCCGCGATCCGAGAACGCGCCAAGCTGCAGGAAGATACCGTTTGCCTCGGCCGTCAGCGGCAGGGCGGCTGGAAGCTTCACTGTTTCCAGCGGGGTGGTTACGACCGTGGCTGTGGCAGACGTGACGGTAGCAGACGCGGCCGTGGCAAACCCGGCCGTGGCAGACGTGACGGTGGCAGACGTGGCCGCGGGCGACACTGGCGGTGCCGCGGGCTGCGGCACTGGAGTCGCCCCTGACCTCGTCACAGACTTCGCCCCGGACGTCGCCCCGGCCACGAGCGTAGCGCCACTGGCCGGCCAGTTCACGCCCGGGATCAGCTTCTCGACCTCGACCAGCGCGCTGCCGTTCTCAATATAGCCCAGCCGGAATGCCGCTGCATACGACAGGTCGATCAGACGGTCGCCGATGAACGGCCCGCGGTCATTGATCCGGATGATCACGCTGCGGCCATTGCCGACATGGGTTACCCGCACGTAGCTCGGAATCGGTAGCGTCGGATGCGCGCCGGTCATCGAGTACATGTCGTACACCTCGCCCGACGACGTCTGCTTCGAGTGGTAGCGGGTGCCGTACCAGGTCGCCACACCGCGCGCCTTGTACAGCGTGCGCTCGGTCATCGGCGTGTACTGGCGGCCGAACACGACATAGGGGCGGTTGGCGAATCGATGCAGCGGGTCGGTTCGCGGCTCGGCGTCCGGAATCGATGCCAGGTTCACTGGCGGGCTGTCGCCCGGCCCGTCATCGAGATAGAAGGCGCCGCCGCGCCTGGCCGCCGGGCGCGGCGGCGGTGACTTGCCTTCGGGCGCTGCACGCGCCTGAGGATCGCCTACTGGCGCGCCAGAGTCGACGCGGGCGGCCGGACCCGGCGCCGAAGGCGAACTGGCACAGCCAGCCAGGGCCAGCATGAGCGCGAGAACCGCGGTCACCCCATGCCTGGCCCCTGCCTGCGCCCTGAGGCCCCTGCCGCCTGCCGGACTTCGGCGGGCCGTCGCGCTCATGACCGGATCAGCTTTCGATGGGTCGAGATGCTCATCAGCATGCCGAAGCCGAAGAACACACTGACCAGGGCGGTGCCACCATAGCTGATCAGCGGTAGTGGCACGCCAACCACCGGCAGGATGCCGGAGACCATGCCCATGTTGACGAAGGCGTAGGTGGCGAAAGTCATGGTGATCGATCCGGCAACCAGCCGCGAGAACATGGTCGGCGCGTTCACCGTGATCACCAGCCCGCGTGCGATCACCAGCAGGAACATCAACAGCAGCAGCGTATTGCCGAACAGGCCGAACTCTTCCGAGTAGACCGCGAAGATGAAGTCGGTGGTGCGCTCCGGCAGGAAGTCCAGATGGGTCTGGGTGCCCTGCAGCCAGCCCTTGCCGAACCAGCCTCCGGAGCCGACTGCGATCGTCGACTGGATCGTGTGATAACCGGCACCCAGCGGGTCCTGGGTCGGGTCCAGCAGGATCATCACCCGCGTTCGCTGGTAATCGTGCATCACTGTCCACAGCAGCGGCAGGGCGGCAACTGCGGTTGCTCCCAGGCCGAAGATCACCTTCCAGGACAAGCCGGCCAGGAACAGAACATAGCAGCCGGAAGCGCCGATCAGCAGGGCCGTGCCCAGATCGGGTTGTCTGGCAATCAATCCCACCGGCAGGATGAACAGGGCAGCGGCGATCGCGAAGTTCGACAACTTCAGTGTCGACTCATAGCGGTCGAAGTACCAGGCGAGCGCCAGCGGCAGCGCGATCTTCATCAGCTCGGAGGGCTGGATGCTGATCGGCCCGAGGTCGAGCCAGCGCCGGGCGCCGTTGCGAATGTCGCCAACCAGCGCCACGGCCACCAGCAGCAGCAGTGCGACCACATAAGCGGGCAGCGCCAGCCGCATCACCTGCGACAGCGGGGTGTTGGCAGCGATCCACATCACCGCGAACGCCACCCCGATGTTGAACATCTTGTTCTCCATCCGCTCGAAGCTCTGGTTCGAGGCGCTGTACAGGGTGATCAGTCCAACCAGCAGCAGCAGTACCACCGAGGCGAGCAGCGGTACATCGACATGCGCTGTGGTGCGGCGCCAGGCCGCTTCAATCACGTTCTGCACCGCCATTCCCTGGAGCGCTGCCGGCGCCTGTGGCTGGCGCGCCGATCGGCTTCACCGGGCGCCCGAGCAGGAAGAAATCGATCACGGTGCGCGCCAGCGGCGCGGCATTCGCACCGCCGCCCCCTGCATTCTCGAGCAGCACGGCGAGCGCGATCTTCGGGTTATCCGCCGGGGCATAGGCGATATAGAGGGCATGGTCGCGATGACGTTCGTCTATCTTGCTCGCGTCATACTTCTGGCCCTGCTTGATCGCGATCACCTGCGAGGTGCCGGTCTTGCCACCGACGGAGTACTTCGCATCCGCGAACGCCCGATAGCCGGTGCCACCCGGGGTATTCACATCGATCAGCGCACGCTGAACGACCGCCCAGTTCTCGGGCTTGAAGTCCAACCTGCGGATCGGCTCGGCGAGGATGGCGCGCAGTTTCTGGGTCGTGGCGTCCTGAATGTTGTTCACCAGGTGCGGCCGGAACACGTCGCCCCGGTTGGCGATGATCGCGGTGGCATTGGCGAGCTGCAGCAGCGTGGTGACGTTGTAGCCCTGTCCGATACCGATCGAGATGGTGTCCCCGGTGTACCACTTCTGGCGGAAGCGGCGCTGTTTCCACTCTTGCGACGGGTTGATGCCGATGGCCTCGCCCTGCAGGTCGATCCCGGTGCGCGCGCCGAATCCGAACTGACGCATGAAGTTGCTGATCGCATCGATGCCAAGGTCGAAGGCCAACTGGTAGTAGTAGGTGTCGCACGAGATCACGATCGACTTGTGCATGTCGACCACACCATGTCCGCCCACCTTCCAGTCGCGGAACTGGTGCGAACTGCCGGGCAGGGTGAAGACCCCGGCGTCGTTGATCGAATACTGCGGGGTACGCTTGCCCAGCTGCAGTGCGGC
>JBBRCD010000156.1:0-9020 GCA_038205245.1 Burkholderiales bacterium
CAGCGGCGAGAACGGCGGCCACAGGCCGACAGCCATGATGGCCAGCGTCATCGCCATCAGCGGTGCGGTGCAGCGCGGCTCTGCAAAAAGGGCAACCTGGGTGTGCGCAGAATGTGCACGATCAGGATCTGCGTCAGCAGACTCTCGACGAACCAGCCTGACTGGAACAGACCTTGATGGGCCCCGATGTTGGCTGCAAACACCCACCACATCACGCCGAAGGTGACGATGTCGAACAGCGAACTGATCGGCCCGAAGAACAGCATGAATCGGCCGATATCTTTCGGGTTCCACTTCAGCGGCTTGGTGACCAGTTCGGGGGCGACGTTGTCAAACGGGATGCCGGTCTGGCTGATGTCGTACAGCAGGTTCAGCACCAGCAATTGCAGCGGCAGCATCGGCAGGAAGGGCAGGAAGGCGCTGGCCACAAGCACGCTCAGCACGTTGCCGAAGTTGGTACTGGCCGTCATGCGGATGTACTTCAGCATGTTGCAGAAGGTGGTGCGGCCTTCCACCACGCCGTCATCGAGTACCAGCAGGCTCTTCTCCAGCAGGATGATGTCGGCGGCTTCCTTCGCGATATCCACCGCGCTGTCCACCGAGATGCCGATGTCGGCCGCGCGCAGGGCCGGCGCGTCGTTGATGCCGTCGCCCATGAAGCCCACCACATGGCCGCTCGCGTGCAGCGCCCGCACGATGCAATCCTTGTGCATCGGCGTGAGCTTGGCAAAAATGTTATGCGCCTCGGCAGCAACTTTCAGTGCCTCGTCGCTCAGCGCTTCGACCTGTGAACCGAGCATCACCGCATCACCGACACGGCGAGGCAACCCGACCTGCCGGCAGACCTGCGCGGTCACCAGGTCGTTGTCACCGATCAGCACCTTGACCGTGATGCCATGCGCCGCCAGCTTTTTCAGGGCCGGTGCGGCGGACTCTTTCGGCGGGTCGAGAAAGGCGATGCAGCCGATCAGGATCAGGCCGGATTCGTCGGCCACCGAGTACACGGACTGGTCAGGCGGCAGGCTCTTCACCGCCACGGCCACCACGCGCAGCCCCTCGGCGTTGAGGCCGGCCGTCACCGCCTGCGTTCGCGCCAGACGGGCGGCGTCCAGAGGCAGCGTCGGCATGGCACGGTCACCATCCAGGCTCGCATCGGTGGCTTCCTGCGTGCGCACGCTCGTGCAGATGGCCAGCACCTCTTCCACCGCGCCCTTGCAGATCAGTTCATGGTGATGCTCCTGCCCGTCCACCAGGTTGGCCACCACCACCGACATGCGCCGGCGCTCGAAGTCGAAGGGGATCTCATCGATCTTGCGAAAGGCTTCCTTCAACTTCAGCTCAGTGGCCAGCTCGACATGGTCGAGGACGGCCCGGTCGAGCAGGTTCTTCAGCCCGGTCTGGAAGCTGCTGTTGATGAACGCGAAGTTCAGCACCTCGTCGGTGTCGTTGCCGTAGGCGTCGGCGTGGCGGGCGAGCGCGATCTTGTCCTGGGTCAGCGTGCCGGTCTTGTCGGTGCACAGGATATCCATCGCGCCGAAGTTCTGGATCGCGTCCAGGCGCTTGACGACGACCTTCTTGCGCGACAGCAGCACGGCGCCCTTGGCCAGCGTGCTGGTGACGATCATCGGCAGCATCTCGGGCGTCAGGCCCACGCCGCGCCAGCGGAACCGGCACCGCGGCGGATCACGGTCGCCGTGTTGCTGACCATCGCGCGCAGACTCTCGGCAGCGCGGTGGCTTTGGCGTCGGCACTCAGGAACGACATATCGCCAGTGCCGTCAACAGCACATTGAACGGATTCAGGTAGCAGCGCCACAGGTGCAGCCAGGCAGGCAGCGGCTGCTCGTGCTGGATGTCGTTGGGGCCATCGCGCACCAGCCGGCGCGCAGCCTCAGTGGGGTCAAGCCCGTCCGCGTGCGACTCGAGAAGGGCCAGCGCGGCGGCGGGTTCAACGGCGGCTGTGGCCAGCAGGTCACGACCCAGGTCCTGAACAGCCTTCCGGACAGGTGCTTTCGCACCCGCAGCCCCCCCGGCACCCCCGGCACCAAAGTCAGCGGCGCCGCCAGGCACGGGTGCCACCAGCGCTGCCGTACCCGGCAGGGGCCAGCGCTCAAAATGCCGCTTCGCGTTGCGGCGGCGAAGGAAAGTGCTGAACGCTTGGCGGAACACTTTGCGCATCGCCACCTTGGGAGGATCGGGCGTCTGCGTCAACGCGCGTCCACCGGACCGCAACCGCCCAGGCGCGAACTGGGCATCGCAGACCACATTGCCATCGTCCAGCCCGACAGGAGTTCCAGAAGTTGCGCCCTCGCAGACCACGGCGCTGACGCCCTCGACAGAACATCTGCGTTGAACTGGAACCTTGCCATAGACAGGTTACATCGCCGTTCGAGCCCGAACATCTCGCCGGAACGAACCAGCCTGGCGAGGCTGACCGCCTCGACGACGCGACAATCCTTCAGCAGGTCGGTGTCGATATCGCCGAGCGCCGTTCCCACGCGGGCGCGAAACGCCTCCAACAGAGTGACGAATCCGCGTCCACCAGGTGCGTTGTCTGTCATCGGCGTCCCCGCGTCTCTGATGAAGTGCGGCAAGGTCACCTACCGATGCTCGATCGCATTTTACGCCAGCCATATTCGCGTTGTGGCGCTTCGTAGACAGTGCGGCAGCGTACCCACGATATCCAGATACCAGCAGGTTGCTGCGCTCTCGGTTCGCCGGCGCACAGACCAACCCGCTGGCCGAGGCAATACTCAGGATCTTTCACCCTCCGAGGACCGTCCACCATAAAGAGCGATTCGCAACTGCAGCAAGACGTGAACGCCGAACACAAGTGGGATGCGAAGCGAATCCCGGGCATATCCGCGCAGACGCGAAGGATGGAGTGCTGGCGTTCGCCGGCGAGTTCAGCAATGGCCTCGGCGCGAATGACAGCCGCCGAACGGGATCGCGATCGGCAGCGCCGCGCTGCGTCGCCATGAAACACGACTTGGCGCGGCACTTCCTACCTTGAAGGGACGCCTGATGGACATGACTACACACCGCGCACGCATCACCAGCCCGGTCCCCTACAGGGGCGGCACCGGGCGCATGCAGAACATTCCGATCGGGCCATGCCTGGTCGAAACCACGGATGGACAGTCGATCGATATCATCTGGGGCGCGCGCGGACAGAGGTCCGTGGCACTGCCAGTCGAGGAGATCGCGGCCGCCCAGGACCATGGGCACCTCGTGCTGCTGGACTGACTGCCAGACTGACGAAAACGCGCCATCTCGTTCGCCAGCCGCAGCAGCCCGAACCGAAAGGCGAGAGCATATGAAGTTCCTCCTGATTGGAGCGACCGGGCTTACCGGCAAGGCGATCGTCGAACAGGGTCTGGCTCAGGGGCATGAAATCACCGCGCTAGTTCGTGAAGCATCGACGATTGCAGTCTCAGACCCCCATCTGCACTTGGTCGTGGGCGACATCCTGAACGCTCAGGACGTGGACGCCGCCATGGCTGAGCAGCAGGCGGTGATATGTTCTCTGGGAACCGGGGTGACGTTCAAGCATGTCACACTGTTTTCTGATGGCACGCAGCACTTGCTGGATGCCATGCGCAAGCACGCGGTCCGAAGGATCGTCTGCATCACCGGCATCGGCGCAGGCGACAGCCGTGGCCACGGTGGATTCTTCTATGATCACATCGTTGCGCCGACCGTGCTGCGCACGATCTACGCAGACAAGAATCGCCAGGAAGACCTGCTGCGTCACAGCGACAGAGAGTGGATCATTGTGCGCCCAGGGCAGCTGACCAATGCCGAACCGACAGGCAAGTACCGCATCCTGCTCGACCTGACTGGCGTCACGGTGGGCAAGGTCGCGCGCGCCGATGTGGCTTCGTTCGTACTTCAGCAACTCGCCAGCGATGACTTCCTTCGAAAGACGCCCCTGCTGACGTACTGAGCTTCGTTACCGCGACCGACACCTGCCCCGGCGAGATAGCTGGCCGCGAACGCATTGCGAGTTTCGATGCGGATTCGTTCCATAGTCCGCCGGACAGTGACCGGAGGGCCGCAGGCTGATCCAGCCCTCGCAGCGTCAGGTGGATTCATCCGGATCGCTCTCCATATCGCCCCCAACGAAGCAGACGCGCATCAACGCCGCAGCCATCTGCGGGCCAGCGTCATCATCAACGGCGTCACGCGCGTGCGCGCACAGGCATCGGCTGCCTGCCGGATCCCTGCACCCTGGGTCGGGTAGGCCTGCACCACGTTGGCGAGCTCCCGCAGGCCGCTGCCGGCGACCATCGCCAGCGAGATGCTGTTGATCATTTCGCCGGCATGCCGGGCAACGATGGTAGCGCCCAGGATCTTGTCGCTGCCCTCACGGACGTGGACCTTCACGAAGCCGTCCTCCTCGCTGTCGGCGATGGCGCGGTCCACGTCGTGCATCGGAATGGTAAGGTGACTGCCGACATGTCGGCGCAGAAAACTCGCAAGCCCCGGCACGAACGTCGATTCGACGGTGTCTTCCTGTTGGCCCGTCGGCTCCACCGTCGCCGACCAGGGGCCCCCGCCAGACGCATCCCGCAGGTAAAAGAACTGCCCAAGACAATCGCGGGTTGCGTCCTCACGCCAACGGCAGATCGCACTGCCGTTCCATCGGCTGTAGCCACTTCCCTCCCTCGTGATCAGCACGTGGTAGCGGCCGTTTGACAACATCTGCAGTCGAGGCATCAGCGCGCTGACCCGACTCATGGAAGACCACCCAGGGTCCGTCGGATCACGACATCAGATTTCTGATTCAAGCGAGGGGCTGTCGGCCCAGTAGACGCCGCGGCCATAGTGGCGGTAAAGGGCGAGTGCCTTGTCACGGCTCCATTCCACCGCCGGATCGTAGGGCGGCGCGCTCTTGATCGACTCCCGATCGAGGTCGACTGAAACGGTACGGTCCATCCAGTGCACACCCTTGATCCAGGGTGGCGCGATCAAAACCTCATGCCCGATCCACCAGTTGCTGGTGTCGACGATGAGATAGCGTATGACCCAGGTCTCATCGTCGACCAGAAAGCCTGAAACATGGCCGATGTCGCCGTCGGTGGCGTGGATGTGATAACCGGTGACAGCGTCGCAACTGCGAAGGTGCGGATCATCGTTGCGGTGGCGGGCACGTTCGTCGCGCAGGAAGGCTTCGAGTTCCCGCTCGCGCTCGACCCGATTTACGCCGTAGCCGCCAAATCCTGGAACCATGGCAGAGGGATACAGGCCGCCGCCCCACATGCCTGCGCCCTCCCAATAGTACGGGTAGCCGTAGTACCCCATGTATTCCTCTTCGTTCTGCCGAGACACCGGCTTGTTCGAGTCGAAGTCCGGACTGTTCCTGACCTGCTCCTTGCTTAAGGACACCGGCAGCGTGTGCGCCAGCCAGTCAGGATGGCGGACGGAGATTGGCGAGATCAATACCTTCCGGCTGGTCAACCACGTGCCGGCGTCGACGACGAAGTAGCGAACCACCCATGCGTCGTCCTCGAAGTAGAAGTCCTTGACTTGTCCGATCTCGCCATCAGTGGCCCTGATCGCGAAGTTCTCGAGGTCTTTCAGGTTTCGCAACATGGAGAGTGCTCCGTGGGGGATGAAATCATCCTGCAGGACTATCGACCCGAACCAGCGCCGGCGTCTGTTCGCTGCCGCACCATTGCCGATAAGCGAGCCGACGTCGTGTTCCCCAGCGCGCAGACGGGCGGCACGGGCCGGAGAATACTGGGCCATACTTTTCATACCGCTGTCACCCAACCTGGTCTAGACGGTGGAAGCTTGCTGGAGGGGCACGCAATACCTGTCGGAGAGCCGGGTCTGACTTTACGACACCCCGCTGCTGCGCGAACCGCTACCGCTGGCTCGAATCACGCCGCGGATAGTCGGCCACCGCTGCACCAGAAGGGAGCGGACAGCGAGAACACCAGCATGAAGAACGTCAGCGGCGCTCTACATGTCACAGCGATACCTTCAAGGACTCCAACCTCCTTCCAGTTGAAGTGTTCACCCGATCCAGGTGCGCTGTTCAAAGCAGGTCTTGCGCTCTGTCCACTCACAAGCCTGCCGGCCCAAACGCCGGCTTCGCAGCCTGGCGCAGGAGCGACTGAAAGAGAGAGGCCGCTCAGCGCAGACTTTCAATGGGATTTCTTGCTGCGGCTGACCTTGCCACCCGATGAGGCCGAAGCGTATGCAGTGCGTCTGCAGGGCGCGCTCACCACCGCTGGCATTGCGCCGGAGCCACCGCAGTTTATCGCGCTGGTTGACACTGCGCACCGACCGAGTGCCGACCTCGACGCCGGGCCGATATCTGATCGTCGTCGATTCGAATGTGCAGCATCGACGTGACTGGTCGCCGCTGCCGTCCAAGCGTTGACGCTTTTCATCCGCAGTTAACGTGGGTACATTGGCGAACAGATTGCTGCGCTCATTGTGCAAATACGATCGACCCCACCTCAATGAGAGATTACCCCATGGCGGCCAATAGCCAACTGCAGTCCAACGTTCTAGATGAACTCAAGTGGCGCCCCGGCGTCAATGCGGCACAGATCGGCGTCACGGTCACGAATAGCGTCGTCACACTGACCGGTCAGGAGACACGCTACGCTGAAACGTCGGCGGCCGAAGGTTTCGTCAAGGGCGCCCATGGCGTCAAGGTTCGGGCCAAGGTCATCTCAGTCACGCTGACGGGCACCCTCGACTGCCAGTACCAGAGGGATGCTACCGCGCCCAGCGTGCACACCCTGATGGGGGTCATTGCGGTGTCCAACCCGGTAGACTGATTCTCGGCGTGGCCGCGATCAGCGCCAGCCACAAACAGCAGCATCCTGTTGACGGAGGTTCACCAAATGATGGATTCTTCGAAGCTAAGGAGCGATATGGTCGAGCACCAGATCGCCGCTCGCGGCGTACGCTCCGAAGCGGTGCTCGACGCCATGCGAAAGGTTCCGCGGGAATCGTTTCTCTCGGATCGGATGCGGGAGTTCGCCTACGAGGACGCACCGCTGCCCATAGAAGAGGACCAGACAATCTCCCAACCCTATATCGTGGCGCTGATGACCGAGGCGCTTGCGCTGAAGGGCGGCGAAACCGTACTGGAGATCGGCACGGGCTCGGGCTACGCCGCCGCCGTACTTGCCGAGATTGCCACTGAGGTCTACACGGTCGAACGGATAGAGCAGCTTGCCGAAAAGGCTGCCTTTCGGCTGACCGATCTGGGCTACAGGAACGTCCACGTGCGCCACGGCGACGGCACGCTCGGCTGGCCGGAGCACGCGCCGTACGACGCCATCATCGTGGCAGCCGGCGGGCCGGAGGTTCCCGACACGCTGAAGCGGCAATTGAAGGTCGGAGGCCGACTCGTCATCCCCATAGGCGCCAATCCGCGCGCTCAGGAACTCGTACGCGTCACGCGGTCCGCGAATGACAACTTCGACACCGAAGACCTTGCAGATGTCCGCTTCGTCCCGCTTGTCGGCAAGGAGGGATGGTCGCCCGACGAGTTTTCCCCCACGTTGCGAGGGCGGCCGGATAGACCACGCCAGACGGACAGCGGATTGGTGAAAGCCATCGCCGATTGCTGCGAGACCTTCGATTTGATCGAGTCTGTGGACCTCGATCCGCTGCTGGACCGAATCGGCGACGCGCGGGTGGTGCTGCTGGGAGAAGCGACGCATGGCACCTCGGAGTTCTACCGAATGCGGGAGCGCATTTCGCAGGAGCTGATCACCCGAAAGGGATTTCGTTTTGTGGCGATCGAGGGCGATTGGCCAGATGTGGCGCGACTGGATCACTATGTCCGGCATTCTGAATATCCATCCACGGAGTGGACGGCTTTCGCCCGCTTTCCTACATGGATGTGGCGCAACAACGAGATGCGCTCCTTTGTCGACTGGCTCCATGAGAACAATACGGATAGAGTGTATGGACACCGGACGGCAATCTATGGCCTTGACCTTTACAGCCTCTACACCTCGATCCAGTCCGTACTGGAATATCTCGACAATGTCGACCCCGAGGCTGCCCAGGTCGCTCGTCAACGTTATGGCTGTTTGACGCCTTGGCAAGCCGATTCCGGCAACCTATGGGCATGCGGCGCTCACCGGCACCTATCGGACTTGCGAAAAAGATGTGGTGCGCATGCTTGAGGATCTTCTCCACAAACGCAGCGCTTATGCCTTTCACGACGGCGAACGCTTCATGGACGCGGTGCAGAACGCTCGTCTGGTCGCGGACGCCGAGCGCTATTACCGCATCATGTATTACGGCTCGCGCGCATCCTGGAATCTGCGCGACACCCATATGTTCGAAACGCTGCAGACATTGCTTGCTTTTCACGGGCCGGGCGCCAAAGCCATCGTGTGGGCGCACAATTCTCATATCAGCGATGCGTCGGCGACCGAGATGTTGGCGCGCGGCGAATATAATATTGGCCAGCTATGCCGCGAGGAATTCGGCGCGGGCGCCTATTCCATCGGTTTCGGAACCAATAAGGGAACAGTTGCGGCGGCATCCGATTGGGACAGTCCAATGGAAGTCAAAGCGGTGCAACCCGCGCTCGATGGAAGTTACGAAAGGCTCTGTCACGAAGCCGGGCATCCGCGTTTCTTATTACCGCTTCGCAATCTGACGCCGGTCGCACTTCGCCACGGATTAGAAAAGCCCCGTCTCGAGCACGCGATCGGGGTGATCTATCGGCCAGAAACGGAGCTCTCAAGTCATTACTTTCAGGTAAATCTGCCACATCAATTCGACGAATATATTTGGTTCGATGAGACTAGAGCGGTCACGCCCCTCGAGACGAAGGAACTCGAAGGGCTTCCGGATACCTATCCTTTCGGTCTGTGATGTGCCGACGTGACGCTGACACGGCAAAGGCCCGACTTGGTCAGATGCGACATCGCAAGGAACTTCGCCCCGGGCATACTTGGCGTGTGCAATGTCGTTGGCAAAACCACAATGGGCACTGACCTCACGGAGGGGCAGTCAAGTACGGCCCCCCCTCGC
>JBBRCD010000157.1:0-8960 GCA_038205245.1 Burkholderiales bacterium
CGCTGACCTCAAGGCCGACTATCTCGGCGTGTCGTTCCCCCGGTCCGCCGAGGACATCGAACTGGCGCGCACCCTGCTGCACAAGGCGGGCGGAGGGGCGCTGATCTGCGCCAAGATCGAACGGGCCGAGGCGATCACCGCTCTGGAGGAGATCATCGACGCCTCGGACATCATCATGGTGGCGCGTGGTGACCTCGCGGTCGAGGTGGGCGACGCAGTGATCCCTGCGCTGCAGAAGCGGATGATCCGGTTGTCGCGCATGAAGAACAAGCTGGTGATCACCGCCACCCAGATGATGGAGTCGATGATCAATTCGCCGATCCCGACCCGCGCCGAGGTGTCCGACTGTGCCAACGCGGTGCATGACGGTACCGACGCGGTGATGACCTCGGCCGAGACCGCTGCGGGACAGTATCCGGTGGAGACCGTTCAGGCGATGGCGAGGGTCTGCGTCGAGGCGGAGAAAGCCGATCTTGCGACGCTCGAACAGCGGCGCGCCGAGAGCACTGCAGCGCGCGATGTGGAAAGCGCGATCGGACGGGCCGTGATGTCGACTGCCAACTATCTGCCGATCAAGGCGATCGCCGCGCTCACCCAGAGCGGCAAGACCGCGCAACTGATGTCGCGCAACGACTCTGCGGTGCCGATCTATGCGTTGAGCCCGCTGGTCGAGACGCGCCGGCGGGTAACGCTGTTTCGTGGCGTCTACCCGATCAACTTCGCAGTGAAGTCCAAGGATCCGGATGAGACATTGAACAATGCCGAGGACGAGCTGCTCAAGCGTGGCGCAGTACAGATCGGCGATCTGATCATCATCACCATCGGCGAGCCGTTCGGCAAGGCCGGGGGTACGAATACCATGAAGATCGTTCGGGTCGGCGAGCATCGCAAGCCCTGAACATCGGCGTATTTGAACGTGATAGCTGAACACGACTGCAGAAACGACTCACTCAGGAGCTACAAGATGGACAAGAAACTTCTGGCTGCCACCGCGGCCGCCATGGTCGCCAAGGGCAAGGGGCTGTTGGCCGCCGACGAGAGCAGCGCGACCGTGGCCAAGCGCTTTTCCGGCGTGAATGTCGAGAACACCGAGCCCAATCGCCGCAGCTACCGCGACATGCTGTTCACCACGCCGAACATCGGCGACTACATCAGCGGCGTGATCCTGTTCGACGAGACGATCAAGCAGGCTTCGCTCGCTGGCCAGCCGTTCCCCAAGCTGCTCGAGAGCCAGGGCATCATCCCGGGCATCAAGGTCGATGGCGGCGCGAAGGACCTGCCAGAACACCCGGGCGAGCTGGTGACCGAGGGCCTGGACAACCTGCGTGGGCGGCTCGCCGATTACTTCAAGCTCGGCGCCCGCTTCGCCAAATGGCGCGCGGTGATCACCATCGGCAAGGACATGCCGTCCTCGGGCTGCATCGAAGCCAACGCCCACGCGCTGGCCCGCTATTCCGCGTTGTGCCAGGAAGCGAACATCGTCCCGATCATCGAGCCAGAAGTGCTGATCGATGGCGATCACACGATCGAGCGCTGCTTCGAGGTATCCGAGGCCACGCTGCGCGCGACCTTCCAGGCCTGCTACAGCCAGCGGGTGTCGGCCGAACACCTGATCCTCAAGGCGAGCATGGTGGTCTCGGGCAAGGGCTGCCCGGTGCAGGCTTCCGAAGCGCAGGTGGCCGAGATGACAGTGACCGCGCTGCGTCGCTCGGTGCCGGCAGCGCTGCCCGGCGTGGTGTTCCTGTCCGGTGGGCAGAGCGACGAGAAATCCGCCGCCCATCTGTCGGTGATGAACTCGGCACACGAGGCTTCACTGCCCTGGCCGCTGACCTTTTCCTATTCGCGTGCCCTGCACCAGTCCGCACTCAAGGTCTGGAGCGGCAAGCAGGACAACTGGAAGGCTGCGCAGGCGACCTTCGCGCACCGTGCGCGCATGTGCAGCCTGGCCTCGCAGGGAAAGTACAGCGCCGAAGAAGAAAAGAAGGGCGGGTAGGCGGTACGGCGGCCCGGCAGTACAGCGCGCGCTGCGCCGCCTTCGTCGCGCCCTCATCGCGTCTTCATCGCGTCTTTACCCATGACGGACGACAGCCAGCTCATCATCCCGCGCCCTTTCATCGAACTGTTCATACCCGAGGGCAGGATCAAGCCGACCGAGTCGCGCGAGACTATCACCGCGCGCTATGAACTGTGCGAGGACATGGCGCAGATGCTTACCGAGCATGCATCATCGAAGCTGGTCGAACTCGGCATCACCGAAACGATGGTGCTCGATCGGGTGCATCGCGGTCTGCTGGTCGAGGGTTCGGTAGTGGCCGAGAGCGAAGCCGGATGGGTGATCTGCAGGCTGGCGGAGCTTCTGGGCTGGCCGATACCCGCCTGGGCGAGTGAACGCCTGGCGCGGCACCCATCGAGGAGGCAATCATGAGTACTGAGTTCCGGGTAATGACTTCGGGCGCTTTTACTGCGGCGCATCGGCGACTGCTACCCGTGATCGAGCGTTTGACCGGTCTCGACGTTCTCACGGTGACTACCTCCATCGGCACCGGTGACGCCTCGATTCCCAACCGGTTGAAGCGCGGCGAGGTTGCCGATCTGGTCATCTGCGACGACGGTGTCTTTCAGGGCTTTATTGCCGAAGGGTTGGTTCGCGCGCAAGGCCATGCCGTAATCGCCCGTTCCACGATTGGCTTTGCAGTGCGCGCCGGCGCGCCCAAGCCGGACATCAGTACGCCGGCCGCGTTGCGCGAGACGCTGCTGAACGCATCTTCCATCGGCTACTCTGCCAGCGTGAGCGGCCGCTACCTCACCACGCAGGTGTACCAGCGTCTGGGCATTCACGAGCAGGTGATGCCGAAAAGCCGCTTCGTCGGCAGCGGCCAGCGCGTCGGCAGTCTGATTGCGAGTGGTGAAGTCGAGGTCGGCTTCCAGCAGGTCAGCGAGCTGATGCCGATCGAAGGCATCGCACACATAACGCCGCTGCCGGATGAGTTGCAGCTCGAAAGCCTCTACAGTGCCGGTATCGGGACGAGCGCCCTGCACCCCGAAGTCGCGGCGCGTGTCGTGCAGTTCCTGTCTTCGGTGGAAGCTGCACCAGAGATTCGGGCCACTGGCCTGCAGCCCCTGGTCGCTTGATCAGGCCCGGGTCAGGCCCAGATCAGACCTGGGTGAGACCAAATTCACACCCACTGGCGCTGCACGCGCTTTCGCGTTCCCGACCAAGGAGCTCTTCGATGGCCAACGCACCGCTGCATACCCTCAACATCGAAGACGGTGTCGCGCTGTTGACCCTCAATCGACCCGAGGTGCACAACGCTCTGAATCGCGCGTTGCGGCTGGAACTGATGGAGCGCTTTTCTCACCTCGACAGTGACGAGCACGTGAAGGTCATCATCATCACGGGCGCAGGCGACAAGGCGTTCTGCACTGGTGCTGACCTGAAGGAACGTTCGGCCGTGTCTACTCGGGAGATGATTAAGGAGCGCCATCACGTGATGGCGAAATGGACGACCGCGCTGGCCCAGGTCAGCAAGCCGGTCATCGCTGCAATCAAGGGCTATTGCATGGGAGGCGGCTTCGAGCTCGTGCTGCAGTGTGATGTCTCGATCGCGTCCGAGGACGCGATCTTCGCGCTGCCGGAGGTCACCCACGGTTTCTTCCCGGGCGGCGGTGCGTGTCAGCGCCTGCCGCGACTTGTCGGCTATCAGATGGCGCGGGAGCTGATTCTCACCGGCCGGCGCTGGGACGCTGCGGAGGCGAAGACGCTCGGCCTGATCAACCGGGTGGTGCTGCTCGACCAGGTGCTCGATGAAGCCATGGCGATGGGGCGCAGGATGGCCTCCTTCCCCTCGACTGGCCTGATTCAGGCCAAACGAGCCCTCAATCAGTCGATGGAGGCCGGGCTGAGCGCGGGCCTGCGCTTTGACACCGAAGCCTGGGTGGCGTGTATGCACTCGGACGAGTGGAAGGAGAAACTCGCAGGCTTCGTCCACAACGAACGCAAGGCTTGACCACGCGCCTCGTGAAGAGCGAATAGCCGCGGAGCATCGAACCCGGATGAACAGAAAGATTCTGGCGAACGTACGCGTGGTCGACATGACCGAGGGCGTGGCGGGCCCGTACGCCGCTACGTTGCTGGGGGACATGGGCGCAAGCGTGATCAAGGTCGAACGCCCGGAAGGCGACTGGCAGCGCAGTTCCGGTGGCGGTGAGCCGGGCCGACTCGGCAACCCGCAGTTCCTCGCGCTCAACCGTAACAAGCGCGGCATCGGCATCGACCTTGGTACTGTCGAGGGGCGAGGTATCGTCGAGCGCCTGGTGTCGAACGCCGACGTGGTGATCTCGAACTACCGCGCCGGCGTGATGACGAAACTGGGCTTCGACCATGTGCGCTGCAAGGAACTCAAGCCCGACATCATCTACTGCACGATTTCCGGGTTCGGACAGGACGGCGCGTACGCCGAACTGCCCGCCAGCGACACGATACTGCAGGCGATGAGCGGTGTGATGAGCGTGGTGGGCGAGCCCGAAGGTCAGCCGTTGCGTGTCGGCTTTCCCCTGATCGACATGGCAGCAGCGAACTATGCGGTGCAATCCGTCCTGCTGGCGCTCTACGGACGGCTTACCGGTCAGGGCGGCGCCACTATCGACGTGAGCCTGATGGCGGCCGCTGCGGCGCTGATGTGCGGCAGCTTCACCGAGCACATGGCCTCCGGGCGGCTGCCGCAGCGCCAGGGCAACCAGAACAGCCTGCTCGCTCCGGCTGGTGCATTCGAGGTCGCCGGCGGCCGCTTCATAACCGTTGCAGTGCTTCGTGATTCGCACTGGAAGAAATTCTGCACCGCGCTCGCACTCCACCCTCTGGTGACTGACGAGCGCTTTGCCACGAATGCGGCGCGCGTGAGAAATCGGCTCGCGCTTCACGCCATCATCGTGCCCCTGCTGCAGTCGAACACGTCGGAGTACTGGCTGGAAAAGTTACGCGCGGCAGATATCCTCTGCGGGCCGATCAATACCGTCGCCGAGGTTCTTGCGGACCCTGCGCTTGCGGCCTGCCTGCCACTAATCGACCTGGGGCTGCCGGAAGCTGCACGCGCCATCGGTACGCCGATACGCTATGACGGTGCTTTTTTTGGCGTAGAGCGGCCAGCGCCCGCGAAAGGCGAGCACACGTGGGAAGTGCTGGCGGAGTTGGGCTGCAGCACCGAGGAAATCGACCGTCTGCTGCTTGCAGGAGGCGCGTTCTCGGAAGCTGGCTGAGTGTGCAGTCGAAGCCAGCGGGGGGCAGGCCTCATGGCGCCGCGCGGACCGCGGCAGAGCAGCGAGTTTCGGCGGCAAGCGAGCCGATCGACTTCAGCCCGGGACATCCCGCGCGTGTCACGATGAGTACTCAGCGACACTGGTCTCATTGGTGGTTCTGGGGACCGGCAAAAAAGGGCCGTTCATGTACATGCGCACCCTGCAAAAAATTCTGGTCACCTGCTTTCTGGCAGCCGCGGCGCTGGCCGTGCTTGCGCAATCGACCCAGAGTCCACCGATACTGGGCGTGCTGCGCCTGCCCGAGGTGTTTGGCAACGGAACCTGCGACCGCTTCGTCCCACGCGCGGTCGCAGTATTCCGGAGCGCTGGCGCCGCGCGCCCCTACGCTCGCCTGAGAGTCGCCAGCCCGTGGACGTTCCCGCCGGAAGGCGGCTGCGAAGGCCTGCGTGTGGTGGTGAGCGAGGATGCGAACCCGGGTGAGGGTGTGACGCTGCCGACGGTCGAGTTCGGGTACGAACAATCAGGCGCGATCGTGCTTGGGTATCGCTCGGGGTGGTACGAGATCGCCATCCCCGGAGGGGTCGGCTGGGTCCATCTACCGGGCAGGCCGGACAAGCCAGGCGATGAGCGTTTTATCCCAGTCAAGCAACTCGCCCGCGTGTTCCGCGATCCCTGCGTTGACGGTACGCAAGCGAAGGCCACCGCGGGTCGGCCTCGGCTAACGTCCGACGGCCACCCGACGCACTGGTTCTCGACCCGAGGCTGCTAGGCACCGCTTGTATTTATGTGGGCGTAAGATCATCGGTCTCGGGTTGACCCGTGACGCGCCTCACCGGACAGGGGTGCAGGTTTCAAGACGAGTGAGACCAACGCCATGATCGCAGTCATCTTCGAAGTCGAACCCGCTGCCGGTGGCATGGACAACTACCTCGCGCATGCTGCCCTTCTAAAACCGCTGCTCGAGCAGATGGACGGCTTCATCTCGGTCGAGCGCTTCCAGAGCCTGTCTGCGCCAGGCAAGCTGGTGTCACTCTCGTTCTGGCGCGACGAAACGGCCGTGACGGCGTGGCGCGAACACGCCGAGCACCGCAGCACTCAGCGCGCCGGTCGCGCGGGTATCTTCAGCGACTACCGGCTGCGCGTGGCCGGGGTGGTGCGCGACTACGGCATGTACGAGCGCGATCAGGCGCCGCCGTTCCATCCGGCAGTGGCGAGGGACCATGCGCAGTGTCCGGTGTTGCCGCCGGGCCTGTTCTGATGCGGTTTCTATGCGCGCGGCGCTCTGCGTATTGCGGCGACCGGGGCTGCGATGCGTGACACCAGGGTCGCGAAGCCCAGTCGGCTGCTCAGCGGGTTCGCTGTCGTTTTCGGCCTGTTGTTCGTTGCGGCAGGGGTCACTGCGCTGTTCGCGGGTGCCGGCGCGGCCCTCGGTACGTCCAGCCCGTCCGGTTCGCCAGCAGAGCTTGCCCGCGCTGGAAACGCCGGTCTTGCCATCGCGTTCGGACTGCTCTTTGCCATCGCCGGTAGTGCGATGGCCCTGTTTCCGCTCGCACGGCGGCTATCGGCCGGGCTGGCGCTTGCAGCGCTGCTGCTGTTTGTCATCGCGGTGAACTGGGTGGCGTTTGCCCCAGGTGAGCGCACGTTCACCCGAAGCACCGGGCTTTCGACCGCAGCATCGGCGCGTTCTACCGCGCAGAAAGTCACCGAGACCGAGGGCCGGTTCGTGTTCGGTGCGTTCGCGGTGGGCCTCGACCTGCTGCTGCTTGCTGGCTTGATTCGGATCATCCGCAGCCGATGAGTTGCGGCGCCTGGGAAACGACCGCGGATCTTGTCAACTAGCGAATACGTGCCGACAATCGCTAACGCGCCAACTGGAGCGCGCAGCCGGATGAATTCCTGACGCGAAAGAACCACTGGACCGCGGCCGGTACAAGAAGCGCCATCGCTGACGCCTGAGTGCGCCGGATTCAACCATCTCGATTCACTGAACAGGAGCGTGCCGTGCAAACCATGATTCCCTTCCAGGCCCCTGTCGTTGACGAGTTGTCGGTACGGGTCGTGGTCGATTCCCGCTATGAGCGCTTTCTGCCCAAGGCGTCGCACCCGATGGTCAAGATCGAGCATGTGGCGCGCATTCCGGGCCGCGAGATGTCGACATTCGCGGCTGAATGGGGATTGTCGCTCCACCTCAGTTCATCGGTGGCCGGGGCGCGCGCCGGCTACCTGCTCGATTTTGGCTATACCCCCGAGGTCATCAATCGTAACGTCGACCTGCTTGGCATCGACCTGGCGACGATCAATGGCCTGATCCTCAGCCACGGTCATCGCGACCATTTCGGTGGCCTGGACGGCTTCGTGCATGAGCACCGCAGCCACATGCGTGACGACCTCGCGCTCTACGTGGGTGGTGAGACTGTGTTTCGCGAGAAATGGATCACCGAGAAGGGCGACGCTGCGCCGGTCTCATGGGGCGCGGTCGACCGGGCTTCGCTGCATGCGCACGGGGTGGCCACGGTCTGTTGTACCCAGCCCCATGCGCTTGCCGGGCCGTTCAGTTCCGGCTACATCACGCGCAACTCGTTCGAAGAGGTCACCGGCGGCACCCTGGTGCAGGACGATCACTACTCCGAGGCTGAGCGCCAGGGCCACCTGGTCCGCGACCAGCATGAAGACGAGCATGCGACCTGCTACATCGTGAAGGATCGGGGACTGGTCGTGATCTCCTCATGCGGGCACTCCGGCATCATCAACACGGTCAGAACCGCGATGGCTGCGGCCAATGTCGACAAGGTGCATGCCGTGGTCGGCGGCTTCCATCTGGGTATGGCCCCGCTGCCTTATCTGCAGCACTCGCTGCGCGAACTCGAGGCGCTCGATCCGGATGTCATCCTGCCGATGCACTGCACCGGCACGCCGTTCATCGACATGATGCGCGAGCGGATGCCGCAGAAGCTGGTCTGTTCCAACGTCGGCAGCCGCTTCACCTTTGCCGCTTGAGCGCGGGCTGAAGCTTCGACTCAGTGTGCGCCCTGCAGCCAGGGGACTATCCAGGGGACTGACCCCTCATGGGGTCTGTCCCCGCCTCCGCCCTGCGCTACGCATTCTGGATCATTGCCCTGACCACCGGATAGATCTGGGCTGACCACCGCTTGCCGCTGAACACGCCGTAGTGTCCGACACCGGCCTGCAGGTGATGTGTCTTCTTCCAGGCCGGCACCCGGGAACACAGGTCCTGCGCCGCGAGGGTCTGGCCGATGCCGCAGATATCATCGCGCTCGCCCTCGACCGTCAGCACGAAGGTCTTTCTGAGCGCCTGTGGGCGCACTGGCCGTCCACGGAAGGTGAGTTCACCCTTGGGCAGCAGATGCTGCTGGAAGATTCTCTCGACCGTTTGCAGATAGAACGGTGCTGCCAGATCCATGATCGCGAAGTACTCGCCATAGAACTCGCGAATCGCATCGGCCTTGTCGTCCTCGCCTGCCGCGCGCAGCGTGAACAGGTCGTTGAAGGACTTGCGATGGCGCTCGGCATTCATGCTCAGGAATGCCGTCAACTGGACGAAGCCGGGGTACACCCGGCGGCCGCGACCCGCGAACTGCAGCGGCACCTCGCCGATCAGGTTGTTCTCGAACCATTCGATCGGCTTGGACATGGCGAGTTGATTGACCTTTGACGGGCTGATCCTCGGGTCGACCGGTCCGGCC
>JBBRCD010000158.1:0-8957 GCA_038205245.1 Burkholderiales bacterium
GAGCGGGTCTCGGTGCGCACCCGCACCTGCAGCACGCCGTCATCCAGCGGGGCGACGGTGATGATCGACACCGACCGATGCAGGGCCGCGTCCTTCTTCAGACGCTCGACCGGCCGGTCGTTCTTCAACCACTCGAGCATCTGCTGGGTCGCCAGACCCGAGGTCATCCGGTAGGCCTCGGCCAGCTGGCGCTCGGTGAGATAGGGGTCGATGGTCAACACCTGCTGCACCCAGCGCGACACGAAGTAGGTGCGCTCGGCCCGCCCGGGACGGTAGGCCTGCGCCGCCGCCCGATCGGCGACCGCCGAGCCGTTGTCGGCGACCCGAACGACGAACGGCTCGACCGTCTTCAGCGGCATCAGGACGACCAGCGCAAGACAGGCGGCGAGCAGGGCGGCGGTGGTCAGCACCCAGCCGACGAACATCCGGTTGCGCTCGACGATCGCGCAACCATAGCGCTCGAACCATTCGATGCGCGCCCGCTCGAACGCGGTCAACGGCGCCGACGATGAGGGCGATGCGTCCTCGCGTGCCCGGAGCCGACGCAGGATGGCCTTCAACATGTGAACGATGCCCCGCTGGATCACTGGCCGCGAAGCGCGGCGACAGGGCGATCATGTCGGGGGCCAGGCGGCGGGTCGCCTGCGAGAACAGCGCCGTCGTGTTCGTTACTTCGGCAGCGGATGCATTGCTGCGCGTACAGGCTACGTCAGCGCTGCGGTCGTCGCGAAACGCGGCCGGCCGCTGTCGCGACCAGGGGACAGACCCCGCATGCGGTGTGTCCCCGCTTCAAGTCACGGGCTTGTAGCAGGGCATCAGGACTCGCTTCCATGGAAGTTGCGCGTTACCTGAGTAACGTGCGAGCCCGCACCGGCGATGACCACAACGAACCGGGAACCACCCTTCTTGCATAGCCTCGACGATGGACTTGAGCGGCACCGAGCGGCACCGAGCGGCGCAGGAAGGACGCGGATGGTTGTCCGCTCGAATGGGTGGTTGGGCACCTCACTCACCGAGTTACTTCCTGCTGCGCCAATAGCCAGGGCGACGACTCTGGTGTGCGACCGCCAGGATACGGGCTTTACCCTGACCCCTTTTCCTCGGTCGGCCGCCGTAGCAGCCAGGGGACAGACCCTTAGGGTCTGGCCCCGCTTCATGTACGTCCCCGCTTTATGTCCCCGTACAGTCAGGGGACAGACCCTGAGGGTCTGGCCCCGCGGCCGTCGTAGCAGGCCTTTTTCTCCGTCGGCCGCCGTAGCAGCCAGGGGACAGACCCTGAGGGTCTGGGCCCGCTTCATGCACGTCCCCGCTTTATGTCCCCGTGCAGTCAGGGGACAGACCCTGAGGGTCTGGCCCCGCCCTGAGGGTCTGTGCCGGGTCTGTCCCCGCTTTTGTCTGCGCTTCACGAAACGCGGTGGACCGCCGCAGGGTGGCGCTCGGCCTGCGGCGAGCCCGGCCTACTCCGGCTTGATCCCGGCCGCCTTCACCGTCTTCTGCGCGCCAGCCAGGTCGGATCGCATGCGTGTGCCCAGCGCCTCGGGCGAGCCGCCGAACACTTCCACGCCGAGCTGACCGAAACGCTCCCGGGTCTCGGGCAGGGCGAGAAAGCGGTTCACCTCGGCGTTGACCCGGGTGACGATGTCGCGCGGCAGATTGGCCGGGCCGAGCAGGCCGAGCCAGATGCTGGTCTCGAACGCGGCGAAACCGACCTCGCCCATGGTCGGCACTTCGGGCAGCAGCGGATTGCGCTTGCTCGAGGTGATCGCCAGTGCGCGCGTTCTGCCGGCCTTGATATGCGGTGTAGCGGTGGACAGCTGGTCGAACATGATCGGCACATGGCCACCGATCACGTCCATGCCGGCGGCCGGGTTCGACTTGTAGGGCACATGGACCAGCTTGATGCCGACCAGCCCGGAGAAGTATTCACCCGCCAGATGCCCGGTCGAGCCGAGTCCAGCGGTCGCCCAGCCGAGCTGACCCGGACGCTTCTTCGCGAACTCGACCAGCTCCTTCACCGACTTCACCGGCACCGAGGGGTGCACCACCAGCACCTGCGGCGCATTCGAGCAGCCGACGATCGGGGTGAAGTCCTTGAAGATGTCGTACGGCAGATTGAGGGTCAGCGCCGGGGCCATCGAGAACGCGCCGGAGGTCATCAGCAGCGTGTAGCCATCGGCCGGCTGGCGCGCGACGAACTCGGCGCCGATCGCGCCAGTCGCGCCAGGGCGCACCTCGACCAGCACCGGCTGGCCGAAGGCGTCCTGCAACCGCGGCGACACCAGCCGCGCCATGGTGTCGGCAGAAC
Organism: Burkholderiales bacterium; assembly: GCA_038205245.1. Classification (GTDB taxonomy): domain Bacteria; phylum Pseudomonadota; class Gammaproteobacteria; order Burkholderiales; family CAIKXV01; genus CAIKXV01. The sequence goes on from JBBRCD010000158.1 coordinate 2,306, forward strand.
CGCCGGCTCCGAAGTTGACGATCATCCGGATCGGCTTCTCGGGCCAGGCCTTCTGCGCATGAACCGGGGTGGCTGCAGCGGCGACACCGAGGAACATTGTGAAAAAGAGAGAAGGTCTTTTCATGGTGCTGTCTGTCCTGAGTCGATGGGGGGTGACCGCCGGCTGCAGGGCGGCACGCTGTGCAGCCCGTCCTGACCTCATTCGAGCTTGATCTTCGCATCGCGCACAACCTTCTGCCATTTGCCGAAGTCCGCCTTATGCAGTGCCGCGAACGCCTCCGGCGTCCCGCCTGCAGGTTCGACGCCGAGGTCGTTGAAGCGCTTGACGATCTCGGGCAGGCGCACGATGCGGTTCACTTCAGTGTTCAACCGATTGACGATATCGCGGGAAAGCGCCGCCGGTCCCAGCATGCCGAGCCAAACATTGGCATCGAACGCCGGCAGGCCAGCCTCGGTCACGGTCGGCACATCGGGCAGCAGCGGCAGACGCTGCGGCGAGGTGACAGCGAGCGCGCGCAGCTTGCCCGCCTTCACCTGCGGCGCACCGGTCAGTACCAGATCGAACATCACCGGTACGTTGCCGGCGATCACATCGATCACCGCAATCGGATTGGCCTTGAATGGCACATGAACCATCTTCGTGCCAGTCATGTTCAGGAACAGCTCGGTGGCGAGATGACCGGTCGAACCAATGCCGGCGGTGGCGTAGCTCAACTGGTCCGGGCGCTGTCTGGCGAAGGCGATCAGCTCCTTCAACGACTTCACCGGCAGCGATGGATGCACATTCATCATCGTTGCCGTGTTCGAGATGTTCACGATCGGCGTGAAGTCCTTGAACACGTCGACCGACACGTTCGGATTCAGCGCCGGCGTCGAGGAGAACGCGCCGGAGGTGACCATCAGCGTGTAGCCATCGGGGGCGGCCCGCGCCACCGCTTCGGCGCCGATCATCCCGGCCGCACCGGTGCGGTTCTCGACCAGCACCGACTGCCCCCAGGTCTCGGTGAAGCGCTGCCCGGTCAGCCGCGCCATCGTGTCGGCCGACCCACCCGCACCGAACGGCACGATGATGCGGATCGGCTTGGACGGGTACTGTTGCGCGAAGGCCGGCAGACAGCACCCGGTAGCGATCGCGGCGATCGCCAACTGCAACACTGGTTTCATCATGCGTTTCCTGTAATAAGGGCCAACGGGGATCACGGTCGATTCTTGCTTGGCGGCAGGGAGGCACGACCGCAACCCCGGACCCCTTCTACCGGGGTTGCGCCACACTCGATCAGCGGCTGGCCTGGCGAATCATGTTGCGGGCGATCACCAACTGCTGAATCTGGCTGGTGCCTTCGAAGATGCGAAACAGGCGCACGTCGCGGAACAGCCGCTCGATCGCATACGCCTGCATGTAGCCCGCCCCGCCGTGGATCTGCACGCAGCGATCCGCCACCCGCGAGCACATCTCGGAGGCGAACAGCTTGGCGCAGGAGGCTTCGGTGATGATGTTCACGCCAGTGTCGGCCAGACGCGCGGCATCCAGGGTCATGCTGCGCGCAGCATAGATCTCGGTCTTCGAGTCGGCGAGCATCGCCTGCACCAGCTGGAACTCGGCGATCGGCTGGCCGAACTGGCGCCGCTGCATCGCGTAGGCCAGCGCATCGTCGAGCATGCGCTGGGCGATGCCTACACAGACCGCGGCGATGTTGAGGCGCGCACGGTCGAGCACCTTCATCGCGGTCTTGAAGCCCTGCCCCTCCTTGCCGCCGATCAGACTGCTTGCGGGCACCCGCACGTCCTCCAGGATCACATCCGAGGTGTGTGAGCCGCGCTGACCCATCTTGCGATCCGGGGCGGCGGTGGTCAGCCCGGGCGTGCCGCGCTCGATGATGAAGGCACTTACGCCAGAGGCCCCCTTCTGCGTGGCGTCGGTACGCGCCATCAGGGTGAAGATCGTGGCCTCCGGGGCATTGGTGATGTAGCGCTTGGTGCCGTTGATCACATAGTGGTCGCCGTCGCGCCTGGCAAAGGTCTTGAGCCCGGCCGCGTCCGAGCCGTTGTCCGGCTCGGTCAGTGCGAAGCTGCCGATGATGTCCCCGGCAGCCAGGCGATGCAGATACTTGTCCTTCTGCGCGGGGGTGCCGTCGATGACGATACCCATGCCGCCGATCCCGTTGTTGGTGCCGATGTAGGACCGGAACACCGGCGAGGCGTAGCAGAGCTCGAACGACACATGCATCTGCTCTTCGGTGGTGAGGCCCAGACCGCCGTACTCGGTGGGCAGGGCATAGCCGAACAGCCCCATCCCCTTCATCTCGGCGACGATGTCGGCGGGTATCTCGTCGCTGTCGTTGACCGCCTGCTCGGCAGGAATCAGCCGTTCACGTACGAAACGGCGAATCGAGTCGAGCAGCAGGGTGAGTGTTTCCTGATCCTGGATCATGGACTTTCTTCATTTGCTCCGGTTCCAAGGCGGCATCGAACACGCATCGTTGAATGCATCACTCGGCCTTGGCACCTGATTTGCGTACGATTTCGCTCCAGCGCTTCAACTCTGACTCCAGCAGCGTGCTGAACTCTGCCGAAGTACCGCCCATCGCCTCGATGCTCAGCTCCGAGAACCTGGCCAGCGTGTCGGGCATCACCAGCATCCGGTTCACCTCGGCGTTGATCTTCGCGAGCACCGGCGCCGGCGTGCCGCGCGGGGCAAGAAGCCCGAACCAGGCGTAGGACAGGTAGCCTGGCAGCCCGGCCTCGGCCACCGTCGGCACATCGGGCAGGTTGGCGCTGCGCTTGGCCGTACCTACCGCCAGCGCACGCAGCTTGCCCGCCTTGATCTGCGGCACGTAGGGCGGCATATTGTCGATAGCGAGGCTGATCCCGCTGCCGGTCAGCAGGTCGGCGAGCACCACTGCGCTGCCCTTGAACGGCACGAAGGTCAGATCGAGGCTGCCCATCACCTTGAACAGTTCTCCCGACAGGTGACCGGTGGTACCGATGCCGGGTGCGCCGAAGCTCACCTTGCCAGAGCCGGCGCGCGCCGCCGTGATCAGGTCTTTGAGCGACTTGAACGGCGATGAGGCATTGACCACGAATACATTCGGCGTCAACCCGACGCCGACCACGGCGTCGAAGCTCTTCGGCGCCCAGGGCAGCTTTTCATAAAGCGTCGGGTTGATGGCCGAGACGCCAGCGGTGGTCATCATCAGCGTATAGCCGTCCGGCAGCGCGCGCGCCGCAATCTCGGCGCCGATGTTGCCCCCGGCCCCGGGCCGGTTGTCGATGATCACCGTCTGCCCCCAGCGCTCGCCGAGGTTCTGACCGACCATGCGCGCGAGGATGTCGGTCGCCCCACCCGGCGTGAAGCCGACCAGGATGCGAATCGACCGGTTCGGGTAGTCGGCGGCGGCGTCCTTGCCCTTGGGCTGCGCCAGTACCGCGCTGCTGCCCAAAGCGAGCAGCAGGATGGCGACCAGCCCCGATACAGGGCGCGCTGCCAGGTGAACGTTTTTTGCCATGATGATGCTCCTCCGCGAATCGTCGGATTGCTATGATGGGGGTCGTCGTTGGCGCGACCTGCTTCTGGACATGCCCGGCGGTGGGTTCCGGCGCAGCGACCCTGGCGCAGCCAGCCTGGCACGGCGACAGGGGCTGGCAAAGACCGGCCCCGGGGCTGGATTGTAGCTGGAGGGAATCGCGCCGCACACGCCCCCCGCGGCGTGCCCCGCGGCGCAACCGCGGCAAACAGAATAAAGCGGACACCGAAAAAGGAGGCAGCACCCATGCGCACATCACTATTTGTCGTCGGCCTGACCGGGCTGCTGGCTGGTGCCCCCGCCCACGCCCAGAGCTTTCCAGCCAAACCGATCCGGCTGATCGTGCCGCTCGCCGCCGGGGGCACCGGCGACACCCTGGCGCGCGACGTCGCGCAGGCGGTCGAAGGCCAACTGGGCGTGCCGATCACGGTGGAGAACCGTGCTGGCGCCAACGGCATACTCGGCATGGAACAGGTGGCGAAGGCGCCTGCCGATGGCTACACGCTGGTCATGGGCGGGGTCGGCCCGGTGGCGATCAATCCATCGCTGTATCCGAAGCTGCCGTTCGATGTCGAGCGCGATTTCGCACCGGTGGTACATATCGCCGACACCACCTCAGTACTGGTGGTGCTGGCGTCGCTGCCGGTCAAGAACGTGAAGGAGTTGATCGCGCTGGCGAAGAAGCGGCCGGGACAACTGTTCTATGCCTCCTCGGGCAGCGGCTCGACGCCGCACCTGAACGCAGCACTTCTAGGCTTCATGGCTGGCATCGACATCCAGCACGTGCCGTACAAGGGCTCCACCCCAGGGCGCACCGCGCTGCTCGGCGGCGAGGTGACGATGATGGTCGATGGGCTGCTGCCGTCGCTGCCGTTCATCGAGTCGGGGCGCTTCCGTGCGCTCGGCATCACCTCGCTCAAGCGCGCCTCGGCCACGCCGGACATTCCGACCATCGCCGAGACGTTGCCCGGTTACCAGGCCGATATCTGGTACGGCCTGCTCGCCCCGGCGGGGACACCGCGCGAGGTGATCGAACGGCTCAGTGGCGCGGTGAACAAGGCGCTGGCCACCGCTGAACTGCGCGCGCGGCTGGCCAAACTGGGCGCGACCACGGTCGGCGGCACGCCAGAGGCGTTCGGCAGACACATTCGGAGCGAGATCCCGAAGTGGGCGAAGGTGGTCAAGGCCACGGGGGCGAAGATCGACTGAGCGCCGGGCACCGTGCAGCACCGCACTGCACTGCACTGCACTGCACTGCACTGCACCAACCACGATGTGCCGCTCGAACGCATTCCCGCTCTGATCATCACCCAAGCACACAGGGTGCTCTTCTGAACTTCCAGTCAGCGCGTTATTTTTTCGCGTCTCACTATCAACTCGGATCGAAGATGGTCGTAGGTGGTGATCGAGGCGACGCTAGTGCAGCGCCCGCTCACCGAAGGAACGCGCTCATGAGCCTGGTAAGACTGATCTATGCAAGTCGCGCCACCAAACCGATGAGCATGGGCGACATGGTTTCTATGCTGGACGCCGCAAGTGAACACAATCGCGTTCGCGGGCTGACCGGCCTACTGGCATTCGATCAGGAGACTTTCCTGCAGATTCTGGAGGGCAGTTCCCAGGAGGTCAATTCGCTGTATCACCGGATTGCCCGCGACCCCAGGCACCAGCGTTTGACGCTGCTCGGTTATGGCGAGCTCATCGAGCGCGAGTTCGCCGACTGGGGCATGGCCAACATCGACGTCTCTGGCCAGGACGCCAGCGCGCGCAAAGCGACACTTCTCAAGTATCGTGAGCTGGGGCGCTTCGATCCGTTCTCGATGTCGGGCGAGAGCGCGTTGCGCCTGCTCAGCGCCTGGCGCCATCAGTTGCTGCCGGCATCCGTCCCTGCCACCCAGGAGTGCCGCGTAACCGCCACAAGCGCATGAATTCGCCGGGTTCAACGCGCGTCGGCGGCACGCGGTCAGCATCGCGCCCGGCTTGAACACGGAGCGCAAGCAGCACTTTGCAGCGCAAGGTCTTCTGCGGGAGGCGCTGAGGAACGCGTCGAGCGAATCGGTGCATGCCAAGTCACTTGACGTGTCACTTGACGGAAGGTTCCTCAGCTGGAACCCGGCCGCAGCGGTGCTGCCCGGGTTTTCGCGTGATGAGGCGATGGCCACGGCCCTACGCTGATCCGCAGCCCGGCGTGACTAATCCGCGCGCGGGTCGGCGCCTCCGGACTTGACGCGCGACTCGACCCACTGAGGGGTCTGATTCAGCAGCTCGGCGATGCTCTGAAAGTCATCGTGCAGGGCCGGATCGGTCCAGCCATTCGCCGCGTGCCGAGCGAGATTTGCCGCCAGCATCACGTTTTTCACCGCCGGGTGCGACGCCGCGTGATGATTGGTCAGTTGCAGCAACAGGCTCGGCAGCCGCCATTCGCGAAACATCTCGATGCTCAGGTCGTCGAGCGAGATGCCCAGAATGGTGTTTTGAATTTCGACGCTGCGCATGGTCGGGTGGGTCCGTCGCATCTGCAGCATCCGAATCGACAGCTCGGGGGCGAAGCACCATGTGAGCATTTCGGCAAGATCGTGCAGTAGTGCCGCCTCGCGGATGACCGCGACGTCGAGATCATGCCGGTACGCCGCCCAGTCGGCGGCATAGTTGGACGCATTGATCGAGCGGGCAATGAGGCGAATGATCTGCAGGTGTGCTGCCGGAAATACCTTGAGCCGCGTCTCGACGGCTTCCAGGGTCGCGAACTCTTGAAAGAAGCCGTTGACGCCCATCATGATGATGGCCGCCTCGACCGTCTCGATCTCGCCGGGAAGACCTCCTTTTGTGCGTTTTTCCATCGCACGCCCGGCCCACGCCAGCGTTTTCAGCGTCATCAACGGATCGCGCCCGACTTCACCCGATATGTCGCGAGGCGCGAGGCGATCCTGGTCGAGCCGCAGCGCGTCGATGGCCAGCACCGTACGCGCGAGTATCGGAATGGGCTCCGTACTGAAGTGGCGGGTCCACGACTGCAGACTGGAAAGTGGCTTGGTAATGAAGGGCATCGGTGAGGTTCGACCGGGATAACAGGTATCGGCCATCCGCCGGGATTCTTGACCTGTCGCCATTGCGCGGTGCCGCAAGAA
>JBBRCD010000159.1:0-8931 GCA_038205245.1 Burkholderiales bacterium
GCCGACCGACCACTTCTTTGCCTGGCCGGGCGGCATACAACCGTTGTTCTTCTTGGACAGCCCGGGCGGACATCTCCCGTTGCGGAACTGCTCGTCGTAATACTCACCCACGACGATGCGGCGCTGATCGTCGAAGTAGCGTTCGGTGGTCCGGCCGTCGGTAGTCCGGCCGTTGGCGGCCCGGCGTTCGACGATCTGCCGGTCGCCGCTTCGCTGCGCGGAGTTTCCGTTGCCCTCCTTACCGCTCTGACCCTTCCCGCCTTGCTCGTTGCCGCCGCCGGCCCAGTCGGGCTTGTTGGCGAGTGCGGTAGACGAGACGATCGCGGTGGCAAGCAGGCATGCGAAAAAATGTCGTGCTGTCGGGCTGTTGGATGCCATTGTTGGAGCCTCCGCCTCTGGTGTAAGTGGGTGAGTTCACGCAAGTTGTGATCCCGTCATCGCGCCGACGTCTTTGCGCTGAGCCCATGCCCAACGCGTTGGAACCGGGCGGAACATGTCGAGGCAATGATCGACCTGACTTAACGGGCGAACATGGCCCCTTGCCAAGAGGCATCGTTCGTCATTTCTTCAGCAGCCCGATTTCGGTCAGCACCGCGCGCGCCTCCTCATTCTGCGCATCGAGATAGCGGCGCGCATCGGCGGCATTGAGGAAGGTCGGCCGCCAGTAGTTGCGCTCGACCAGCTTCTTCCATTCTGCCGACTGTGTGGCCTCGCGCAGCAGCGACTCCCAGAACCGCACCTGTTCTGGCGTCAGGTCGCGCGGCCCGATGACGCCCTGTGCGGAATGGTAGACCGCGTTGACCCCCTGTTCGCGCCACGTCGGGACAGCAGACAGCGCGCCCGGCAGCCGCTCGGCGCTCGCCACCGCGATCAGCCGGATGCGTCCGGCTTCATGCTGTGTGATGACGTTCGGTGTCGAGGCGGATACCACGTCGACATGCCCACCGAGCAGTGCCGTCATCGACTCGGCGGATGACTTGTAGGGAACGATCGTGAGCTTCGAGATGTCAACGCCGGCGGCGCGCAGCGGCAGCGCGATAGCCACATGGATGTGGTTACCGGCCGAAGTCGCCACTGCGATGCTGAGTGCGCCTGGATCCTTGCGCAGGCGTTCGACCAGATCCTTCGCGGTGCGGATCGGAGACTCCTGGCGCACCGCGACCACCAGGGTTTCCTCGAACAGGATCGCCAGCGGCGTGAAGTCCGTGTAGCCGACCGGCAGCACACCCAGCAGGCGGTTGTTGATCTGTCCGTGGTTGAAGGTCGACACGTAGTGGGCATTGCCTGGGTTCTGGATCAGCGTGTTGAGCGCGATCATGTTTGCGCCGCCCGGGCGGTTCTGCACCAGGAACGGCACGCCGAGCTGCCGCGACCGTTCGACTATGTCCTTGACCTGTCGAGCCGCCATGTCGAGGGCGGCGCCCGGCCCGGATGGCACGATCCACTCCAGGTTGCGCGTGGGCTTCCAGTCCTGCGCAACGGCCGCCGGCGTGCCGCCAGCAAGCAGCGCCGCGACGGCGACGGCTCGTACTACGTTCTGCAGAAAACAGTTCATTGAATCCTCCCTGGTTACATCAGGCCGGCTGCGGCCTGGGGCTGCGATCGCCCGCGACGACTTCCCATGCATCCTCGACCCAGTCGCACAGGATCGAGCGCGTTTCCCGCGGATCGATCACGTCGAGGATCGAGAACGCCTCGGCCGTGCGAAACGGCGAACTGATCGCGTGATACTCGGCCTCGAGCGCGTCGCGCAGCGCGAGCGGATCCGCGGCACCGTCGATTTCCTTGCGGTGCGCCGCGTACACGCCCCCTTCGATCGGGATCGACCCCCAGCGTGCCGACGGCCAGGCGAAGCGGTGGTTGAGCGCCGGGAAGAATTTCGGCGCGTGCAGCCCGCCCGCCATCCCGAACGCCCGGCGCAGGATGATCGATACCCACGGCACGCGCGCGCGCTCGATCGTGGTGAGCACGCGAACTGCGCCGAGCAGCGTGCCGGCGAGCTCGGCCTCGGGGCCGGTCGCGTTTCCCGGCTGGTCGACCAGGTTCACCACCGGCAGGCCGAAGGTGTCGCACAACTGAACATGGCGTTCCATCTTCCATGCCGCGGCCAGGGTCATCGCGCCGCCGGACACGCGGGGGTCACTGCACAGGACGCCGACCGGGAAGCCGTTCAGCCGGGCGAGCGCGGTGATCGTGGCGCCCCCCTGGTAGCGCCCGATCTCGAACACCGACTCGCGATCGAACAGCGAAGCGATGATCTTTCGCGGGTCATAGATCCGGCGCCGGTTGCGCGGAATCGCGTCGGCCAGCCAGTCGTCGGCGCGGCCAGGATCGTCCGTGCACGGCAATCGCGGCGCGAGCCGGTACACGCTGCGCGGCAGGAAGGACAGGAAACGCCTGACCTGCGCGAGTGCATCGGCTTCATCCTCGGCCTCGTTGTGCACCAGCGCACTCTTGCGGTGGACCTTGTGCCCGCCCAGATCGTTCTTGTCGATGTCGACGCCATAGGCCTGTTTCACCACCGGCGGTCCGGCCGCGAACACCTGCGCCTGATCGCGCACCATCACCGAGAAATGCGACATCAACACCTTGATCGCCCCAAGGCCGGCGCAGCTGCCGAGCGCGACCCCGACCACAGGCACCGTCGACATCAGGTCTACCGCTGGCCAGGTCGGATAGCCCGGAATCTTGGTGTGCCCCATCTTCTTCAGCAGCTTCACGCTGCCGCCGGCGGAGTCGACCAGCCGGATGAGCGGCATGCGCAGCGACATCGCGAGACGCTCGGCGTAGACCCACTTGTCGGAAATGGTGGCCTCGGACGAGCCGGCGCGCAGCGTGTAGTCGTCCGCCGAGATGGCCACCTTGCCGCCGTCGATCCGGCCGGTGCCGATGATCGCGTTGACCGGCGTCAGATCGACCAGACGGCCTTCGGCGTCGTAGCTGCCCTTGCCGGTGATCTGCCCCATCTCGCGGAACGTCCCGGCGTCGAGCAGGCTGTCGATGCGCTCGCGCGCGGTCATCCGGCCGCGCGCCTTGTGCCGGGCGACCGCCGCCTCGCCGCCCATGCGCCGGGCCAGGCGGCGGCGCTGCGCCAGCTCTGCCAGCTCCGGCGCCCACTGGGGTTCTGACTCTGGCACGTCGGGCGGCTTCCTGTCGTTCACGTCGCATCCTCCACTGCGCCGGTCACACCGATGCGGGTCACACCGAGGCGGTCCAGCAAGGGTCCCAATTCGCCCAGGCGGCGCACGACATGCGCGCCCACGTCCGCGAGCATCTGCCGTTTGGCCGAGACCGTGTCGCGGGGATCCTGGATCATCGCCGCCGCATGGCCGAAGCTGGCTCCGGCCGGATAGCGTTCCTGGAACTCGCCGGCAAGCACCGCGATCACCGGCTTTGCGCTGTTGCGCGAAGCGAGCCAGTCGGCCGCCTCCTGCTCGTTTGGCGTGCCGGGCTCCCCGAACAGGAGGGTCGCCTCGGTGCCCGGGTCCGCGTCAAACAGCGCCAGATAGCGAACCATCGGCGTGCACGGGACAGCGTCCCCGCCCATCGACACCGCGGTCGAGACGCCGTAACCAGCGGCCTTCAACGTCAATGCGAGCTCGGCCGACATGCCGCCCGAGCGCGACACGATCCCGACCGGGCCAGGCATGAACACCCGCGCTGGCAGATCGCCGCCGATGCCCCCGAGCTTGCATTGGCCGGGCGAGAGGATGCCGTTGGTGTTGCAGCCGACGATGAGTGCGCCGGCACGCTCGGCCGAGGCGCGCATGACCAGTGCATCGTGCACCGGCACGTTCTCGGCCAGGACCACCGCGAGCCGGATGCCTGCCGCCAGGCTTTCCAGCACCGCATCGCGAACCGCGTAGGGCGGCGCATAGATCAGTGTCGCATCGATTTCGTGGATCGCCAGCGCCGCGCCGACAGTGTTGTAGACCGGCAGGCCCTCGACCTGCATGCCGCCGCGTCCCGGCGTCACGCCACAGACGACGCGGGTGCCGTAGGCCCGACAATGCGCGACGTCCCGGCGCGCCTGCGCGCCGGTGATGCCCTGCACCAGCACGCGGGTCGATGCATCGACCAGGATACTCAACCTGCGGTCCCCCTCGGGCCGCCGGTCAGTTCCACGATCCGCGCGACGGCCGCCTCGATCGGGGTCATCGGCGGCATGTACACCAGCCCGGGCAGTTCCCGGGCGATCTCGCGTGCACGGTCCTCGCCCGGGCCGAACAGCCGGACCACCACCGGAAACCGGGTCGGGTCCACGCCGCGCAGCTTGAGGTGGTCGACGATCAGCCGCATGCGCTCGTCGACGTTGACCAGTTGCAGGAAGTTGTAGCTGATCAACAGGCCACGCACGCCCGGGCGCGCGAGAATGGCATCGACCACTGCGGCCATCTTCTCCTTCCATCCGGCACCGGGTGTCGCGTCCAGGTGATTCGCCGGCCGTGCGCCGAGCGCCAGCATGAGATCGTGCTGGAACAGGCTCGCGCCACCCCCGCCGACAAAGAAACCGATATCTCCGTCCAGTTCGGTGTAGCGAAACACCGCGCCTGGCACGCGTGCGTTGATCTCGAGCACCGATCGCTCGCGCGCGTTCGCCCGGCGTCCGCCGCGGCTCGCGAGGGTCGCCGCCATCGCCTGCCATTGTGGCTGGCGCGCCAGCGCGGCGTCGTCCACGCCGAGCATCGCGCCAACGACCGACAGCCGCCCGTCGGCACACACGGCGACCGGATTGATCTCCAGCATCAGCGCGTCGGCCGCGACGAAGGCCTGCCACAGGCCGACAGTCAGCGCGGCAAGTGCGGGCAGCCGCGCCGATTCGATGCCGCAGCGCTCCCACAGGCGCATTGCCTCCCACGGGCGCAGTCCGCCTACCGGATCCACGTCCAACCGGTGGATCCGGTCGGGGTGATCGCGGTGAATCTGCTCGATGTCCACGCCCCCGTGCACGCTGGCGATCACCTGCGCCGGATACCGGTCGAGCACGAAGGACAGGTAGAGTTCGGCGACGATCGGCTCCAGGGCCTCGACGTAGACCTGTTCCACGGAATGCCCGCCGACATCGCTGCCCAGCAAGGCTGCGCCCGCTTCGCGGGCCTCTGTCGGGGAACCCACCTTGCGTACGGCGCCCGCTAGCCCGCGACGGCCTGCCGGCACCAGCGCCTTGATGACCGCGCAGCCGCCCAGCGCTTCGGCCCGACGCGCCGCTTCGTCTGCGGTCGCGGCAGCCGATCCGGCGGGCACCGGCAGGCCGCGGCTCTGAAGATACGCCTTGGCCAGGTCTTCGGTCAGCGCGATCATGCGGACAAGCGCGCCGGGTAGTCGATGAACATCAGCCTTCCTCCACCGCCGCGCCGCCCGTCGTCCGGTGACTGGACGCCGCCGGACCGGGTGCTCGCAACCCGACGATGTTGACCGGGTCAGGCCGCATAGTGCCAGATGCGGATCGGCGCGGCTCGCTGCCGTGGTGATTTCCCCCTGGCTTCAGCGGGCAGCGCGCCCGAGTGTCTCGAGCTTCGCGAGCCAGGCCGAGCGCTGCGCATCGGTCAGCGCGTCGATGCGCCCGATCAGCGTCTCGCGGATCGGGCCGATGCCGCACAGCTTGAGGATGCTGCGCTCCAGGCTCTTCAGCCCATGCGCGCCGAAGTACCAGCGGTAGGCCAGCACTGGCATGCCCATGGTGATCACGATGCGTGCGGAACGCCCGGCCAGGCGATGGGCGAACACGTCCCCGTCTTTGCCCTGGGCGAAGCCGGGGCGGAACACCTGCTCGATGAAGGCGCGCAGCAGCGCCGGCATGCTGCCCATCCACAGCGGGAACAGGATCACCAGGTGGCTTGCCCAGCCGATCGCCGCCTGGGCGTCGCGCAGTGACTCCGGCAATGCACCGTGCTTCCAGTCGGCCTCGGTGCGCAGCACCGGGAAATCGATCTGGGCGATGTCGACAAACCGGGTCTCGTGGCCCGCTGCCTGGGCGCCGCTCAGGCAGCGAGTCGCCAGCGCGCGCCCGAAGCGCGCGGCATCCGGGTCGGGGTGACCGAGAATCACGGTGACTCGCTCTGCCATGGCGATGCCGGCTGGAACGTAACGCGGCAGAAGAGCCTACAACAGATCGACCGGCAACTTCAGGTAACTCACGCCGTTGTCCTCCGGCGGAGGCAGGTCCCCCGCGCGGATGTTGACCTGGATCGACGGCAGGATCAGGGTCGGCATCCCGAGCGTCGCGTCCCGCCGCTGGCGCATCTCGATGAACGCCGCCTCGGAGATCCCGTCGTGCACATGGATGTTCGACGCGTGCTCGGCCGCCACCGTCGTCCAGCCCTGCGCTTCGCGTCCAGCCGGCGGGTAGTCGTGGCACAGGAACAGGCGTGTCTGCGGCGGCAGCGCCAGCAACGAGCGTATCGACCGGTAGAGCATGGACGCATCCCCACCCGGAAAGTCGCAGCGCGCGGTGCCGACATCGGGCATGAACAGGGTGTCGCCGACAAAGACCGCGTCGCCGATCCGGTAGGCGCTGTCGGCCGGTGTATGCCCCGGCACATGCATGGCGACCGCTTCGAGATCGCCGATCCGGAAGTGCTCGCCCGCGGCGAACAGATGATCGAATTGCGAGCCGTCGGTTGGGAAACCTGCGCCCAGGTTGAACACCTGCGCAAAGGTCTGCTGCACGACCCGGATCTGCTCGCCGATTGCGATCCGGCCACCCAACCGCTCGCGCAGCCAGCGCGCCGAACTCAGGTGGTCGGCATGCGCATGCGTCTCCAGGATCCACTGCACGCGCAGCGCCTGCCGCTCGACGAACTCGACCACCCGTGCCGCCGACGCATGCCCGGTGCGGCCCGACTTCGGATCGAAGTCGAGCACCGGGTCGATGATCGCGCAGCCACTGCCGACCCCCGCATGAACGACATGGGTGTAGGTCGATGTGGCCGGGTCGAACAACGACTCTACCTGGGGAACCTGGGCGGATCCATCGGTCATGACGGGTTCCTCATGATCGCAGCGGGAGTCTGGCCGCCTAGCCGCGGCCGGGCTTGAGCGGGCAGGTGTTCATGCCGATCAGCCGGTAGGCCGGACAGTAACCGAAGAGCCCGGTGAACAGCGGTACCAGACCGATAAGCCCGAACCAGCGGGCGCTGCCCTCGAGCAGCAACAGAAGCGACAGGATGGCCAGCCCGGCCACGATGCGCAAGGTCTTGTCGATCGAACCTACATTCTTTTCCATGTCGTTCTCCACCTGGGTTGGCACGGCGTCCGGCCGCGCCGACTTTCCGGATGCACGCGCGACCGATTCACACTGGAGTCTGCTCGCATGCATCTGGCCTGTCGGTGACCGCAGTCACCGATCGCGGCACCCCGCGGCAACCGGCCCGCACCGAGCGCGGCAGCGGCGCCTCGCTCCTGTCTCAAGGCTCGGCGGCCGCAATACGCCGCAGCCGCGCCGGGTCGAGGATCTCGACCCGCTCGCGCGACAGCATGACCAGGTGGTCGTCGGCGAAGTGATGCAGCAGCCGGGTGACGATCTCGCGCACGCTGCCCAGTTCTTCGGCCAGCGCCTGGTGGGTGGTCTGCAGCACCCGGCCCCGTCCTAGCAGCAGCGCCGCGAGCCGCCGGTCCAGACGCTGGAACGCGACCGCCTCGATCAGTTCCATCAGTTCGCTCAGGCGCGCCGAGAACAGGCCGAACACATACTCGCGAAACGGTGCGTGTTCGGCCACCAGTTGCTGGAAAAGCGGCGCCGGCACCGCGATCATTCGTGCATCCTGCTCGACGACGCCGCGCGCTGGATACAGCTGCCGCCCCAACAGGCAACCCGAGGTGAGCACGCACGCCTCGCCGGGCAGCACCCGGTAGAGCAGGATCTCGCGCCCGGAAGCCGACACCTTGGACACGCGGATGGCACCGGCGAGCAGCAGCGGCATCGCCTCGCACGCCGAATGGTCATCGAACATCACCGTGCCGGCGGGTGCCTCGATCAGACGGCTCTGTGCCAACAGCGCGTCCAAGCGGTCCGCCGGCAGTTGCGCGAGCGCAGGGTAGGCGGCACGCAGCAGACTTGCCAGATCGAGGGCGTGTGCACGAGCGTCGGTGCGCGGGTCGGCACCAGCGTCGGTGCGAGGATCAAATCCGTTGCTCATGGTGCTCACGCCCAGGTTGCTGCAGCAGCCCGCGACGGAATTACGGCAGGCGGTCGTCCCGCAGCCGGGCCGAGGGCGGCGCGGAGACGCTGATCCAGCGTCTCCGGTGGGGCGCCGACATGAACATCCATATGCACTCCGTGCTGTCGTTGTTCAGATCAGGCTACGGATGATTCCGATCAGCGCGCCACCAGTAAGCACTGCGAACGCGAGAAACGATACCAGGAACCCCGGGCCGCGCTTGTTCGGGGCGATCGAGTAGCCGATCGCATAGATGATCCGGCCGATCAGCCACAGGGCGCCGACCACCCCTGCCCAGAGCGCACTGGTATAGAGGGCGAACAGCCAGAGCACCGGCAGGAAGGCGACCGCGCTCTCGGTCGTGTTCATCTGGATGCGATAAGCCTGCTCGAACTCGGGATGCCCGGTGGTGGCGGGCGCCATTACCTTGTGCTTGCCGCGCATGCGCCCGACGTTGATCACAGTGGCGAACAGCAGCACCGAAGTGAGCGCGGTGATCAGCGCAGCGTAATCCAGGTTTTCCATCGATGGCAGCCTTGAGGGGTCGGTCGGGCGAGGCAGAGCGCGAGTGTAGCGTGATCGGGGTCGAGTACCACTCGCGGCACCGCCCGCACTCAGCGTCCGCGCCGCCCACCGCTCAGTTGACCTGCGCGCTGTCGGGGACAGACCCGGAGGGGTCTGTCCCCCCAGCGATCTGAGCTCCGATGTTTCGGGGACGCACCCTCCGGGTCTGTCCCCCCAGCGATCTGAGCTCCGATGTTTCGGGGACGCA
>JBBRCD010000160.1:0-8888 GCA_038205245.1 Burkholderiales bacterium
CGTGCGGGCCCGCCCCCTGCCCTACCCCCCCCGCGGGGGGGGGGCGCCACCCACAGGTTGTCCCCCAAGGCCGTAACCCGCCGCCGGTGCGGGGACGGACCCTCAGGGTCTGTCCCAAGGCCGCTACTGCCCAAGTCAGCGCGGGGACAGACCCTGAGGGTCTGTCCCAAGGCCGCTACTGCCCAAGTCAGCGCGGGGACAGACCCTGAGGGTCTGTCCCCAGGCCGTAACCCGCCGCCGGTGCGGGGACGGACCCTCAGGGTCTGTCCCCAGGCGGTTTCACCTTCCGGACACCAGCCAGCGGAATACCCGCCCTGGCTGGTCCGGCCCCGCCCTCGCCCCGGAGGCGATCGCCACGCCGGGCACGCAGACCAGTTCATCGTCCAGCCAGAGCAGTGGCCACCGGTCACGCAGCCAGGGCGGCACCGCCGACTCCTGCCACAGATTCTTCAGCGAGCGCCGCATCGACCGATCGCCGACCTGCATCCTCACCCCAGCGCCGCCACCGACCGCGCGCGACGCGATGCGCAGCGCCCCACCGCGCAGCAGATGCGCCGCGATGCCTTCGCCACGCATGGGTACCGAGAGCAGACAGCCATCCAGCGCCGGCAGAGGCTGGCGGCCGCGGCGGTTCCACCGAACCGATACCAACGCCGCCGGCAGCGCGGCGGGCGGCGGCGGCGTGGTCAGGTAAAGCCGTTGCCGGTAGCGGCGCAGGCTCAGCGTCCCCAAGGCCACTTCGACCTGCCGGTTGTCGCCCGCCGCCACCGCCTGGCGCAGCGCCTCGGTCAGGCGGCGCTCGGACGGCATGTCCTGGCCATGGCTGCGCAGCCAGGCGCGCAGCACTTCGCGCGCCCGTGCTTCGCCGATCGCGTCCAGCACCGTGAGCGACACGCTGTCGGTGTCCGCATCGCGCGCGAGCATCAGGTCCTGTGCAGCGATCGACTCGATCGTCGTCTGCGCCTCGTGCAGCAGCCGGCCGCTGCGCGCCAGTGCCACACGCGCGGCTGGATAGCGCTGCTCGATCAGCGGCAACACCGTGTGGCGCAGAAAGTTTCGATCGAATGCGGTATCCGCATTGCTCTCGTCCTCGATCCAGCGCAGTCCGTTCTGAGCCGCGTATTGCTCCAGCGCCGCGCGCGACACCTCCAGCAGCGGACGAACGATCCTCGGGCCACCTTCAGTCGCATCCGCGCCCGACACCGGCAGCATCCCGGACAGGCCGCGGGCGCCGGCGCCGCGCAGCAGTTGCAGAAGCACCGTCTCGGCCTGATCATCCTGATGATGGGCGAGCACGAGCACCTGCGCGTCCTGCGCCCGAAATACCCGCAACCGCGCCTGCCGCGCCGCACCCTCGATGCCCATGCCGCTGGCCCGATCCACCTTCACCATGACCACCTCGAGCGGCACCACCAGGCGACGACAAAGCGTCCGGCAGTGCCTCGCCCACTGGTCAGCGTTGGCACTCAGACCATGATGGACATGCACTGCACGCAGGTCGAGGCGCAGGCTGCGCGCGAGGCCTGCCAGCGCATGCAGCAGCACGACCGAATCACAGCCCCCGGACAGCCCGACGCAGACGCGCAGCGGACGCTGCCCAGGCGCGCCCGGCGCGCCCGCACCGCCCTGCCCGCCCGGCGCCTCCTGCCCGCCCGGACTACCCAGACTGCCGGGCGCGAACGCCCGTGCCAACGCAGCCTGAATCCGGACCGACGGCTCAGCCGACCTCGACCTCGCGGAACTTCCCATAGCTCATCAGCCGGTCGAAACGTCGTTCGAGCAGCTGATCGATCGGCTTGCCGCTGACGCCCTTGAGTGCATCAGTGAGCGAGCGTTTCATCGACTGCATCATCTGGTCCGGATCGCGGTGCGCGCCGCCGGGGGGCTCGGAGATGATTCGGTCGATCAGACCGAGCGCCTTCAGCCGCGACGCGGTGATGCCCAGCACCGCTGCGGCATCCGGCGCCTTGTCGGCGCTCTTCCACAGGATCGAGGCGCCGCCCTCGGGCGAGATCACCGAATAGGTCGAGTACTCCAGCATGAGCAGGATATCGCCAACCGAGATCGCCAGCGCGCCACCCGAGCCTCCCTCGCCGATCACCGTGCATACGATAGGCACCCGAAGTTTCGCCATCTCGAACAGATTGCGGCCGATCGCCTCGGACTGCCCCCGCTCCTCGGCACCCACGCCGGGGTAGGCGCCCGGGGTATCGATGAAGGTGAACACCGGCAGCTCGAACCGCTCGGCCAGGCGCAGCAGCCGCAGCGCCTTGCGATAGCCCTCCGGTCTGGGCATGCCGAAGTTGCGCAGGATCTTCTCGCGCGTGTCGCGCCCCTTCTGGTGCCCGATCACCATGCACGGCCGATCATCGAAGCGCGCCAGCCCGCCGATGATCGCGGCGTCATCGGCATAGGTCCGATCGCCATGCAGCTCGTGAAAGTCGGTGAACAGCCGCTCGATGTAGTCCCGGCTGTACGGCCGCTGCGGATGGCGCGACACCTGCGAGATCTGCCAGGGGGTAAGCCCGCTGTAGACCTCCTTGGTCGCTGCCGCACTCTTCTTCTTCAGCACGGCGAATTCGGGCGACTCCGCCTCGCTGCCCTCATCGGGCGAATCGGCCCGGGCGGCACGCAACGCGTCGATCAGGGCTTCGATCTCCGCGATCGGTTTCTCGAAATCGAGGAAGGTCTGTTTCATCACCGCGGATTCTAGCCGATCATCGGTGCGCCCATCGGCTAGAATCCGCGGCCCGTGCCTGAGTTCCGGCCCGCCGTCCCAGGCTCGCTGCACACCCCATGACGCCAACGCTCGCCTTCGATATCGAAACCATCCCCGACCTCGCCGGGCTGCGCGCGCTGCACTCGCTGTCACCCGAGCTGGCCGACCAGGATGTGGTCGACATGGCTTACCAGAAACGTCGGCAGAGCCATGGCACGGACTTCCAGCCCCTGCACCTGCAGCGGGTGGTCGCGATCTCGTGCGCGCTGCGTGAGGGCGAGCACTTCAAGGTCTGGTCGCTTGGCAAACCCGAGGACAGCGAAGCGACCCTGGTGCAGCGCTTCTTCGACGGGGTCGAGAAGTATCTGCCGCAGCTGGTGTCCTGGAACGGCGGTGGCTTCGACCTGCCGGTGCTGCACTATCGGGCACTGATACACGGCGTGGCCGCGCCCCGCTACTGGGACCTGGGCGAGGACGATCGCGAATTCAAGTGGAACAACTACATCAGCCGCTACCACATGCGCCACCTGGACCTGATGGATCTGCTGGCGATGTACCAGCCGCGCGCCTCGGCACCGCTGGACGAACTGGCAAGGCTGTGCGGATTCCCGGGCAAGCTCGGCATGGATGGCAGTCAGGTTTGGACGGCGTGGCGCGATGGCCGGCTGCCGGAGATCCGCGCCTACTGCGAGACCGACGCGACCAATACCTATCTGATGTTTCTGCGCTTCCAGAAGCTGCGCGGCACGTTGACGTCGAAGCTCTATGACGACGAGATCGCCCGGGTGCGCGCGGCGCTGGAGAAGTTGCCCGGCAATCACTGGCAGGAATTCCTGTCGGCCTGGCCTCGGTAGCCCGCCCTGCAAGGGCATTCAGAGAACGACCGACGGACGACGACCGAAGGACGACTGCAGATTGACGACCACAGATTGACGACCACAGGATGATGACCGAAGCATGACCGCACGAGCTTTCGGGCGTCGCGGCCCGGCGCCCTCGGCAAGCCCGGGCGATCCAGCCCGGCTGCCGCTGGTACAGATCGAATCATTGGATCAGGACGGCCGCGGCATCGCCCGCCTGGACGGCAAGACCCTGTTCGTGGACGGCGCGCTCACCGGTGAGCGGGTGCGGGTGTCGTCGTATATGCGCAAGCCGACCTACGAGTTCGCCGAGACGGTGGCGATCGAGCGCGCCTCGCCGGAACGGGCGACACCGCGCTGTCCGCACTTCGGCGTCTGCGGCGGCTGCGCGATGCAACACCTGGAAGCCCGGGCCCAGGTCGCGGCCAAGCAGCGGGTGCTGGAAGACAACCTGCAGCATATCGCGAAGCTGCGCGCCGACATCATGCTGTCGGCGATTCACGGCCCGACCTGGGGCTACCGCTACCGGGCCCGGCTGTCGGCCCGGCTGGTCGCCAAGAAAGGCGGTGTGCTGGTCGGCTTTCACGAGAAGCGCAGCAGCTTCATCGCTGACATGCGCGAATGCCATGTGCTGGCGCCAGTGGTGGCACGGCTGTTGGTGCCGCTGCGCGCCTTGGTCGAGTCACTGTCGATCGCCGACCGCATGCCGCAGATCGAGGTCGCGGTGACCGACCCGGAGACCCGGGCGGTGGGCGCCGAGCCGGTGCCCCATTGCGCGCTGGTGTTCCGCAATCTTGCGCCGCTCACGCCGGCGGACGAGACGCAGATGCGCGCCTTCGCCGACCAGCATCGGGTGCAGATCTTCCTTCAGCCCAAGGGGCCCGAGACCGCGCAGCCGTTCCATCCGCCCGAGCCGGCGCTGCTCGAGTACGCGCTGTCCGAGTTCGGAGTGCGACTGCGCTTCTCGCCCACCGAGTTCACCCAGGTCAACCATGCCACCAACCAGGTTCTGGTGCGGCGAGCGATCGGGCTGCTAGACCCGCGGCCGGGCGAACGGATCGCGGACTTCTTCTGCGGTCTGGGCAACTTCTCGCTGCCGATCGCCTCACGCGGCGCCCAGGTGGTGGGCATCGAAGGGGCGAAGGCACTGGTTGCCCGCGCGACAACGAACGCCGCGCTCAATGGATTGTCCGAACGCGCCCGATTCGAAGTCGCCGACCTGTACAAGGCAGAACCGGATTCACTGGCTGCCCTCGGACCGCTGGACAAGTGGCTGGTCGACCCGGCGCGCGACGGCGCCCTGGCTTTGGTAAAGTCGATCGGCGAGCCCACTTCCACAGGCGAGGTGCCCACGCCACCGTCGCGCATCGTCTATGTCTCGTGCAACCCCGCCACCCTCGCCCGCGATGCCGGCGTGCTGGTGCACACCAAGGGGTATGTGCTGCGCGCAGCGGGCGTGATCAACATGTTCCCGCATACTGGACATGTCGAGTCGATTGCCTGGTTCGAACGCGAGCCTGGCCCGGCCGATCCCGCGCACGAATGAAAACGGGCAGCCAAGGCTGCCCGAGTTCATCCGACGAGACGTCTATGGGCAGGGTCTGACCGACCCCGCCCAGCGCGTCTTTGTATCTAATCGCGATTGCCGGTGAACGCCATCAGCAGTTGCACCAGACCGGAGAAGATGTTGTAAACACCGATGTACAGCGACAGGGTGGCGGAAACATAGTTGGTTTCGCCGCCATGAATGATGCCGCTGATCGTGTAGAGGATCAGCATTGCCGAGATCAGCACCACCACGGCCGAGATGGTCAGCGCCATCACTGGCATCTGCAGGAACACGTTGGCCACGATGGCGACCATCGCGACGATCACGCCGACCATCAGGAACTTGCCCATGAAGCTGAAGTCACGTTTGGTGACCGTGGCCACACCGGCCATGCCGAAGAACGCCGCGCCGGTGCCCGCTGCCGCCATCGCGATGATCGAACCGCCGTTGGACAGGCCGAGCGCCACCTGCAGCAGCGGGGCGAGCAGCAGACCCATGAGGAAGGTGAAGCCGAGCAGCAGACCGACACCGAGGATGCTGTCCTTGTTCTTCTCGATCGCGTAGATCATGCCGTAGAACACGGCCAGGATCACCACGAAGCTCATGATCGGATTGCTGCGCATGATGCCGAAATTCAGGTTCATGCCGATCATCGCGCCGATGACCGTGGGAATCATGGTCAGCGACAGCATCAGGTAGGTATTGCGCAAGACCCGGTTCTGCGCGACCGACAATTCGCCTGTCTGGACCGGAAGCTGGAGTTGCGGCTGGGATTGCATTGATGCCCTCCTGAGGGACGTCGATTCTGGGAGACGGTGGAAATTACACTGCTGCGATTGCTCAGACTGGGGAATACGCAGAAAGTTCCGCATATTGACGACAATCTGACCTGATAGGTGTGTCAGGTCACTGTCGACAGGGTAAGCCCTTTCTTGTCGGGCGGGTGGCGGGTGGCGCCTGACGGCGGAATTGCGTAGCCTCCAACCTGCGGAACCCGGAATCAGGCGAATCCAGCGCCCGGAAGCGTGGCCGAGCGGTTTAAGGCACTGGTCTTGAAAACCAGCGACGGGCAACCGTCCGTGAGTTCGAATCTCACCGCTTCCGCCACGGCATACCCTAGCGTAAGTGCAATAGACGTTCCTCTAAGTGCTGTAAACCATTGAGGACAACCGGATTTAGAATGATCCGGCAGGTCGAAGGCACACTGCGGCCCTGGTGCCGGATGCCCGCCCCCCGGGACAGGGATTGGCGCACCAGGGCGAGGCTGGCAAAGCTCAGGCTGGACCGCTTGCGCCAGTGCAAGGCGAGATAGCCGACAAGCAGGCACGGCAACAGGGTGAGCAACCACAGTACGGCCGGGGATAGCAGTTTCATCGGGCAGGTCCTCGGATCGGCAACGCTGCATCGCAGCATAATTCACCGCGGAAGCAACTTGCGGGCCATTCTGAGCGAGGCTGTCCGCTTCATGCTGCTACGCCGCATCGCCGACCTGGGGCACTATTCGCCCTGCCTCCCCCTTCCCGCGCCACCGCCGCGCACCAAAGCCATGCCCACCTCCGAACCGCACTACCTCGACCGTATCCTCAACCCGCTGAGCATCGTCGTCGTCGGCGCGTCCAAAGACCCGACCAAGCGCGGCAACCGGGTGATCCAGTCGCTGGTCGCCGACCGCTACCAGGGCCGCATCCTGCCGATCAACCCGCGTGAGCGCGAGATTCTCGGTTTCCCCTGCTACCCCTCGATTGCCGAAACCCCGGGCCAGATCGATCTGGCCATCGTCTGCACCGCGGCCAGCACGATCAAGGGCGTGATCGCGGACTGCGGCCGGCGCCAGGTGAAGGGGGCGATCCTGCTCGCCGCCGGCTTCAGTGAAATCGGCGACGCGGGGCGGCAGCTGGAAGAGGAGATCGTCGCCCTCGCCCGCGCGCACCGGGTACGCCTGATCGGTCCGAACACCAATGGCATGTTCACCGCGCGCCTGGGCTGCAATGCCTGGGGCCTGCCGGACATTCCGCGCGGCCCGCTCGGCCTGCTGTCGAACTCGGCCAACTGCGTGACCTCGATCGTGATGCAGGCGAAGACTCACGGTCACATGGGCATCAACACGATGCTCAGCGTCGGCAATCAGGCCGATATCGAATTCCAGGAGTATCTGGAATGCCTGGGTGAAGACCCGGCGGTCTCGGCGGTGATGCTCTATCTGGAAGGGTTCAAGAACGCCCCCGCATTCCGCGCGGTTGCCCGCAAGACGACCCGGACGAAGCCGGTGGTGATGTATGTCGCCGGGCGAACCAGCGAGGGCAAGCGTGCCGCGAAGTCGCACAGTGGTTCGCTCGCTGGCGCCTATGCAGTCAATCGCGGCGTGCTGCGCCAGTCGGGCGCGGTCGTCGTCGACCGGCTCTATCACCTCTATCCGGTGGCCGAAGCGCTCAGCCTGTTCCCGCCGATGCGCGGGCGCCGGGTCGCGGTCGTCTCTGAGGGCGGCGGGCCGATCACCGTTGCCGCGGATGCGCTGGTGGAACAGGGGCTGCAACTCGCGCCACTGTCCGCGCACACCCAGGCGCGCATCCACGAGGTCGTGCCCAACGCCACCGCGATCTCCAACCCGGTCGATGCCGGCGGCGGCACTGATCCGCGCGCCGAGTACTACGGACCGATCTGCCGCGCCATCCTCGAAGACCCCGCGATCGATGCACTGCTGATCGTCGGCCTGCTCGGCGGCTATGCGGACCGCTTCGGTGAACAGGCCGCTCCTGCCGAACATGCGGTGTGCATCGAACTCGGCGAGATGATGCGTAAGTACGGCAAGCCGGTCATCGTGCAGAGCCACTACGCCGACATGAAGACCCGGTCACTGGACATTCTGCGCGGCGCCGGCGTGCCGTTTCAACGCCATGTCGAGGTCGCGGTGCAGTGCCTGGCCAGCGCGGCCGACTACTCGGCCACACGCGCGCGACACGCGGCGATGCCCGCGGCTGAACCACGCGCCACTGCGCCGACCGACGCGGTGCAGATCGTCGACACCGCAGCAAGCGCCGGGCGCGATCTGCTGGAAACCGAAGCGCGCACGCTTCTCGGCGCCTACGGTATCGCCCTGCCCGCACATCTGCTTGCGCGCAGTGCGCAGGGCGCCGCCGCCGCCGCGCACACCTTCGGCGGCCAGCCGCTGGCGATGAAGATCGTGTCGGCCGACATCCTGCACAAGTCGGAAGCACAGGGCGTGAAGCTGAACCTGCAAGGCGAGTCGGCCCTGATCGAAGCGTATCGCCAGATCGAATCCGGCGCCCACAGCTATCGGCCGGACGCGCGTATCGAAGGCGTGCTGATCACCCCGATGGCCCAGCGCGGCACCGAACTGATCATCGGCGTCACCGACGATCCGCAGCACGGGCCGGTGATCATGTTCGGCCTTGGGGGCGTGTTCGTCGAGCTGATCGGCGACGTGGTGTTCCGCGCCCTGCCGATCACCGTGGACGATGCGCGAGAAATGATCGGCGGTCTGCGCCATGGCGCAGCGCTCGACGGGGCGCGCGGTGCTGCACCGGTGGACCGGGAAGCCCTTGCCACGCTCATGGTGCAGGTGTCACGCATCCGCGAACTGCACCCGCAGATCCGCGAGATCGACCTGAATCCGGTCATCGCGCACGGCAGCGGCTACACGATCGTCGATGCGCGGGTGATTCTGCAGGCCCCAGACAAGGCGAGCCAGACATCAGGGTAGCGACCAGGGGACTGACCCCGCATGAGGTCTGTCGCCGAT
>JBBRCD010000161.1:0-8838 GCA_038205245.1 Burkholderiales bacterium
GATTGAGCAATTGCATTGGCGTCAGCATCAGGCTGACGCTGCCACCCGGCCCCGGCTTCACGCTCTCATGGACAAGATGCTCGGGATCGATTTCACGCAAGCGTTCCAGCGCAAAGGCCGGACGGGCGCAGTAGCGCAGCAGCCGTTCCAGACCATCGCGCTCATGCGCCTCGATGCGTACCTGAGTATCCACCGAGAAGCCACCGAGAAGCCGCCGCCAGGTTCCCACTCGGCCATCACCTGCGCGTCGTCTGCCGACAGCAGGCCGCGCCGCAGGGCCGCGCGCTGCAGTCGCCGGCGCACGGCGACCTGAACCTCGCCGATTGCCGACCCCTCCAGGCCGGCGGCCGGGTGAAAGGTGACGCCGTGTCCCGCGTCGGCCTCGAGAACACCATCCACCACGACGCAGTGGAAATGCAGATGGGCGTTGAGCAGCGCACCAAAGCGGTGGATGAAGACCACTGCGCCGAGGCGGGATGCTGCACTGGCGCCGGGACTGTGTTGCCGCAGCACCCGCTCGATGGCGATCAGGAAAATGTGCAGTGCGGCGTTGAGAACTCCCGGATCGTGTTCCAGGTGATAGCGCAGGCGCTTGGGCACCGAGAGCACTCACTGGCGCACTGGAAGGCGCGGGATGACGTGATCGGCCAGATGCGCGGCGGTCTCCACCATGCGCCGGGTGGTGCAGGACGGACAGACGCCCCTGCATTTGCAGGAGTAGGCGACCAGGAAGTCATGCCCACAGTCGGCGCAGCGGGCGCGTGCGAAGCCGTGAGCAAGGATGCCGCAGTCGAGGTAGCGGCGGAATTCCCGCTCGGGTACCGCCAGAGCGACTCCCCCGGAGCCGTCATCGTGAAGCGCCAGCCAGGTGCCAAGATGCGTCTGTACGGTGTGATAGAGCAGCGTGCGTTCGGGTTGGCGGCGGCGGTAGACGGCACTGCGCGTTGAGGTGCAGGCGGCGGTGGCAGGCATGGCAGTCCGGATCGGGTGATCGGGACGCGATACTGTATGCCCATACAGACCATGGCGGAGTCCGGCATCAAGGGCACCATTGCGCAGGTCTGGTGGGCCCTGCTTGCACCGCGTGGCACGCCGCCGGCTGTGGTGTCGCGGATCAACTCGGATATCGCCCAGATCATGAAGGGCGCGGACGTGATGGAACGCTTCGCCGACCTGGGTGTCACGCCGCTGCATTCGACCCCGGAGCGGATCACCGAGCTGATCCGGGTCGAAACCCCGGCGATCGGCAAGGTGTTGAAGGCGGCCGGGATCGAGCCCGAGTAGCCGGGCACCCTCAACGTGACGGATAATCAGCCACCTTGATCGAGTCCGGCACGCCTTCGGTAGAACGCACTCACGGCATGTTTCAGCGCATGTTGCTGATGCGCGCCTTCGACCAGCGCGCCGGGGATGCGCGCCGGGCCAACCGGCTGCGCGGCTCGGTGCACGAGTACATCGGTCAGGAGGCGATCGCAGCCGGTGTCTGCGCCGCACTTCATAGCCACGACTACATCAGCAGCTACCACCGCGGGACTGGCCATTGCATTACCAAGGGCGCCGACGTGATGGCGATGATGCTGGAACTCTATGGCCGCATCGGCGGCGTTTGTGGCGGCAAGGGCGGCTCGATGCATGTGGTCGACTTATCGCTCGGAATCCTGGGCGCAAACGGCGTCGTCGCCGATCGGTTAACCATTGCGGTGGGCGCGGCACAGGCGGTGCGCCTGTTCGGGGAAGACCGGATCGTCGTCGCCTTCTTCGGGGACGGGGCGCTCAACCGCGGACCGATGCTGGAGTCGCTCAACTGGGCACGGGTGTATGACCTGCCCGTGCTGTTCGTCAGCGTGGACAACGGCTACTCCGATCGTACCCGCACCGCGAGCGTCACTGGCGGCCCGGGTATCGTTGCCCGAGCTGGCGCGACCGGTCGCCTGCTGGTTGCGCACCAGGCAGTCAGGGTCGGCGGGTTCGGCGCCGAGATCGCGGCGGAGACCACCGAGGCGCTGTTCGCTGCGCTCGAGTGCGCGCCGCGCAGGCTGGGTGCGCCGCGGGTGCCGGTGCCCTACGCCGAACCGCTCGAGGCGCTATGCCGGGTGTCGGAAGCGCAGTTGGTGTCGACGGTGCGCGAGATGGTCGGCCAGCCCGGGACTGGCCGGTGAAGGACCTCGCGGCGCTGGGGGCGGTCGAGGCTGCGGCCTTGATCGCCGCAGGCAGTTTCACTTCCGAGCAGTTGGTGCAGGCCTGCCTCGACCGCATCGCAGAACGCGACGGCGAGGTGCTGGCGTGGGCGCATCTCGACCCGGCACTGGCGCTGGACGCGGCGCGTGAACGCGATGCGGAGCGCGGTCGCGGCGCTGTGCGCGGTCCGTTGCATGGCCTGCCGATCGGCGTGAAGGATGTGATGGACACCGCGGCGCTGCCGACCGAGTACGGCACGCCTATCTACCGCGGCTTTCGTCCAATGGCCGATGCGGCCTGCGTGGCGGTGGCCTGTGAGCTAGGTGCGCTGGTGCTCGGCAAGACGGTGAGCACCGAGTTGGCCAACCGGCATCCGGCGGTCACCCGTAATCCGCATGATCTCGCGCTCACCCCGGGCGGGTCATCGAGCGGCTCGGCCGCTGCAGTCGCCGACCGCATGGTGCCGCTGGCCTTCGCCACCCAGACCGGCGGTTCGCTGATCCGTCCGGCGTCCTACTGCGGTGTCGTCGGCTACAAGCCGACGTTCGGCTCGATCAACCCATCCGGCGTCAAGGTGCTGGCGCCGTCGCTCGACACGGTCGGCGTCTACGGGCGTGACGTGCCCGATGCCGCTCTATTCGGTGCCGCGTTGATCGGGTTCGACCCACCGCGTTTCGACCAGGCGCCGTCATCGGCGCCGCGTATCGCGATCTATCGCACGCCGCAGTGGGCGCTCGCCGAGCCGTACTACGCCAAGGCGTTCGAGGCCGCGATCGCGCGGCTCGCACGCGTCGGGGCGAGGGTGACCGACCTGTCGCTGCCGCCTGCAATGGACTCGATCATCGACGCGAGCGCCGTAGTGAACGACTACGAGACTCGCCGCTCGTTTGCCTGGGAGCGCATCCATCACCCGGATCAGCTCAGTCCGACGCTCGCAGACAAGCTCTCGCAGGCTGCCCGCTGGACCCGTGGCGAGTATCTCGCCGCACTCGCTATCGCGCGCGACTGCCGTCTTATTCTGGAAGACGGGCTGCGCGACTTCGATGTGCTGCTCACGCCCGC
The DNA here is from genome assembly GCA_038205245.1 of Burkholderiales bacterium. Classification (GTDB taxonomy): domain Bacteria; phylum Pseudomonadota; class Gammaproteobacteria; order Burkholderiales; family CAIKXV01; genus CAIKXV01. Next base: position 3,241 of record JBBRCD010000161.1, read on the forward strand.
CGCCGAGGGCGAGGCACCGCGTGGGTTGGAGAACGTCGGCAAGACCGCTTTCCACCAGATGTGGACCCTGCTGCATGTGCCTTCGGTGTCGGTGCCTGTGTTGCACGGCCCGAACGGCCTGCCGATGGGTGTGCAGGTGATCTCGGCGCGACATGACGACACTCGCGCGTTGTACTTTGCCCACTGGGTGGCCGGGATGCTGGGCGCCGCGGACTGAACGCGCGCGACTGGGCCGGCCCGCGATGCAGGTCTGACCCGGTCCCGGCCCTGGTCCCCGCGCCGACGCGTCAGCGCGGCTCGCGTTGGTTTGATCAGGATCAAGGTATGGTTCTTGCGCACGTCTAAGCTGTGTCGGTGGCCTGCGACGCGTTGTCAGTCGGTCGCCGGAGCGCTGTGCGTCCCTTCCACGAAGCAAAGGAGACCCCACCATGTACCGCAAGATACTGGTCGCAATCGACAACAGCGAAACATCGATGCGCGGCCTGGACGAGGGGATCAAGCTCGCCAAAAGCGAAGGTGCGCAGCTCTGCGTGCTGCATGTGATCGAGCCGATGGCAGTGGCCCTGTACCCCGAGGCCGCGGCCTATGCCGAGGACCTGTTCGAGGCACTGCGCGATTCGGGCCGTGAGGTGATCGCAAAGGCCCAGGCTCGCGCGCGCAAGCGCGGGGTAGAGGCCAAGGCGACACTGATCGACAACCGCGGCTATCCGGTGGCCGAATTGATCGTGACCTATGCCACCAAATGGCGCGCGGATGTCATCGTGCTCGGCACCCACGGGCGGCGCGGCTTCAACCACCTGCTGCTTGGCAGCGATGCGGAGAGCGTGGTGCGTGCGGCACCCATGCCGGTGCTGCTGGTCAGATCGCCAGACGGCAAGGCGGCGCCCAAGCGCGTACGCAAGTAGGCGGTGCTGCTGGGCAAAGGGAGTGTTCTGGCGCCGCGAAGACGAAACAACCGTTGCCTGTTAGCGCCGCTGGCTCACGTGGCAGAACGCGCGGCCGGCGTCCGACGCCGGGGCCCGCAACACCTTAAGGGGTAGCGTACTTCCCCAGCTTTATCCTCGGGGCCGCCTTGAAACGGCTATCATCCGCGGAGACGGGCATTCAACTTACACCGTGGCCGCAGGTATGTGTGAAGTTGCGCCCCAACCGCTTGTGACGAGGGGGCAGCGCCATGGGTGGATCAGCGGCACGCGAAGGGCAGGAGGAACAGGGCATCGGCGCAGCGCTCGCGCTACGTCAGGCGGCGCCGATCGTGCCCGGGCTGGCGCCCCGCCCGACGCAATCGCGCGAAGCGGCCTTCATCAACCGAGCGGTGCACGAACTGCGCAACCCGCTCAGCACCATCCTCGGTTTTGCGCAGTTGATGGCAGCGACTCCGGCTGCGCTGAATGAGGCGCAGCAGGCAAGCGTGAGACAGATCGAACAAGCGGGCTGGCTTCTGCTCCGCCGCATCGAGACGCTGTGCGACATGGCCCTGGTCAAGACCGGGTCTTTGGAGCTTGCTCCCGAAGTTCTGCCGCTGGCCGAGATACTCGACGCTTGTGTGGCGATGGCTGAGCCGATGGCCGCGCCCGAGGACGCGCACATTCGGCTGGTGCAGCCTGAGCTGCCGCTCTACGTTTATGCGGATCGGGCCCGGCTGCACCAGATTCTGGGCGGCGTGCTTGAGCACGCAATGAATTCCCGCCGCAGCGGGAGCATGGTCGACGTGGCCAGTCGCGCGGTCTCTCCTGCACGCCTGGAAGTCGCAGTGCGTTATGAAAGTCGTCCAGAATGTTCCTGCGACCTCGCATTGGAGTTGAGCGAAGCGCTAGCCGAAGTGATGGGAGGCAGCGCGCGTGCGGAAGCTGCTGCCGAGGGGTGGTGCCGGTATGTCGTCGAGCTGAACACCGCGCCGCTGGAGAGGACGGCGCCACTTCGCGCGAATGTTGCACCGGGTCCGAGTCGGGCATGACGACCCTCAGCCCGACGTGGTGACGCTCGCTGATCAGATCCGCGCGGGCCAATACCCTCATCGTGCCCTGATGGGCCAGATGGGGCAGAACGCTGCCTGCTGCCGGTTTCATCCGGTCGAACAGCGCCTCAGCCGCGGGTTGCTGTGGACGACCGATCGGCCGATCGTCACCAGATTGATCGTCACCCATGAAATGCCGGCGAGCCTGCTCGGCGTGCGCCGAGAGCGCATCACGGATTCGGCACGCAAGCTGCAGAAGGCGGCCTACTTCGAGTATCGGCGTGGCCAGCTGTCCATTCTGGACCGCACCGGTTTGCGGGCTACGGCCTGCAAGTGCTATCACGTGATCCGTCGCAGTCATGTCCAATCTGAGGAGGGCACTGTGTGTCCGATCTGAAGCCAGTCGCTGAGCCCATCGATTACATCAGCTGTGACCGCGAGCCGATTCATGTGCCGGGCGCGATTCTTCCGCACGGCGCCATGCTGGTGCTCGACCGCCATACGCTGGAGGTGCTCCAGGCCGCCGGCAATACCGACAGCCTCCTCGGTGTGGCGGTCGAAGCCCTGCCGGGCAGCGCTGCCGGGGCGCTCCTCACCGAAACACAGCTGCAGCGCGTGCGCGCACTTGATGCCGAGTTCGAGCTGATCACACCGCGCCACCTGCTGGACCCGCTGTTGCGTGTGATGCCCGACTGCCCGCTCGATGCGAGCCTGCACCGGATGGGTGAGTTGCTGATCCTTGAGTTCGAAGCGGCGGACAAACTCAACCGCTTTGCCGCCGATCCGCTGGCAGCCGTGCAGACCATGATTGCGGGGCTCGACGAGACGATATCCGTGCCGGCCATGTGCGAGCAGGCGGCCGCACGCGTGCGCGCGGTGGCTGAATACGATCGGGTGATGGTCTACCAGTTCATGCAGGATGGTTCTGGCTGGGTGGTGGCGGAGAGCCGCGAGGCGCATCTGGAGCCTTTCCTGGACCTGCACTACCCGGCTGCCGACATCCCAGAGCAGGCGCGCGCCCTGTACCTGAAAAGCTGGCTGCGGCTCGTCACCCAGGTCAGTTACATTCCGGCGCCCTTGATTCCTGCGCTGAACCCGCGCACCGACGTGCCGCTGGACATGAGCCACGCCATCCTGCGCGACGTGTCGCCCGTCCATCGCGAGTATCTGCGCAATATGGGCGTGGATGCCTCGATGTCGATCTCGATCATTCACCGCGGCGCGCTTTGGGGCCTTATTGCCTGCCACCACTACCGCCCGCGCACACTGCCGCGCCATCTGCGTGCGGTATGCGAACTGTTTGGCTCGATGTTTTCCCTGCAGTTGGAGGCCCGAGAGAGGGTGATTCAATTCGAAGCACGCCTGGCAAGCCGCATGGTGCTGCAGAATCTGATGCTCAATCTCGCCGGCGCCGACGACTACGCGCAGGGCCTGACCCAGGAGTCGCCCAATCTTCTCGACTACATTCACGGCGGCGCGGCGCTGAGTGGCGAAGTTCAAGGCGGCGTGGCGGTCTGCATCCAGGGCAAGCTGACTTTTCTGGGCAGCACGCCCTCCAGCGGCCAGATACTGGACCTGGTCCGCTGGCTGGACAAAACCATGGATCGAGACGTGGGACTCTTCAGCACGGACCGGCTTCCCGAGGTCTGGCTGACCGCAGAGTCGTTCTCGAAGGTGGCCTCGGGGTTGCTCGTGATCTCGGTCACGCCCGACCTGTCCGACTACATCATGTGGTTCCGCCCGGAAGTCGTCTCCCAGTCCGACTGGGCGGGGCGGCCGGGCAAGATCCTGGAGACCAGCCCTGAAGGGCAGCGGGTGTCGCCGCGGAAATCCTTCGCCGCCTGGAGACAGACCGTGAACGGGCGCGGTCTGCCCTGGACCCTGGCTGATTCCGAGGCCGCCACCGATTTGCGTACTTCACTCATGCATGTGGTGCTGCGCCGTATCAACGAAGCCGCAGCCGAGCGCCGCCGTGAAGGCGAACGCAATCGGCTATTGATGGCGGAACTCGACCACCGGGTCAAGAACACGCTCGCCAATATCCAGGCGCTGGTGGTGCATACCAGCCAGAGTGCTGGCTCGCTGACAGCGTTTGTGGAAGGTCTGGACGGACGCATCCAGTCGATGGCGAAGGCACACAGTCTGCTGTCGCAGAGCCGATGGGAGGGCATTGGTATCGAGACGCTGCTGCGCGAGGAACTGCACCCCTATGAATCGCCCGGACACCATGTTGCACTCACCGGACCGTCGCTCGCGCTCACGCCGAAAGCCGCACTGGCGTTGTCGCTCGCCATACACGAACTTGCCACCAACGCCGTCAAGTTCGGCGCACTGCTACGGACCGGAGGCTCGATCGTGGTGCACTGGATGGTAAGCGGCGCGGGCCATCTCAACCTTTCCTGGAGCGAGTCGGGCGGACCGCCGGTGACGCCACCCGCGCAGAAAGGTTTCGGCACGGCCCTGATCGAGCGCGCGCTCGGCATGGAGACCGGTGGCGGCGCGGTACTGCGGTACCTTCCCTCAGGCGTGGTGTGTGACATTTTTCTGCCCTCGGCCGCGCTCGCTTCAGGAAGTGGCCGCAGGGACCCGGTCGCCGTCGCCCAGGTGGCCCTGGCAGCGCCCGTGCCAGACGGCGAGCCCACGCACCGAGGCTACCGTATCCTCGTGGTTGAGGACTCGTTTCTGCTGGTCACGATGCTCGAGCAGTTGTTTGTTGGATTCGGCTGGCAAACCGTCGGGCCTGCCTCGCGCCTCTCGGACGCGATGAAGCTGGCAGGCGAAGGGGAATTCGATGCGGCCCTGCTGGACGTCAACATCAACGACCAGATGTCGTGGCCCGTGGCCGACCTGCTCCGTGCACGCGGAATCCCCTTCGTGTTCAGCACTGGATACGAGCTCGACACCCTGCTACCGCCCCATCTGGCGGGCAGCGTCATCGTCAAGAAACCCTTCAAGGTGAGGGATCTGGAGCAGAGCATCCGCCAGGTCATCGCGCAGGCCAAGCGCACGCCATGAAAGGCGATGCCGCTGCCGGAATTCTCGCTCGACTGAAGCTCGCGACGCGCGCCGAACATGACGCCATCGAGTCGGCGTTGGACTTGATGGCCCCGAGCCTGGGCCATGCGCACTACTGTCGGCACCTGCAGCGCCTTTACGGCTTCTACCGCCCAATGGAGCGGATGCTGAACCCTGCCGTCGCCTGGGCCGACTGGGGTATCGCCATCGAGGAGCGCGAGAAGTCGGCGTTGCTTGCGCACGATATGCACATGCTTCGAATGCCGGCGCCCATGACTCTGCCTGAATGCGCCGACCTGCCATCCGTTACCAGTGCCGCTGCCGCCTTCGGCTGCCTCTATGTGCTTGAAGGGGCCACTCTGGGCGGGCGCGTGATCAGCCGCCATCTCGAGCGCACGCTGGGGCTTGACGCGGGCTGCGGCGCGCACTTCTTCAACTGCTATGGTGCAGAGAGCGGCGCGCGCTGGCGGAGCTTCCGTGCTGCCCTGACAGCGTTTTCTGCCTCGGCAGCGGGCGAAAACGAAACGGTGGCGGCGGCGATCGATACCTTCCGTGCACTGCGCGTCTGGTGTGCGTCGCCGCATCAGAGCCAGCCGCGCCTGGGGCCAGGATGCCCTCATGCAAGT
>JBBRCD010000162.1:0-8808 GCA_038205245.1 Burkholderiales bacterium
TGTTCGCCGGCAATATCGGCGTGGCGCAGGACTTCCCGACGCTGCTCGCTGCGGCCGAACGCCTGCGTGAGCGCGCCGATATCCAGTGGCTGATCGCCGGTGATGGCCGGATGCGCGCCTGGGTCGAGCAGCAGATCGTCGAGCGCCGCCTCACGCGCACCGTACGCCTGCTCGGTTCGCTGGCGATCGAGCAGATGCCGCCGCTGTTCGCCCGGGTCGACGCGTTGCTGGTGACGCTGCGCAACGAACCGATCTTCGCACTCACCATCCCGGGCAAGATTCAGTCCTATCTCGCCTCGGGCATGCCGGTGATCGCCGCACTTGCCGGCGAGGGCGCCGAGGTGATCCGGCGGGCGCGTGCCGGTATTGCCTGCGCGCCTGAAGATCCCGAAGCGCTGTCCAGAGCCGTGCTCGAACTGGCGGCACTGCCGGCCAATGAACGAGCGGCCATCGGCGCCCGCGCCCGGGCCTGCTACGAGTCGGAGTTCGAGCGCGAACAAGCGTTCGACCATCTCGAACGCTGGATCGCCGAATTGCGCAATCCCGGCTGAGCCTCAATAATCGGGCGTTTCCTTTATCCCATATTTCAAGCAGACCACCACGATGGCGACGTCCCTGCGCGGCAAAACAGTCCTGATCACCGGGGGCACCGGTTCCTTCGGCCGCGCGGTGCTGGAGCGGTTGCGCCGGATGAATGTCGCGCAGATCCGCATCTTCAGCCGGGACGAGCTGAAGCAGGAGCTGATGCGGGTGGAACTCGCCGACCCGTCGATCCAGTTCATCATCGGCGACGTGCGCAGCCGCGACAGTGTCGATGCGGCGATGCGCGGCGTCGACCATGTGTTTCATGCTGCGGCACTGAAGCAGGTGCCCTCGTGCGAGTTCTTCCCGATGCAGGCGGTGTACACCAACATCATCGGCAGCCACAACGTCGTCGAGTCGGCGATCGCCCACGGGGTGAAGAAGGTGATCTGCCTGTCCACCGACAAGGCGGTCTACCCGATCAACGCGATGGGCATGACCAAGGCGCTGATGGAGAAGGTCGCGCAGTCGGCCGCGCGCGAAGCACGCAATGGCTGTGTAGTGGCGGCGGTGCGCTATGGCAACGTGATGTATTCGCGCGGCTCGGTGATCCCGCTGTTCGTCTCGCAGATGCGCGCCGGCCGGCCGCTCACCCTCACCGAGCCGTCGATGACCCGCTTCCTGCTGCCGCTGGCTGGCGCGATCGACCTGATCCTGTTTGCCTTCGGCAATGCCCGGCCGGGCGACATCTTCATCCGGAAGTCACCGGCCTGCACGGTGGGCGATCTGGCGGTGGCGCTGGGCGAGCTGTTCGGTGTCGAGCCCGACATCCGATACATCGGCATGCGCCATGGCGAGAAGCTTTACGAGACGCTGGCCAGCCGCGAGGAGCTAAGCCGCGCCGAAGACATGGGCGACTACTGGCGAGTCACCATGGACGGCCGCGGCCTCGACTATGCGAAGTACTTCACCGAGGGCGACACCCGCGAGGTCGAACTGGACGACTACCACTCGCACAACACCGAGCGACTGGATGTGGCTCGGGTCAGGACACTGCTGCTGACCCTGCCCGAGGTGCAGGCTGAACTGGCGACGCCAATGCCCCCGGTGGTGGCTGGCGGGGGGAAGGTCAAGGACAAGTCGAAGGCGGCCAGTCACCCGCGTGCTGCTGCGAAGCGGCGCAGATGAGCGAAGCTCCGCCGTATACGCCGCAACGGCGGATCGCGATCACCGGGGCACAGGGCTTCCTCGGCTGGCACCTGCGCTGCGCGATCCGGATGCTCGGCGGCCTGGAGGTGGTCGACATCGATCGCGCTGGGTTCGACGACCCCGCCCGCCTTCGCGCCGCTCTGGCCGGCGTGGACGCGGTGGTGCATCTGGCCGGGGTGAACCGCGGTACGCAGGACGAGGTGGAAACCGGCAACCCCCGGCTCGCCCGTGCCCTGGTCGACGCACTGCGTGGCTGCGGCGCCGCGCCGCACCTGGTGTTCGCCAACTCGACCCACAGCGGCGATCAGGCCGGCGCATCCGTCGGGTCGGCCACCACACCACTGACGCCCTACGGGCGATCGAAGCGCGAGGCCACTGCCATACTGGGCGAGTGGGCTGCAACTACTGGTGCCGTATTCACCGATATCCGCTTCCCGCACCTGTTCGGCGAGGGCGGCCGACCGTTCTACAACTCGGCGATCGCCACCTTCTGTCATCAGCTCGCCCATGACGAGGCACCGAAGATCGGCGTCGACGGCGAGGTGGAACTGCTGCATGCCCAGCGCGCCTGCGACCTGATTCTGGAAGCGATCGAGTCCGGCACCGGCGGGCCACTGTCGCCCCTGGGCGAACCAATGCGGGTGAGCGAGGCGCTGGACCGCCTGCTGTCGATGCATGCGACCTATGCCGATGGCACGCTGCCGCGCTTTGACACAGCGCTGGACCTGGAGCTGTTCAACACGCTGCGCGCGTTCCGCTTTCCGAGCCACTATCCGATCCAGCCGGGCTGGCGATCGGATGCCAGAGGGCGGCTGTTCGAGGCGGTCAAGACCGGACATGGGGGCCAGTGCTTCGCCTCATGGACGCATCCGGGCATCGTGCGCGGCAATCACTTCCACCGGCGCAAGATCGAGCGCTTCCTGGTCGCCTCGGGCGAGGCGCTGATCCGGGTGCGCCGCCTGTTCTCGACCGAGGTGCATTCCTTCATCGTGAGCGGCGAGACCCCGGCGTACATCGACATGCCGACACTGCACACCCATGACATCCGCAACACCGGCCAGGGCGAACTTTTCACCCTGTTCTGGTCGCACGAGATCTTCGATCCGGCCGCGCCGGACACTTACGCCGAGGCAGTCTGAGCGATGAAGAAACTCAAGGTGATGGCGATCGTCGGCACCCGCCCGGAACTGATCCGGCTGTCGCGCGTGCTCGCCCGTCTGGACCAGGCGACCGAACTGGTGCTGGTGCATACCGGACAGAACTACGACTATGCACTCAACGATGTCTTCTTCGACGAACTGGGCATACGAAGGCCGGATCATTTCCTGGCCGCCGCCACACCCGGCTCGAGCGCGATCGACACCATCGGGCAGACCCTGATCCGGGTCGATCCGGTGCTCGACGCCGAGCAGCCGGACGCGGTGCTGATCCTGGGTGACACCAACAGCTGCCTGTCGGCAATCGCGGCCAAGCGGCGCAAGATTCCGGTGTTCCACATGGAAGCCGGCAACCGCTGTTTCGATGAGCGGGTACCCGAGGAATTGAACCGGCGCATCGTCGATCACATCGCGGACGTGAACCTGCCCTACAGCGATCTGGCGCGCGAGTATCTGTTGCGCGAAGGCCTGCCGCCGGACCGGGTGATCAAGACCGGCAGTCCGATGTTCGAGGTGTTGCATCACTACCTGCCGCGGATCGAGGCCTCGGATGTACTCACCCGCCTGGAACTCAGGCCGCAACAGTACTTTGTGGTCAGCCTGCATCGCGAGGAGAACGTCGACCCGCCCGAGTCGATGGAGCGCATTGCGCTGCTGCTGGACGCGGTGGCGCGCAAGTTCCGCCAGCGGATCATCTTCAGCACCCATCCGCGTACCCGGAACCGGCTGGCTGCCCGTGCGGTGACGCTCGACCCGCTGGTCGAGCTGCACTCGCCGTTCGGCTTTCTCGACTATGTGAAGCTGCAGGCGAACGCGCATGCGGTGCTTTCCGACAGCGGGACGATCAGCGAAGAGTCCTCCATCCTGGACTTCCCGGCGCTCAACCTGCGCGAAGCGCATGAGCGTCCCGAGGCGATGGAAGAGGCAGCGGTGATGATGGTCGGCCTCGACACTGACCGGGTGCTGCAGGGGCTGAAGGTGCTGGAGACCCAGTCGCGAGACCGGCGCGCAGATACAGGTGGCCATCACGCTGCGCTGCGTACGCTGGCGCCGGTCGCCGACTACCATCGGCCGGCAGTCTCGGAGAAAATCCTGCGCATCATCCTGAGCTACACCGGCTATGTGAATCGGGTCGTGTGGCGCCGGGGCTGATCGGGTTGCGTACCGCCCGGACGCTGCATGACCAGTGACCTGATGCCAGTCTGGCTGCAACTCTGGCTGGCGCCGCTGCTGTCGTTGCTGGTCAGCGCGGGCGTCCTCGCCTGGTTGCTTGGACCCGGGCGCAACAGGCTGCCGATGGATCGCCCGAACGAACGCTCGCTGCACCAGGATCCGGTCCCGCGCAGTGGAGGCATTGCGGTGATCGGTGGCGTGCTCGCCGCCTGCCTGCCCGGATGGCCGGCAAGCGCAGGGATCGCCGGATGTGTACTGCTGTTGGCCGCGTTGTCATTCGCCGACGACTGGCGCGGGCTGCCGATCGGGCTGCGCTTCGGCATTCATGCACTGGCAGCGATCGTTTTCGTGGCGCTGCTGCTGCCGCCGCTGTCGCTGTTCTGGCAGGCTGTCACCGCATTCCTGATCGTCTGGTCGATCAACCTGTACAACTTCATGGACGGCTCGGACGGTCTGGCCGGGGGCATGGCGGCGATCGGCTTCAGTGCCTATGCCGCTGGCTTCGCGTTGTCCGGCGAGTTCGCAGCGGCTGGATTGGCGCTGGCGATCGCGATCGCAGCAATGGTATTTCTTCTTGCGAACTTTCCCCCTGCGCGCATCTTCCTCGGCGATGTCGGCTCGATTCCGCTGGGCTTCCTCGCCGGCGGCCTGGGGGCGGTCGGCATCTTCGCCGGCCACTGGCCGGTCTGGTTCCCGTTCGTCGTGTTCGCACCGTTCTTCGTGGATGCGACCGTCACCCTGCTGCGTCGGATGCTGCGTGGCGAGCGCTTCTGGCGCGCCCACCGGGAGCATTTCTATCAGCGGCTGGTGCAGTCCGGCTGGGGTCATCGCAGGACCGCCCTGGCCGAGTACACACTGATGGCCGGCAGCGCCGCAGTCGCGCTCACCACGCTGCGGCTGTCAGCGACCGGATCGGCGCTGCTGCTCGGCGCCTGGGCGGTTCTCGGCGTACTGGCAATGGTGGGCGTCGAGCGCACCTGGCGGCGGGCGCTGCTCCGAAGGGGCCAGGCTCCTTCAACGTGAAAGAATCTGGATCGAAGGCGGCATGGCACCTGCGCGTGAGCGAGGGGCCAGGTTCCTTTTCCCGCGCGGGAAAGCGCCCTGTCGCATGCGTGCGTGGGAAAAGGAGCCTGGCCCCTCCTGACCACAGCCCTCCGGAGCACAGATTTCTTTCATCCTCGGGGGTGCCGCCAACCGGCATGAATGTTTTGCCGGCACCTGCGTGCACTCGTCGACGCCCGGGCGAGGCAAAAGGAACCTGGCCCCTTTTGCCTACGCAGCTTCCACACTTATGCGATAACTGTGTGCGCCCGTGCAGGGTCTGCCGATATGGCCGACCTTGCGCCCGAGCTCACGCCCTCCAGCCCATACGTCCTCACACTGACCGCCATGACCGACACCACGAACACCACCAGCACCACCGACACCAACACCACTGATACCGCAGCCGGCAGCAGCGCTGGCCACGACCGACAGACGCTCGGTTTCCAGACCGAGGTCAAGCAACTGCTCCAGTTGATGGTGCACTCGCTCTACAGCAACAAGGAGATCTTTCTGCGCGAGCTGATCTCGAACGCCTCGGATGCCTGTGACAAGCTGCGCTATGAGGCGCTGACCGAGGGCGCGCTGTTCGAGAACGATCCGGACCTGGCGATCGACGTGCGCTTCGATGCCGGCGCGCGCACCATCACCATCGCCGACAACGGTGTGGGCATGAGCCGCCAGGAAGTGATCGACAACCTGGGCACGATTGCAAAATCCGGCACCCGCGAGTTCCTGTCCACGCTCTCGGGCGATCAGGCGAAGGATGCCAACCTGATCGGCCAGTTCGGGGTCGGCTTCTATTCCGCGTTCATCGTTGCCGACCGGGTGACTGTCGAATCGCGCCGCGCCGGTGCAACCCCGGCGCAGGGCGTGCGCTGGATGTCGACTGGCGACGGCGAATACACCCTGGAGACGATAGACCGGGCGGCGCGCGGCACCGGGGTGACACTGCACCTGCGCGAAGGCGAGGTGGCCGATGAATTCCTGAGCGCCATGCGGTTGCGCAACGTGATCCGCAAGTATTCCGATCACATCACCCTGCCGATCCGGATGCACAAGGAGCGCTGGGATGCCGAGGCTTCGAAGTATGTCACCGAGGCCGAACTCGAAACCGTGAACCAGGCCTCGGCGCTGTGGTCGCGATCCAAGTCCGAGATCACCGACGCGCAGTATGAAGAGTTCTACAAGCATGTTGCGCATGACTTCCAGGCACCGCTGGCCTGGGCGCATGCGAAGGTCGAGGGCAAGCAGGAATACACCCAGCTGCTGTACCTGCCGGCGCATGCGCCGTTCGACCTGTGGGACCAGCGGGCCAAGCGCGGCCTCAAGCTCTATGTGCGCCGCGTGTTCATCATGGACGACGCCGAGCAGTTGCTGCCGGCCTATCTGCGCTTCGTGCGCGGTGTGGTCGATTCCAACGACCTGCCGCTCAACGTCTCGCGCGAGATCCTTCAGCAGAGCCGCGACACCGACGCGATCCGCGCCGGTTGCACCCGGCGTGTGCTGTCGCTGCTGGAAGAGCTCGCCAGCGAGCAGAAAGACAAGGACCAGAAAGACAAGGACCAGAAAGACAAGTACAGCACGTTCTGGAGCGAGTTTGGCCGGGTGTTCAAGGAAGGTGTGGGCGAGGACCATGCCAATCGCGAGCGGGTGGCGAAGCTGTGCCGCTTCGCGTCGACCCAGGGCGAAGGCGATGAGAATCAGACGGTGTCGCTTGCCGACTATGTGTCGCGGATGAAGACCGGTCAGGAGAAGATCTACTACATCACCGCCGACACCTTCGCCGCGGCCAGCAACAGTCCGCACCTCGAAGTGTTCCGCAAGAAGGGCATCGAGGTACTGCTGCTCGCCGACCGGGTGGATGAATGGATGGTGTCGAACCTGCCCGAGTTCGATGGCAAGCCTCTGGTTTCGGTGGCCAAGGGCGAGCTCGATCTGGGCGCGCTCGAAGACGAGGCGGAGAAAGCCGAGCAGGCAAAGACCGCCGACGAGTTCAAGCCGCTGATCGAGCGGGTCAAGCAGGCGCTGGGCGAGCGGGCGAAGGATGTACGGGTGACGCTTCGGCTGACCGACTCACCTGCCTGCCTGGTGGTCGAGCAGGGCGACATGGGCATGAACCTGGAGCGCCTGCTCAAGGCCGCCGGGCAGTCCACCGCCGGCAACCGGCCGATTCTGGAGGTCAACCCGCATCATCCGCTGGTCGAGCGCCTTGCCCAGGAAACCGACGAGTTGCGCTTTGCCGACTGGTCGCAGGTGCTGTTCGATCAGGCGATGCTGGCCGAGGGCGGGCAGCTCGAAGACCCGGCGTCGTTCGTGCGACGGTTGAACCAGTTGATGCTGGCACTGGCGGGCGGGGCAAAGGAGCCGCAGCGGATCATCACGCTCTGAGCGATTGGCGCGGCCCCGCCGCGCTCAACGTTGCAACGTCGAGCGCAACGTCGGGGACAGACCCTGAGGGTCCGTCCCCTGGGGTGGGGGTGCGGGCGTCCCCGCAACGTCGGGGACAGACCCTCAGGGTTTGTCCCCTTGGTCGAGCACCCCGCAACGACGCAGGCGCCTCGCGCAGCAGGTTCTCGGCGACCTGCTCGCCATTCACGGCGCGCTGAGTCGACCGATGACCCGGTGACCTGCAGTGGGCGCCGGTCGCAACACCACCGCCTCGCCCATGGCCGGGAATATGCCGGTGAGTGCGGTGATGTTCACCTGGTGGGTGACCACGATCAGTGTGTCCGGCCCGCGGTAGCTGGCGATCCGCTTGTGCAGTTCCGCAGTCTGCGCGGCGCTGCGTGCCGACTCGTTGAAGAACGAATCGGCGGCTCGCCAGTGTTCGACCCGGCCGAACGCCAGCATGCCGGTCTCCATGCAGCGGCACCACTGGCTGGACACCACCTCGCCGATGCGCACGCCGCGCGTCCGGAAGGCCTCGCCGATGCGTGCCGACTGGGCGCGTCCTTCATCCGACAGGTTGCGCTGACTCGCGCAGTCGTCGAGCCGGAAACCGGGAGGGTCGCCGATGCCGGGCACAGTCTGGGCGTGACGCAGCAGGACCACTGCCCCGCCGGCGCGCAGGGCCTTCCAGACCGCCTCTGCGTCCGGCGCAGTACGGGCCGATGCGGTTGCCGCCGACAGAGAAAACGCTACCGCGAGCATCAACGTGAGCAGCAACGCGAACGCCGACGCGAACGCCGATGCGAATGTCGACGCGAACGTCAGCGCGAACGTCAGCGCGGGATTCAGCGCTGCGCCGAGGGTCGATGTCAGCCGGCGCGGCAGGCGGCGGTGCAGCCCCAGGGCCCGTGTGGCCGGGACGCGCGCAGTGCGCAGTGCAGCCAGGGTTGCGGACCATCGGGACCATCGGGTAAGCATGGGCCGAGCATAGCGGCAGGCGAACGCTGGAGGGCTGCGCCTGCGCATTGACCATCGCACTGCACGCGCCGGCCCGGCGGGCACTATCATCGGGCCAGTGACTACAACCGCTGACGACTGACGCTGACGACCGACGCTGACGACCGACGCTAACCACTGACGCTAACCGCTGACGCTGGCCACAGACGCTGGCCACAGACGCTAACCACAGACGCTAACCACAGACGCTCGCAATCGCGCCCCACACAGGAGAGCCTCCATGTTCAAGCTTTACACTACCAAAGGTTCCGGCAACGGCTACAAGGTGCGCCTGCTCGCCGCGATGGTCGGCGCGCCG
>JBBRCD010000163.1:0-8797 GCA_038205245.1 Burkholderiales bacterium
GGGGACAGACCCTCAGGGTCTGGCCCCAGGTTCGACTCAGGCAGGCGCCGGTGGGGACGGACCCTCAGGGTCTGTCCCCTGATATGCCCGCCCCTACCCCAGCGCCTTGCTCGCCACTTCAAACACGTCCTTCGACAGCGGCGTCTGCGCGACGATGGCTCTCAGCTCGCCCTGCATCAGCGACTGACGACTTGCATCGTACTTGCGCCAGCGGTTCATCGTCCCCAGCAGGCGCGAGGCAATCTGCGGATTCTGCCGATCGAGCCTGAGCACCTGCTCGCGCAGGAATGCATAACCGGAGCCATCGGCTTCATGAAAGCGCAGCGGGTTGCCGTTGCAGAAGGCGCCGATCAGTGCGCGGATGCGGTTCGGGTTGCGCGGATCATAGATCGGGTGGGTCATCAGTGCGCGCACCTGGGTCAGTGCATCGGGCGCTTCCGAGCGCGCCTGCAGGGCAAGCCACTTGTCCATCACCAGCGGGTCGGCACTCCACTGGGCATGGAAGCAAGCGAGCGCGCGGCTGCGGGCCGGCCCCGGCACATCGACGATGCACGACAGCGCGGTGATCTGATCGGTCATGTTGTTGGCGCTGTCGAACTGGGCCAGTGCGAGGTCGAGCGCATCGGGAGCACCGGTGCGACTCAGATAGCCCAGGCAGGTGTTCTTCAGCGCGCGCCGGTTGATCGACTGCGCATCATGGGCATACACACCTGGGGTGAGATTGGCCCGGTAGACGCCCTCGAGCACCGATCGATGCGCCAGGGCGACCTGGCGCACCACCGCCTCGCGTGCCGCATGCAGCCCTTCGACATCGATCACCGGCATCAGTTCGCCGAGATAGGTGAAATCGGGCAGGGTCAGTGCCAGGGCCTGATAGCGCCCGTCGAGCCGGGCATCGGCCAGCGTGCGCCCGAAGGCGTCGATGAACGCCGGTGACACCACGATCGGATGCCCGTTGCTGAAGGTCTGCACCGCGTCCAGCAGAATGCGGGTCGACAGCCGCTGGCCGGCTTCCCAGCGATTGAACGGGTCATCGTCATGGCCCATCAGGAAGGCCAGATCCGCATCGCTGTAGTCGATGGCGAGCTTGACCGGCGCCGAGAAGCCGCGCAGCAGCGAGGGCACCGGCGGTGCAGCGACCTGCTCGAACACGAACTGCTGCTCGGCCTCGGTCAGCGACAGCACGCCTTCGGTACCCAGATCGTCGAGCGGCGCGGACGCACCGGCCGGTGACGCGAGGCGCAGCCGGATCGGCGCACCACTGCCATCGAGCAGCGACAGTCGCACCGGCATATGCAGTGGCAACTTCTGCGGCTGGCCTGGCGTGGGCGCGGTGTGCTGCGCGAGGTGCAGCGTGTAGCGCTCGGTAGCCGCATCATGGCTGCCAGTGGCCTTGAGCTCCGGGGTGCCTGCCTGCCCGTACCAGCGCCGGAACAACGCCAGGTCGATACCCGAGGCATCCTGCATCGCCTGCGCGAAGTCATCACAGGTCACCGCCTCTCCGTCATGGCGCTCGAAGTACAGGTCCATGCCGGCGCGGAACTTCTCCGCCCCGAGCAGGGTGTGCATCATGCGGATGACTTCCGCGCCCTTCTCGTAGATGGTTGCCGTGTAGAAATTGCTGATCTCGATGTAGGCGTCCGGGCGAATCGGATGCGCCAGCGGGCCGGCGTCCTCGGGGAACTGGTGGCTGCGCAGGGTGCGCACATCGTTGATGCGCTTGACCGCCTTCGAGGTGATGTCCGCGGTGTACTGCTGGTCGCGGAACACGGTCAACCCTTCCTTCAGCGACAACTGGAACCAGTCGCGGCAGGTGACCCGGTTGCCGGTCCAGTTGTGGAAGTACTCATGGGCAATCACCGCTTCTATGCCTTCGAAGTCGGCATCGGTCGCCGTCTCCGCCTTCGCCAGCACGTACTTGGAGTTGAACACGTTCAACCCCTTGTTCTCCATCGCGCCCATGTTGAAGTCATCGGCGCTGAAGATCATGTAGGCGTCCAGGTCATACTCGCGGCCGAACGTTTCCTCGTCCCAGCGCATTGCGCGCTGCATCGAGGCGAGCGCGTGGCCGCACTTGTCCAGGTTGTGGCGCTCGACCCAGACCTCCAGACCGACTTCGCGTCCGGACATCGTGGTGAAGGTGTCGCGCGCGCACACCAGATCGCCCGCCACCAGCGCGAACAGATAGGAAGGCTTGGGCCAGGGATCGACCCAGGTCGCGAAATGCCGGCCTTCGCTACCGGTACCGGTCGCCGGACCGGAGGCGCCCCGGTTCCCGTTGGACAGCAGGACCGGATACTTCGCCCGGTCGGCGATGATCGTCGTCGTATAGCGGGCCATCACATCCGGCCGGTCGACGAAGTAGGTGATCTTGCGAAAGCCGCGCGCCTCGCACTGGGTGCAGAAGTTGCCGCTCGACTTGTAGAGACCCTCCAGTGCCGTGTTCTTCTCAGGGTGAATCAGGGTCACCACCTCGAGCGTGAACTGCTGGGGCACCCGCGCGATGGTCAGCCCTTCAGCGTCGACCCTGTACTCGGAGGGATCGAGCGCCCGCCCGTCCAGCACCACGGCCTGGAGCTCCAGATCGACGCCGTCCAGGCGCAACGGCCTTGGCGATGTCGCCTGCTCATCGCGCGCATGAAACACCGAACAGGCGCTGACCTCGGTGCGATCTTCGAACAGTTCGAAGGTGAGCTCGACCGAATCGACGAGATAGGCCGGCGGTTCGTAATCCGACAGTCGGGTGGTCGACGGGGCGGCGGGCGTGCTGGCGTTGATGTCCATCAGGGCGGTCACCAGTGGGAAGCGGGCCCCATTCTAGCGGGATCGCCAGCGGCCTCCCGGGGTATCGGGTTTGGCCGCTGGCGCGGAGAGACTGCCTGGTGCGCCTGTCCGGGTCGATCGTCCGGCGCGACTGCCCGGCGCGACTGCCCGAGCCGCCTGCCTGGGTCGGCGGCCTCGGCCGACTGCCCGGTGCGACTGCACGGCGCGCCAGCGTCGAACCGGCTACTCCACCTTCAGGTTGGCTTCCTTGACCAGTTTCGCGAAGCGCGCCGTCTCTTCCCGGACAAACTTGCCGAACGCCTCGGGCGTCGACCCGACCGTGACGATGCCCGCAGTGTTGTGCCGCTCGATGATGTCCGGCAACTTCAAAGCCTTGTTCACCTCGGCGTTCATCCGGTCGATCACCGGCCTGGGCGCCTTGGCCGGGAAGAACACGCCGTACCAGTTCTGCACCGAGAAGCCCGGTACACCGGTTTCGGCCACGGTCGGGATGTCCGGAAACAGCGGCGTGCGCTGTGGCAGGGTGAACGCGATCGGCCGCAGCTTGCCCGCCTTCCAGTGCGGCAGGGCGGCCACCACCGTGGTGAACGACAGGGTGATGTTGCCGGCGATCAGGTCGAGCATCGCCGGACCGCCGCCCTTGTAGGGCACATGCACCATCTGCACGCCCGCCATCCGGTTGAACAGCTCGCCTGCCAGGTGATCGGCCGCACCCATGCCCGAGGACCCGAAGGTCACCTTGCCCGGGTTCTTCTTCGCGAACTCGATCAGGTCCTTGACGCTGTTGACCGGCACCGACGGGTGCACCATCAACATGTTGAGCACCAGCGAGGTCTGCGACACCGGCGCCAGATCGCGGATCGGATCGACCGGCAGATTGCCGTAAAGCGACGGGTTCACCGCGATGTTGCCGATCGTGCCCAGCACCATGGTGTAGCCGTCGGGCTCAGCCCGGGTGGCGATCTCGACGCCGATGTTGCCGCCGGCGCCACCGCGATTGTCGATCAGCACCTGCTGACCGAGGGACTCGGCCAGCTTGGGCGCCAGGGTGCGTCCGACCAGATCGGTGCCCCCGCCGGGCACGAACGGAATGATGAAGCGGATCGGGCGGTTCGGCCACTGTTCCACCTTCTGCGCATAAGCGCTGCCAGGCAGGGCAAGCGCGATCACAGTCGCGGTCGCAATCGTGATCGCAATCGTGGTCGCAAGCCTTGGCAAACACAGGGCGATCGTTACGCGCCGCGGGCAATTCGAAGCGTTCCGCGAAACACGTTTCGAAGCGCGTTTGGTAGAGGACATGAAGCCTTTCTGCAGACGGAGTGTGAGTCGGAAACATGGCGCCCAGATAGCGCGCAATCACCCGGCCTTCATTCACTCGGCCTTGATTCCGGCTTCCTTGAGCACCTTGGTCCATTTCTCCGATTCGGCGCGGATGAACCGGCTGAACTCTTCCGGCGTCGAGCCGACCGGCACGATCCCTCCGGCGTTGTGGCGCTCGATGATGTCAGGCATCTTCAGTATCCGGTTGATCTCGGTGTTGAAGCGATCGATGATCGCCCGCGGGGTCTTGGCCGGCACGAAGAAACCGTACCAGTTGTTGACCGCGTAGCCTGGTACCGTCTCGGCAATTGCCGGAACATCCGCGAACAGCGGCTGGCGTTTGGGTGAGGTCACCGCCAACGCGCGCAGCCTGCCGGCCTTCCACAGGCCGACCTGGGCGCTCACCGTGTTGAAGCTGAACTGCACATTGCCGCCGGCCAGATCGGCCGCGGCGGGCCCGCCGCCCTTGTACGGGACATGGATCGTCGACAGCCCGAGCATCCGGTTGAACAGCTCGCCGGCCAGATGGTCGGTCGCCCCGATGCCGGAGGTGCTGAACGACATCTTGCCCGGATTCTTGCGCAGGTACTCGATCAGCTCCTTGACGTTGGTCGCCGGCACCGATGGATGCACCATCAGCATGTTGAGCGCCTCGGACGAGTGCGTGATCGGCGCCAGATCGCGCAGCGGGTCGAACGGCAGCTTTCCGCCATACAGCGTCGGATTGATCGCCATCGGTCCGATCGAGCTGATCAGCAGCGTGTAGCCATCCGGTTCGGCCCGGGTGGCGATCTCGGTGCCGATGTTGCCGCCCGCCCCGCCGCGGTTGTCGATGACCACCGTCTGCCCGAGCACTTCGGACAGCTTGGCGCCGACGGTGCGACCCACCAGATCGGTGCCGCCACCGGGCGGGAACGGCACGACCAGACGTATCGGGCGGTTCGGCCAGGCCTCGGCCTTCTGCGCCAGGGCGGCGACGCTGCCGAGCAGGGTGTTACCGGCAACTGCAAGCAGCAAGGCGGCAAGGGTCGGGGCGAAACGTCGGGGGCGGGTGAAGCACGGCATTGGAACTCTCCGGAACGGGCAGCGGGGAAGGTAAACGGCCTGGGGCGGCGCACTGTACCAAAAGAGTGGACCACCGTGGCCGATCGTGAACACTTGTCGAGAGCAGCATGTCCTGTGCCAGCCGGCGCCGTCGTCAGCCGCGCTGCCGCTGCCGCTGCCGCTGCCGTATTCGACGGCTTGGTCGCCGGTTCCGCTGGGGCCGCCTGTCAGCCCGATGCCACGCCCAGCACCATGCTCTGTCGGGCAACACCGGACAGGCCGGGCACATAGCCATACAGGGGCTCATCCGGAATGCTGCTTGCCAGCAATTCGCGGATGGCAATCAGCCGATCCAGATCGATACCGGTGCGCAGCCCCATCTCATGGAGCATGAACACCAGATCCTCGGTCACGATATTGCCGGTGGCCCCTGGCGCGAATGGGCAGCCGCCCAGCCCTGCGAGCGAGCTGTCGAAGGTACGCACGTTTTCTTCCAGCGCCGCCACCACGTTGGCCAGACCGAAGCCGCGGGTGTTGTGCAGGTGCGCGCCACCGAGCCGCTCACCGATGGCCGCGCGCACCATGCGAAACACGCGGCGGATCTGCACCGGATTAGCCATGCCGGTGGTGTCAGCCAGCCCCACTTCATCGACACCGGCCTCGACGCAGGCGACCGCATCGCGCACCACCTGCTCTTCCGACACCCGGCCTTCGATCGTGCAGCCGAACACCGTCGACAGCCCGGCTTCTATCTTCGGGCGCCGCTCGACCGACAGGGAATCGCGCAGCGCGCACAGGCGGCGCACGTCTTCGATCGCCTGCTCGGTCGTCATGCGTACATTGGCCAGGCTGTGCCGGCGGCTCACCGAGATCGGAATGGTGATCTTGTGGGCGCCACTGGCCAGCGCACGGTGGCCGCCCTTCAGGTTCGGCGCCAGCACCGCCACCGTGAGGCCGGAGAGGGTAAGTGCATGACGCACCACGTCTTCCGCATCGATCATCTGCGGAATCACCTTTGGCGGCACGAACGAGCAGCATTCGATTTCGCGCAGCCCGGCCGCGACCGCTGCGCTGATCCAGCGCTGCTTGTCCACGGTCGGCATGAACTGGCTGGTGTTCTGCAGGCCGTCGCGCGGCCCGACTTCGCTCACCAGCACGTCGATCGAAGCGTCTGCCGCGCGTGAAGCGTCTGCAGCGCCTGCCTCGCCGTCGCGTACGCGAGCATCACTGTGCAGGGTCATTTCTGTTCTCCTCCCCGGCGATTCGGCGCCGACTCATGGCCCACATTCTATGCCATCAGGGAAAAGGGGGCCGCCTGGGAACCTGGGGACAGACCCCAAGGGTCTGTCCCCGATCGGGCTTCAAGGCGAGAAGGGAACGGCCTCGGGGCCAGACCCTTCGGGTGTGGCCCCTTTTGTCCTTCTCCTGCCTTTTCCTTTCATCCACCCGCGCGTTCATCGCGCTGCGCGATCAACCCGCAGATCGAGCGCACATCGACATTGCCGCCGGAGACGATCACGCCCACGCGTGCGCCGCGCTCGATCTGCACCTTGCGCTCGAACAGCGCAGCCGCAGCAAGCGCACCGGTGGGCTCGACCACGATCTTCATCCGCTCCCACAGGTAGAGCATCGCGTCGAGCAGTTGATCGTCATCGACCGTGACCATGTCGTGCACATGGCGGCGAATCAGCGGGAAGGTGAGTTTGCCGAGGGCGGAGGTACGCGCGCCGTCAGCGATCGTGTCCGGGTTGTCGACGGTGTGCAGCACGCCGGTGTGAAACGATCGGGTCGCGTCGTCACCCGCGGCCGGTTCGACGCCGACCGTCCTGCATCCCGGCGACAGATGGCCCGCAGCAATCGCGCAGCCCGACGTCAGGCCGCCGCCGCCGGTGCACACCAGCAGCCAGTCGAGCCGGCCGGCGTCTTCGATCAGCTCCTTGGCCGCCGTGCCCTGCCCGGCGATCACATGGCGGTCGTCGAATGGCGGCACCACGGTCAGGCCGCGTTCAGCCGCGAGTGCACGCGCAATCGCCTCGCGCGTGGTCTTCGTCTTGTCGTAGGTGATCACTTCGGCACCGTAACCACGGGTCGCCTCGAGCTTCACTGAAGCAGCATCGTCCGGCATCACGATGGTGGCGCGAATACCGAGCAACTGCGCAGACAGCGCCACTGCTTGCGCATGGTTGCCGGATGAGTAGGTGACGACCCCACGATCACGCGCCGCACGATCGAGCTGCGAAAGTGCGTTGAACGCACCACGAAACTTGAACGCGCCACTCCTCTGGAAGTTCTCGCACTTGAAGTACACCTTCGCCTCGGTGCGCCGATCGATCGTGCGCGAGGTGAGCACCGGCGTGCGATGCGCGTGGCCGTCGAGGCAGCGTGCAGCGGCCTCGATGTCGGCGTAGGTGACTTCCGTGTCCGTGTCAGCGGCCGATGCAGCCATGTTCGACTCCTCAGTAGGCTCCGGGGGACAACCCGGGGACAGACCCTGAGGGTCTGGCCCCGATCGGGCTTCGATGAGCCCTCGGGGGCTGTCCCAGGCGAAGCGAGGTGCGAACGATACCCGAAGCGGGGACAGACCCTTAGGGTCTGTCCCCAATCAAGCCTCAACCGTCTGCCGACGCCGGTCCACCCAGCCGCAGCCTGGGGGCAGACCCCCGGGCCTGTGCCCATTGCGAGCGCCGATGCACGGTTAGAACATGGAAAGGTGAAGGCCTGCGCAAGGTCACATCCGAGTCGATCAGCATCGGCGATTTCAATCCTTGCGCTGCGTGCCGTCGTCATTGAAACGCGAGGCGCGAATCGAGCGGACATAGCCAGCCACGTCGACCATGTGTTCACGATCGCGCCACCTGCCGAACAGCAGATCGTCGGTCGCGAACGCCTCGACCTCTGCGGCTTGCGCCTCTTCCTCGATGTGCACCGTCACGGTGGCACCGGCTGCCTTGGCCAGCTTGGCGCGCCACGCCGGCGGCGACTCAGCCACCGGTACGTGCTCGATCACGATTGCATTCATCGGGCGTCTCCTTTCCAGCGGCCTTGTTGTGCGAGCAAGGCCTCGATCACGTCCCTCACCGCGCGTTGCCTGGGCTTGGGCAGTTGTCTGATGCGCTCCAGGTGCTGCTGAATCTGCGCCACGGGTCCGCGCTTGCGCGGTACGTGTCCCACCTCGGCCATCAACTCATAGCGCGAGGTGGAAAGCGTCCTGGCCAGGAGTCGCAATGTATCCGAAGAGGGGACAGACCCTGAGGGTCCGTCCCCGATCAGTCCATCCGATCCGCCGCGCCGTGGGGCCAGACCCTTCGGGTCTGTCCCCCCATCAGGCTTCGATCAGGCCTGGATCGCCGCCTGCCGCCGCCGCCCCAGCCAGCCGAACAGCCCCAGCCCGCCGAGCAGCAGCCAGGCGCTCGGGGGCAGCGGGATGACCGTGGTGCCGGTGCCATCGACGATGGTGCCGCTGAGCACCAGTTGCGCGTTGGTCGGCAGATCGAGGCCGAAGCCATTGAACGAGAACCCGCTCAGGCTAACCGTCTGACTGAAGAAGCCCAGCGGGGCGCTGCCCAGCAGGTTCACGAACAGGTCAGCCGTGCTCTGCTGGGCATCCAGCCCCGGGTTAGCCGTGCCCGGGCCGAACGGGTCGAAGCCC
>JBBRCD010000164.1:0-8468 GCA_038205245.1 Burkholderiales bacterium
GTGGCGGCTCGGCGGGCCGGGTCGGGCTTTTCTGCCCACCCCGTTTCGCGGGGGGGCCGGGCTGGGGGCGGGGCCGGGGGGGGGGGGGGGGGGGGGGGCGCCCCCCCCCCCCCCGGGGGTGTAGAGGTTCAGCACCGCGTCCAGCGCGGAATGATTCAGCGCATGGGTCGCGGCCTGCTGTACCGCGGGCTTGGCGCGCCAGGCAACACTGACCCCGGCGAGCGCCATCATCTTCAGGTCGTTGGCGCCATCGCCGACCGCCAGCACCTGCGCAGCACTCAAGCCGAGCGCGTCCATCCGGCGGGCGAGTTCCGCCGCCTTCTCGTCGGCATCGACGATCTGGCCGATCACCTCGCCAGTGAGCTTGCCGTCTTCGATCGCCAGGGTGTTGGAGCGGGTGAAGTCGATCTGCAGTCGGTCGCGCAGCCGGTCGGTGAAGAAGGTGAACCCGCCGGAGACCAGCAGGGTCTTCACCCCGAGCTGGCGTAACCGGCGCAGCAGGGATTCGGCACCGGGCGACAGGTGCAGTCTCTCGTCATGGACGCTCTGCAGCGCCGAGGCCGGGACGCCGGCCAGTAACGCCACCCGCTGGCGCAGGCTCTGCGGATAGTCGAGTTCGCCGCGCATCGCCGCGGCGGTGATCGCCGACACTTCAGCCTTGCGTCCGGCGAAATCGGCGAGTTCGTCGATGCACTCGATGGTGATCAGGGTCGAGTCCATGTCGAATGCGGCGAGCTTCAGCCCATCGAGCCGGCGTGCCTGCGGCACCCAGGCCCAGTCGATCCGCTCGCCAGCGCAGAAGCCGGCGATATGATCATGTGGCTTGGCTTCGAGCATGCGGAACGCCCCGCGGCCCAGACCCATGATCGAACGCGACCCGGTCAACGAGGCGAGCATCTTGAGCGCCCGGGTTTCCACCTCGGTGCCCTGTACGATGAGCGCGGCATCCGTGGCGCCTGAAGACGCGGTGAGGCTCATTGCAGCGCCTGCAGTGTCTTGCGCAGCAGGGCCACCCGCTCGCCGGTGGTGGCAAGCGAGACGTCGATGCGCAGCTTCTCCGAACCGGCCAGGCGGTGTCCGGGGCGGCTGCGCACCAGGGCGATCACCTTCTGCGGATCGATCGGCGGGTTGGGCACGAACTGCAGCTGGATCGCGTTCGCGCCAGCATCGATACGCATCACGCCCAGAGGACGCGAAAGAATGCGCAGCCGGTGCGTCTCGACCAGGGTGCGCGCCGGCTCGGGCAGGACGCCGAAGCGGTCCACCAGTTCCTCGGCCATCGCGTCCAGCTCATCGCTGCCCTCGCAGTTGGCCAGGCGTTTGTAGAGCACCAGTCGTTCATGAATATCGGCGCAGTAGGTCTCGGGCAGCACAGCGGTCGCATGCAGGTTGATTTCGGTGGTCACCGACAAGGGCGCGTCCAGGTCGGGCTCCCGACCAGCGCGCAACGAGCGCACCGCGGAGGACAGCATCTCGGTGTACATGCCGAAACCGATCTCCTGCATCTCGCCGGACTGGTTGTCGCCGAGCACCTCGCCCGCGCCGCGAATCTCCAGATCATGCATGGCGAGGTAGAAGCCCGAGCCGAGTTCTTCCATCATCTGGATCGCATCCAGGCGCTTTCGCGCATCGGCGCTGACCGGTGCTTCATCGTGGGTGAGCAGGTAGGCATAGGCCTGATGATGCGAGCGGCCGACCCTCCCGCGCAACTGGTGCAGCTGCGCCAGCCCGAAACGGTCGGCGCGGTCGATGAGCATCGTGTTGGCGCTTGGCACGTCGATGCCGGTCTCGATGATCGTCGTGCACAGCAGCAGGTTGAAGCGCTGCTGGTAGAAGTCGCGCATCACGTATTCCAGCTCGCGCTCGCGCATCTGGCCGTGGGCAATGCGTATCCTCGCCTCGGGCATCAACCGGATCAGCTTCTCTTCGAGCTGGGCGATGGTGCCGATATCGTTGTGCACGAAGTAGATCTGGCCGCCCCGGCGCAGCTCGCGCTGGCAGGCTTCCCGGATCAGCCCGTCCGAGGTGCGCGAGACGAAGGTCTTGATCGCCAGCCGCTTCTGCGGCGCGGTGGCGATCACCGAGAAGTCGCGCAGCCCCTCCATCGCCATCGCCAGAGAACGCGGAATCGGGGTGGCGGTGAGCGTCAGCACATCCACCTCGGCTCGCAGCGACTTGAGCCGCTCTTTCTGGCGTACGCCGAACCGGTGCTCTTCGTCGATGATCACCAGGCCCAGGTTGGCGAACTTCACGTCCGCCTGGATCAGCCGCTGGGTCCCGATTGCGATGTCGATCCGGCCGTCTGCCAGGCCGGCTAGCGAGACGTTCTGCTCTTTCGCCGACTTGAAGCGCGACAGCTCGGCCACCTTCACCGGCCATTCGGCGAAACGGTCGGAGAACGTCTGGTGGTGCTGCTCGGCGAGCAGGGTGGTCGGCACCAGGACCGCCACCTGCTTGCCTTCGCTGACCGCGATGAACGCCGCACGCAACGCGACTTCGGTCTTGCCGAATCCGACATCGCCACAGACCAGCCGGTCCATCGGCTTGCCGCGGGTCAGGTCGCCGATGACCGCCTCGATCGCTGCGGCCTGGTCGACGGTTTCCTCGAACGGAAAGCCAGCGGCGAACATCTCGTACTCATGCGGCTTGAGTTTGAACGCATGGCCCTTGCGTGCAGCGCGCTGCGCGTACAGGTTGAGCAGCTCGGCAGCGGTGTCGCGCGCCTTCTTCGCCGCCCGGCGCTTGGCCTTCTCCCACTGACCGCTGCCCAGCCGGTGCAGCGTTGCCGCTTCGATCGGTCCGCCGGTGTATCGGCTGATCAGGTGCAGCTGTGCAACCGGCACATAGAGCTTGTCGCCGTCCGCATAGTCGAGCTGCAGGAACTCGGTTACCCCCTCGCCCTGGTCGAGCGACACCAGCCCGGCGTAGCGGCCGATGCCGTGCTGCTCATGCACCACCGGGTCGGCAATCTTGACCTCGGACAGATCGCGCAGCATGTTCTCGGTCGAGATGCGTCGTCCGGC
This sequence comes from Burkholderiales bacterium, assembly GCA_038205245.1. Classification (GTDB taxonomy): domain Bacteria; phylum Pseudomonadota; class Gammaproteobacteria; order Burkholderiales; family CAIKXV01; genus CAIKXV01. The sequence goes on from JBBRCD010000164.1 coordinate 3,024, forward strand.
GCGGCCAGTGCGGGTGCGTGCCTGAAGGGCATAGATCTCGGCCTCGGTGACCAGCGCGATGCCGGCGCCGGGCACCATGAAACCATTGGCAAGCGGCCCGGTGCCGAGCATCAACGGCGCCGCGGAACTCTCGAACTGCGCGTAGCTCGTGATCGGCTCGAACGTCATCTGGTGTTCGGCCAGCATCTGGGCCAGGGTTTCGCGCCTACCCAGACTTTCTGCGATCAGCAGGACGCGCCCGCCCGCACTGGACTGGTGTGCGCAGAACTCGACCAATCGGGTCAATGGACGATCGGCCTTGCGATCGATCGCCAGCAGCGGCAGCGGTGCGGTGACCGCGCTGCCGATATCCGGGCCGCCGCCGGGTGTGCGGTCGTCCGCGGTGTCGTCCATGCCAGTGTTTTCGCGGCGATCATCTTCGTGGCGGTCGAACTCGTGGCGACTGCCGTCGTCGCGGTTGCCGTCGTTGCGCTCACCTTGGTCAGAGCGTGTGTCCTGCGCCGCTGCCGAGGCGATCGCGGACTCGATCGGACTGCCTGCCGATCCATCCGGGTGCGTTGCCGCCCGGGTGGTGACCATATCGACGCGCGCATACTCGCGTGCGGCGATGAAGAACTGCTCGGCAGAGAGAAACAGTTGCTCTGGCGGCAGCAGCGGCCGGTCCGGGTCGCCGCGCAGCAGTTCATGGCGGGCGCGGGTGTCGTTCCAGAAGCGGGTTGCCGCGCCATGGGCATCGCCATGGACCACCAGCGTTGAACCGGCGGTCAGGTAGTCGAACACGGTTGCGGTGTGATCGAAGAACAGCGGCAGGTAGTACTCGATGCCGGCCGGGGCGACCCGGTTGCTCACATCCTTGTACAGGCGTCGCTTGGACGGGTCACCCTCGATCGAGGCACGGAAGTTCTGCCGGAAGCGGGTGACCGCCGCATCGTCCAGCGGAAACTCGCGCGCCGGCAGCAGCCGCACCTCCTGCACCGGGTAGATGCTCCGCTGGGAGTCGACATCGAAGGTGCGGATGGTCTCGATCGTCTGGTCGAACAGGTCGAGCCGGTAGGGGAGGGCGCTGCCCATCGGGAACAGGTCGATGACCCCGCCGCGAAAACTGAACTCCCCGGGTGAGACCACCTGGGACACATGCGCATAGCCGGCAAAGGCGAGTCGCTGGCGGAAGCGATCGACATCGAGCGCCTCGCCCTGCTTGAAGAAGAAGGTGTAGCCGGCGAGAAACTCGGCTGGGGCGAGCCGATACAACCCGGTGGTGAGGGGCATGATGAGCACATCGAGCGCACCCTGGGTGATCTGCCACAGGGTTTCCAGCCGCTCGGAGATCAGATCCTGGTGCGGCGAGAACGCGTCGTAGGGCAACGTCTCCCAGTCGGGCAACTGGTGCATACGCAGTGTTGGATCGAACCAGGCGACTTCCTCCAGCAGCCGCTGGCTGTCTGGCGCGTCTGCGCAGAACACGGCGATCGGTCCCAGGCGGCGTGCCCAGGTCGCGATCGCCAGTGCGTCTGATGAGGGCGCCAACGGCGCGACGCGCATCCGCTGGCCGCGGATCGGAGCTGGTGCTGGAAGAAACACGGAAGGGGCTCGATCGAAGGAGCGCGATTATAGCCGCGCAGCCAGCGCTTCCCGGCCGATGCCGGTCGCTCCCGATTCTGTTCAGCGGCCCGGCCATGGAACTCGACCCGGTGGCCGTTCGTGGCGGTAAGCACGATCTCGGACTTGGCAGGGTTGTCGAACAGGGTCAGTGGACAGAGTCAGTGGACAGAGTCAGTGAACAGAGTCAGTGGACAAGGTCAGTGAGGGCGGTGCGCGATGAGGCCCTATAATCGGGGCAATGGCTATTGCTCTGCCGTCCGTGCCCACCTCGCCTCGTCGCCACCGCTGCCGGCCATCGCCGGGTACCGTGGACGTCCCGGTGCGCCGCCGGTGAAACACTATGCGCTGGTTCCCGCTGCGGGCCGGGGCGAGCGTCTGGGTGCTGCGGTCGCCAAGCAGTACCTGCCGGTCAGCGGGCGGCCGCTGCTGGTGCATACGGTGCATGCGCTGTTGTCCGATGCGCGCATCGATCGGGTGTTCATCGTGCTCGCGCCGGACGACACCGATTTCGCCAACTCCGGATGTGCGGCCACGCTTGCTGCTGATTCGACTCCGGCTGATTCATCGCGCGTCCAGACGCTTGCGTGTGGCGGGGACACCCGGGCGCAGAGCGTGACCCGGGCACTGCAGGCATTGGTAGCACGGGTCGATGCGCTGGACTGGATCCTGGTGCATGACGCTGCACGTCCCTGCCTGCCGCCAGAGTCACTCGCACGGCTGATCGATACGCTGTCCGATCATCCGGTCGGCGGTCTGCTTGCACTGCCGGTGGCCGACACCCTGAAGCGCGCCGACGCCCACGGTGTGGTGCAATCGACCCAGCCGCGCGAGGGGTTGTGGTCGGCGCAGACACCGCAGATGTTCCGGCATGGGGCACTGCTGGCCGCGCTGCTGGCGGCGGGCAGTGGCGTGACCGATGAGGCACAGGCGATCGAACTCGCTGGTGCGCAACCGCAACTCGTCCCTGGCGATCCGCGCAACCTGAAGGTGACCTGGCCAGGCGATCTGGAACTCGCCGGCCGCCTGCTGGAGAAACCGCAATGAGCGACACGCCCTCACCACAGTCCTCGCCACAGTCCTCAACACAGCCCTCACCACAGCCCCCACCACCGCCGGTTCGAATCGGGCAGGGCTTCGACGTACATGCGCTGGTGGCCGGACGCCGGCTGATCATCGGTGGCGTCGACATCGCGTACGAGCGCGGACTGGAGGGGCACTCGGATGCCGACGTGCTTCTGCATGCGATCTGCGATGCGCTGCTTGGCGCGGCGGCACTGGGCGACATCGGCCGGCATTTTCCGGACACCGATGCGCGCTGGAAGGGCGCAGACAGCCGCACGCTGCTGCGCCATGTGTGTTCGCTGGTGGCAGCGGGCGGCTGGCGGGTGGGCAATGTCGATGCCACGATCATCGCGCAGGCGCCACGGATGGCGCCCCATGTCGCGGCGATGGTGGCCAACATCGCGGCCGATCTCGGGGTCTCGCCCGACTGCGTCAATGTCAAGGCGACCACCACCGAGCATCTCGGGTTCACCGGACGTGGCGAGGGGATCGGCGCGCAGGCAGTGGCGACGATCCTGCGCGGCTGAGGCGGACCGGATAAACACGCAAGCGCAGCGCCCGCGTCGTGTTCGACGTGGTCCAGGCAGCTGTGCATCAGGCGGTCGATCGAACCCGGTGTTCCCGGGTACAAGGTCAAACCCGGCGTGACCGGGCACAAGGCGGCGAGGAGCGTCGGTGCAGATAAAGGTGATGATGCTGGTTGCAGCTGCATTGGCGTCCAGCCGGGTGGCGCAGGCGCAGGACGCAGCGGCGCCACGGCCGGTGGTCGTGCTGCCTGAAGTGACGGTCAGCGCCTCGCGCGTCGAGCGCGACAGCATGGATCTTCCAGTGTCGATCGACAGCATCGATCAGCGCACGATCCGCGAAGGCAACGCCCAGGTCAATCTGTCTGAAGTGCTCGGGCGTGTGCCTGGTATCGCGGTGCAGAACCGGCAGAACTATGCACAGGACCTGCAGATCTCATCGCGCGGTTTTGGCGCACGCGCCGCGTTCGGGGTGCGCGGCGTCCGGCTGATCGCCGACGGCATTCCTGCCACCATGCCCGATGGTCAGGGCCAGGCCGCGTCGTTCGACCTGGCCTCGGCGCAGCGCATCGAAGTGATGCGAGGTCCGTTTTCCAGCCTCTATGGAAACGCTTCTGGCGGAGTGGTGCAGATCTTCACCGCGGACGGGCCGGCGAATCCAACCGTATCGGCGAGCGCGCTCGCCGGCAGCCACGGCACCTCGAAGCTGGGCGCGCAATACGGCGGCCAGCATGGCCCGCTCAACCTGCTGGTCGGTGGCTCGCGCTTCGAGAGCGACGGCTATCGTGATCACAGCGGGGTGCGGCGGGATCAGGTGAACGCGAAGCTCAAGTACGAGCTCGGGTCCTCCGGAACGGTCACGCTGATCGCCAATGCCCTCGACCAGCCGGAGACGAGGGATCCGCTAGGCCTCACTGCGGCGCAGGTCGCCCAGAACCGGCGCCAGGCCGGCACTGGCGCCTATGCCTTCAATACCCGCAAGAGCGTGGCGCAGAGCCAGGCGGGCCTGACCTGGGATCTGCCACTGGCGGGCGGCGACGCGCTGCATGCACGGGTCTATCTCGGTGATCGCCAGGTCACGCAGTATCTGGCCATCCCGGTGGCCGCGCAGGCGGCCGCGACCAGTTCCGGCGGGGTGGTCGACCTGGACCGCGCGTTCGGCGGACTGGGGCTGCGCTGGACCCGCGACACCCGGCTGGCCGAGCGCCGCCTCACGGTCTCGGTCGGGGTGGACTACGACCGGCAGTCGGAGCGCCGGCTCGGTCTCATCAACAACAACGGTGTTGCCGGGGCGCGCAAACGCGACGAAGACAATCAGGTGAGCAATACCGACTTCTACGCGCAGGCCGAGTGGCAGGCCTTGCCCAGGGTCGGCATTCTCGCCGGCGTTCGCCACAGCCGGGTGCGCTTCGATTCGCGCGACCAGTTCATTGCGGCCGGTAACCCGGACGATAGCGGTGCGGTCGACTTTGCGCGTATGACGCCGTCGGCCGGCGTGATCTGGCGCGTGACCCCGCTGATCAACGTGTACGCCAACGCCGGGCGCGGTTTCGAAACGCCGACGTTCGCGGAGCTCGCCTATCGTCCCGGCGGTGCGACCGGTCTGAACTTCGCGCTCAAGCCCGCGGACAGTCTGCATCGCGAAGTCGGCGTCAAGGCCCTCACTGGCGACAGCGGCATGGTCAACCTGGCGCTGTTTCGCATTTCGGTCGACGATGAGATCGTGGTCAACGGCTCGTCCGGGGGGCGGACCGATTTCAAGAACGCAGCCGGTACCCGCCGCGAGGGCATCGAGCTGGCATGGCGCCAGAAGTACAGCCATGGCTTCGAGACCGCGCTGGCCTGGACGCTGCTCGATGCGACCTTCCGTGATTCGTTCTCGTCCGGCTCGCCGGCGGTGACCGTACAGGCAGGCAACCGGCTGCCTGGGGTCGCCAGGAGCCTGGCGTTTGCCGAGGCGGTGTGGCGCCATGTGCCCAGCGGTTTCTTCGCCGGGGCGGAGGTACGGCAGAGCGGCAAGGTGTTCGTCAACGACCAGAACAGCGAATCTGCGCCAGGTTATGTAGTGGGCAACCTGCGTGCGGGTTTCCTGCGCCAGGGCAAGGGATGGCGGCTGAACGGCTTCGTGCGTGTCGACAACATCACCGGTCGCGAGTATCTCGGCTCGGTGATCGTCGGCGAGACCAACCGGCGCTTCTACGAGCCGGCGCCGGGCCGGACCGCCACCGTTGGTGCGACGCTGGAACTTAGCCGGTGA
>JBBRCD010000165.1:0-8443 GCA_038205245.1 Burkholderiales bacterium
CCGTGTATGGTCGCTCGACACGGTCGGGCCGCTCGCCCGCACTGTCGAAGACTGCGCCGCGCTCACCCAGGTGCTGGCAGGACGCGACATCAATGACCCGACGACTGCCGATCTGCCGGTTCCGGACTATGCAACACAGCTGGGTCATGGCATCGAGGGGCTGCGCATCGGGGTGCCGACAGCGTTCTTCTTCGACGACGTCGACGCCTCGGTGCAGGCACTGCTGGATGCGGCGCTCGAGGTACTGGTTGGTCTGGGTGCGCGCGTAGTCGAGGTCGAAGTGCCCGACCAGCAGCGGCTGTTCACGATCAGCGATGCGGTGGCCAAGGTGGAGGCCTCGACGATGCACGGGCGCTGGATGCGGGAGCGGCCGCAGGACTATTCGCTGTTCATGCGCAGCCGGATCGAGTCCGGCTTTCATGTGCCGGCCACCCGCTATCTCGAGGCACTTGCGCTGCGTGGCCGGATTCTGCAGCAGTTCGTGCACAGCGCATTCAGCCAGGCGGATGTGCTGTTTGCGCCGGTGATTCCGATGCAGGTGCCCAAGCTCGCACAGACCGAGGTGGGCACGGCGGCTGACGTGCAGCGGGTGATCGTGGGCCTGACCCGATGTACACGCAACCTGAACTTTCTCGGTCTGCCCGGGCTGTCGGTGCCCTGCGGATTCACCGAGAACGGCATGCCTGCGGGCTTTCAGCTGATCGGGCGGCCGTTTGCCGAGGCGCGGCTGCTGCGCGCCGGGCACGCGTATCAGCGGAGCACCGACTGGCATCGCCGCGAGCCGCCGCTGGCGCGGGTGCCGTTGTGAGTGCGGGCGTGAGCAGGCAGCAGGTACAGGGCGTCTGCGAACCGCAGTATCTGCATCTGCGTGATGCATTCGAAGAGAACTTTCGCGCGCGCGAGGAGCATGGCGCGGCGGTTGCGGTCTGGCGCGACGGGCGCCTGGTGGTCGATCTGTGGGGCGGCTGGCGTGATCGGGCCGGCACCGTTGTCTGGGACGCCGACACGCTGGTCTGCATGATGTCGGTAGTGAAGGCCGTGACCGCAGTACTGGTGCATGTGCTGGCCGATCGCGGGCAGATCGACCTGGATCGTCCGCTAGCGGCCTACTGGCCCGAGTTCGCGCAGGCCGGCAAGCAGGACGTGCTGGTGCGCCATGCGCTCGATCATCGCGCCGGTGTACCGGCCCTTGCGCAGGAACTGCCGATCGATGCCGTGTACGACTGGCAGCAGATGACCGATGCAATCGCTGCCGAGCCGGCGCTGTGGCCCGCAGGCAGTGTGCCTGCCTATCATCCGGTCACCATGGGCTTCATGCTGGGCGAGCTGATCCGCAGGGTCACCGGCATGCTGCCTGGCCAGTTCCTGCGCGAGCTGGCCGGACCGCCTGGAGCGTTCGATTACTTCATCGGTATTCGCGCGGACGTGACCGCGCCGGTGGCGGAGATCTTCTGTGACTACTCAGGCACCATCTTCGGCGCCACCGACCACACGTCACTGGCCTTCACCTCGGTGGCGACGTTGCGTCCTCAGACGTTCAACGACGACGCATTTCGGCGCGCGCAGATTCCATCGATCAACGGCCATGGCACACCGCGCGCAGTGGCCACACTGTTCGGACATCTGGCCCAATGCCGGGCCGGCCGGCGCCAGCTGCCGATTTCATCTGCCGCGCTGGCGCGGGCCACTACTGAACAGTGGTGGGCCATCGAACAGACCTCGATGCAGGAGCGGCGCATGGCCATGGGGCTGCTGCTCGGGGGCGCGAGCGGCGTGCCGATGAACAGCAATCCGCGTTCATTCGGTCACGGCGGCGCCGGCGGCGCGGCTGCATTCGCCGATCCCGATCTGGGCCTGGGCTTCGCCTATGGCACCAGCCACCTGCATGATCGCAAGGGCCCGAGTCCGCGCACGGCCGCACTGGTCGCAGCGCTCGAGCGCTGCGTCTAGCACTGTCCTTCAGTTCACGTCGATCTTCGCCGCCTGCAGGATCGGCTTCCAGCGCGCGAACTCCTTTGCCACGTAGGCACTGAACTGCGCCGGGGTCAGCGGCTGGTGGGTGATGCCAAAGCTGCGCATCCGGGCGACGACGTCCGGCTCCTTGGCAAGCTGCATCATCTCGGCATGCAGTCGTGTCACCACAGGCGCCGGCACCCCGGCCGGGCCAGAGAAGCCGAGCCAGTTCTCCCCGACCAGATCGGGGTAGCCCAGTTCGACGAAGGTGGGAATGTCCGGCGCGGTGACGACCCGGGTGCGCGAAGACACGGCCAGCGGTCTCACCAGGCCCGCCTTGATGTTCTCGGTGTTCTGCGGCAGGGCATCGAATGACGAGGGAATCGCGTTGGTACGCAGATCGGTGAACATGAACACCGAGCTGCGATACGGCACATGCGTGAGCCGGGTGGCGGTGACCACCTGGAACATCTCGGCCACCACATGGCCCACGGTGCCGTTGCCGGCGCTGCCGAAGTTGATCTTCCCCGGAGAGGCCTTGGCCAGCTTGATGTAATCAGCGACGCTGCGCGCCGGAAAGTCCGGATGCACGATCAGCACCACCGGTACCGTTCCGATGAACGCGATGTGAGTGAAATCCTTCACCGGGTCATAGTTCACCTTCGGGAAGATCACCGGCGACACGGTATGCGGCGAGACGTTGGACACCACCAGCGTATGGCCATCGGGCGTTGCTCGCGCCACCAGTTCGGCAGCGACGATTCCGCCGGCGCTTGGACGGTTGTCGACCACCACCTGCTGACCGAGGCGATCGGCCAGCTTCTCGGAGAACACGCGGGCGGTGATGTCGCTCGAGCCGCCTGGGCCGAAGGGGACAACCAGGCGCACCGGGCGGGACGGCCAGGTCTGGGCGCTGGCATCGGTCATTGCCAATCCGGTCGCGCCAATGAGTGCCGCCAAAAGCGCGCGTGTGGCACTGACTCCGGCGAGCCTGCCTGCACAGGAACCCCACGTCGTTGCAATCCATGCCCGCCGGGACAAGGTGTTTTCCTGCATGCGTTCTGACATCGCGACTCGAGCTCCCTATGGGCGTCCCCTTCAATCGGGACGATCCAGGTCAAGCAGTTAACGTGCCGAGGGGCAGCGATCAGCCTGGTCGGTCGCACCGGTTCTGCTCGATCCTGGACAGATCATCCCCTTCCGGGCCCGAGTTGCCTACCGGCATCGACTTGCGTATCATTTCTGTGACCGCAACAAGATTCCGTTAAACGGAACTTCAATCGCGGGAGCCGATGGCTTCTGCGTGGCCGCTTCGGGAGGAAAACGAATGTCCAGTCCGGCCCCTGCCGAGACACGCCGACCGCCTACCACCGGCCGCACACTGCGCGCATCCGATGTGACCCACGCCGTCGATGGCAGCCCGCGTCTGTGCGGCGCCGAGTGCGCGGCCTGCGGCACCCGCATCTTCCCGGCGGCGCAGGTGTGTCCGTCCTGTAACAGCGAAGAGATGAAGCCGCTGTCGCTGTCCGGGCATGGCGTGTTGTACGCGTTCTCGACCGTGCATGTGGCGCCTGCGGCCTGGGAGACGCCCTACACGATCGGCTATGTCGATCTGCCCGAGGGTGTGCGGGTGTTCGGCAAGGTCGAGGGGGCGTCAGCGCTCGTGCCAGACGCAGAAGTCGGCGTGAGAATAGAGCCGATCGACGATCCAAAAGGCGGGTCGGCGCCCGCGTTCCAGTACTGGTTCACGCCGCGCGGAACACGCTGAGCGCGCTGACCACGCTGAGCGGCCTGCGCGCCTCGCCCAGCTTCAAGGAGATACCGATGCATGCAAACCTGCGCCCGGTGTCGGTGATCGGCACCGGCATGATCCGCTTCGGCAAGTATCGCGATTCGACCGTGCCGCAGCTCGCGCAGCCCGCGGTGCGCGAGGCGTTGCGCGAGGCCGGCTTGGAGCCGAGGCAGATCGAGGCGATCTATGCCGGCACCGCCACCTCGGGCTGGATGCCCGGGCAGCGGGTCGCGCGTGATACCGGGATGAGTGGCATCCCGGTGGTCAACTGCGAGAACGCCTGCTCGAGCAGCGCGACCGCGTTCCGCGAAGCCTGGGTCGCAGTGGCTGCCGGACTCTACGAATACGTTCTGGTGTTCGGCGTGGAGCAGCTGACCAAGCTCGGTGGCGGTACGCTGCCCCTCGATCAGGACGACATAGAGGTCACCAATGGCATGGTGATGCCGGCGCTGTACGCGATGCGGGCGCAGCGTTACCTGCATGACTTTGGTGCGAGCGAACAGGATCTGGCCGCGGTGGCGGTCAAGGCCCGGCGTCATGGCGCGCTCAATCCGGACGCGCAGTTCCGTACCGAGACCACGGTCGAGGAAGTACTCGCTTCGCGCCGGATCGCCGACCCGCTGACGCTGCTGCAGTGCTGCCCGACCGGAGACGGCGCCGCCGCGGTGGTGATCTGCCCGACCGAACGGGCAGCGACACACAGCAGCCGGCCGGTACGGGTGCTCGGATCGCATCTGGCCTCGGGTAAGTACGTGCCCGGCTTCCGGGACATGACGATGCCCGAGATCACCCAGCGCTGCTCTGGTGAACTCTATGAAGAGACCGGGCTCGGCCCGAAGGATATCGATGTTCTCGAATGCCATGACGCATTCACCATTGCAGAACTGCTCTATTACGAAGCACTTGGCCTGTGCGGACGCGGCGAGGCGGTCGGTCTGCTGCGTGATGGCGTGACCTCGATCGGTGGGCGGGTGCCGGTAAATCCCAGTGGCGGCCTGCTGTCCAAGGGCCATCCGATCGGCGCCAGCGGTGCGGCGCAGATCGTCGAGATCGTGCGCCAGTTGCAGGGTCGGTGCGAGGCGCGCCAGGTCGATGGCGCCAGGGTCGGGTTGACCCATGTGACTGGGGGCGGCACGTCCGGCTTCGATCACGGGGCCTGCTCGATCCATATGTTCGGCGTCTGAGCCGCGCGGTCGACCCGAACTCCCGCGCCTGCCCGTCCTCTCGTCCTGTCCCCTTCGCTCCTGATGCCCAGCCGCCACAACCCGCCACCCATCGTGACCGCTGCGTCCAGCGGTACGACCGCCGATACCGGTACGGTCGCGCGCACGATCGCGGTGCTGCGGGTGGTTGCCGAGTCCGGCGGCGGCACCCAGATCAAGCGGGTCTCGGCGGAGCTCGGGCTCGCAGCGTCCACCGTGCACCGGCTGCTCTATTTGCTGATGCGCGAAGGCATGGTCGAGCGCGATCCGGATACACCCACCTACCGGGTGGGGCGCGAGTTCTTCCGTCTCGCCTCGGTGGTGTTCAACGAACATCCGCTGCAGGCGATCGCTGCACCGTTTCTGGAGCAGGCGGTCGCGGCAGTGAACGAGACCGCTTATCTGTGCCTGTACCTGCCGCGCGAGCATCGGCTGAGTTTTGCCTCGTACCATGAATCCAGCCATCCGCTGGGCTATCGGGTACGCAGCAACGAGGCGCAGTCGCTGCTTGTCGGAGCTTCCGGGCGCTCGATCCTCGCCTGGCTGCCAGTCGACGAGCAGGCCGCGGCATTCGCCCGCGAGTCGGCGGCGCCTGGCAGTAACGCTGCGAATCTCGCTGCGAATCACGCCGCGAATCACGCCGCCAATCACGCCGCGACTCACGCGGCGGTGAAGGCGCTGCCGGCCAGGCGCGCGTTGCTGCAGGATCTGGCGGCGATCCGCGCCCGTGGCTACGCGCTGTCCTTCGGGCAGCGTATCACCGGTGCGGTCGGTATCTTTGCACCGGTGTTCGGCGCCAACGGCGGAGTGATTGGATCGCTCGGTTTCACCATTCCGGAGCATCGCTACGACGCCAGTCGGGAAGCGGAGTTCTCCGGTTGTGCGGCCAGTCTGGCGAACGCACTGTCGGCCAGCCTCGGCCATCGGACGCGCGCAAGCGCATGAGGAGTCGATCCGGATGAGCGCAGAACAAACGAACCGCCCGGCTTCGGGACCCGCATCGGTCACCGGGTCGCCGTCCGCGGCCCGGTCGCCAGCGCCGGGCGGCGCGCAGCCTCTGAAGGGTGTGCGGGTGCTCGACCTGACCCAGTTCCTGTCCGGGCCCTATGCCACCCAGATCCTCGGCGATCTGGGTGCCGAGGTGATCAAGATCGAACCGCATGGGGGCGACTCCTCACGCACGATCCCGCCGTATTTCGTCGATCGCGACAGCGCCTATTACCTGAGTGTGAACCGCAACAAGAAGAGCGTCGCGGTCGACATGAAGCATGCCGATGGCAAGGCGATGGTGGGCGAACTCGCGTTGAACAGCGATGTGGTGATCGAGAACTTCCGGCCCGGCGTCGCGGCCAAGCTCGGTCTGGACTATGCGGCGCTTGCGACCACCCACCCCGGGCTGGTCTGGTGCAGCATCTCCGGCTTCGGCCAGGACGGCCCGTATCGGGAGCTGCCGGCCTACGACATGATCGTGCAGGCGCTGTCCGGTGGCATGAGTCTCACCGGCGAGAGCGGCGGGTTGCCGGTGCGCTCCGGGGTGCCGCTCGGTGATCTGGCTGCGGGCATGTTCTCGGTGATCGCGATCCAGGCGGCGCTGTTCGAGCGCGCGCGCACCGGCGCCGGCAAGCAGATCGACATCTCGATGCTCGACTGCCAGGTGTCGATGCTGACCTACCAGGCGGCCTATCACCTGATCGCCGGCGTGGTGCCCGGCACCCAGGGCCGGGCACATGATTCGTTCGCGACCTATCGCACCTTCATCGCCGGCGACGGGGTGAACGTGGTCGTCTGCGCCAACACCGATCGAATGTGGGAAGACATGGCGCGCGAACTGGGCGTGGCCTCGATGCTGGAAGACCCACGCTTTCGCACCAATGCCGATCGGCATGCCCACCGCGATGTGCTGTTGCCGGCCCTGGACCGGGCTTTCCTCGCACAGCCAGCGGCACACTGGGTCGAGCGTTTTCGCGCCAGCGGCATCCCGGTGGGCAGCGTCAATACGCTGGACCGGGCGCTGAGCGATCCTCAGGTCCTGCATCGCCAGATGGTGCTGCCGCTGGACGATGGGCGCGGTCACCAGATTTCGGTCGCTGGCAATCCGATAAAGTTCGTCGGCGAGGCCCCGGCCACAAGTACCTACCCGCCGTCCCTGGGCGCCGATGGCGCAAGCGTGCTGGCCGAGGTGCTGCAATGGGACGCGCAGCGCATCGCGGCAATGTTCCAGGCAGGCGTGCTCAAGGACACGACCGGCGAGGCACCGGCCGCAACGGGTGCGGCAGGGCCGGCCTGATTTGCAGCGACAATCGCAGCGACAAGGTACAACCACCCCCAACCACCCCCAACCACCCCAACCACTCCCAACCACCCCAACCACTCCCAACCGCCCCAACCACTCCCAACACGATCATTCCTGGAGCCTCGATTGGACCTTCATCTTTCCGGCAAGCGTGTACTGATCACTGGTGCCTCCCAGGGCATCGGCCTGGGAATCGCCCAGGGCTTTGCGGCCGAGGGCTGCCACCTCATGCTGGCAGCCCGCAATGCCGTGGCACTTGGCGAGGCCGCGCGTTCGCTTGGCGCGCTCGGCGCCGCCTCGGTAGCTACCCATGCGAGCGATCTCGGGGCGGCGGGCGCCGCTGCGGCGCTGGCTGCAGCCTGCGAACCGATCGACATCCTGGTCAACAACGCGGGCAGCGTGCCGCAGGGCTCGGTGGACGAGATCGACGAGGCGCGGTGGCGTTCTGCCTGGGACTTGAAGATCTTCGGTTACATCAACCTGAGTCGCGAAGTTTATCGCAGCATGGCTGCGCGCCGGCGGGGGGTGATCGTCAACATCATCGGCACCTCGCCGTTTCACCCGACCTCGAAGAACGTCGCCGGCGCCGCCGGCAACGCCGCTCTGATGGCATTCTCGCAATGCTTGGGAACCGGCAGCCTGGACGACGGTGTGAGGGTGGTGGCAATCAATCCGGGCGCCACCGAGACCCAGAGACAGGTGGTGCGCTGGAAGGCGCGCGCCCAGGCCAGGTTCGGCGACGAGTCGCGCTGGCGCGAGCTCACCACCGGCCATCCGCTTGGCCGCCTGGCCCGCGTAGATGAGGTGGCCGACGTGGCGGTGTTTCTCGCCTCGGACCGCGCGTCCTATGTCTCGGGTGCGATGATCAGTGTGGATGGCGGCCCAGTGACGCCGCGCTGATCCCGCGCACTGCGCTTCGGTCTTCGCGCCGGCCTGCCGGCGCAGCAGTTTCCGCGGCTGCAGATTCGATGGCTGCCGTTGCGGCGGGTCCCATCGTGGCGCCTGTCATTTCGCCCGCTGCCTTTTTGATGTCCCCTGTCTCCTGACCCCTGAAAGAATGCAACCGTGAAAGCCTCCGCAGCCCCTGCCGTATCGAAGATGATGAAGTCGCTGTCCAGCTACATGGCACGCGCTGCCGATCGGCCGCTGCCGGCGCGCGTGGTGGAAAAGACCAAGCACCACATCGCCGACTCGCTGGCGGCG
>JBBRCD010000166.1:0-8367 GCA_038205245.1 Burkholderiales bacterium
TGTCGGCCGTCGGGGTGAAGATCGACCGGCAGGAAGTGCCCTCGCCCTGTGAGCAACTCGCCAGTATCCATCCGCAGATCGAACATTTCGAGGCCGCGCGCGCGCTCGCCTTCGAGCATCAGACCGCACGCGCCGATCTGAGCGAGCGCCTGCGCGATCGGCTGGACCACGGGCTGGCGCAACCCGAAGCTGTGTATCGCGACGCTCTGGCGACGGCCGAGCGCTGCCGGCATTCGATGGCACGCTGGTTCGATGTGCATAGCCTCATCATCACGCCGGCGGCCACCGGTGAGGCGCCCAAGGGCCTTTCAACGACGGGTAACGCGGCGTTCAACCGGCGCTGGAGTCTGCTCGGATTGCCATGTATCACCGTGCCGGTGATGCGCGGGCCGAAGGGCTTGCCGGTGGGCGTGCAACTTCTGGCGCCATGGCGCGAAGAATCGCGCCTGCTGGCTGCGGCTGCCTTCATCGAGCAGCAGCTCGCCGCGCAGGCGTGAACATGCGCTCACCAGGCGCCGTCGAGCATCTGCTCGATCTGCGCAGCAGAGCTGATCGGGCGCGGATTGAATGCCAGACCGGGCTCGGCGTATACGCGTTGGGCCACATCGGCCAGGCAGTCGCGCTCGACACCGAACTCCCGCAGTCGCTGGCGCAGAGCGCTTCGGCGCGCATGGCTGTTCAGTCGCGCGATCACCGATTCGACACTCGCCGTAGCGCAGCCGATGGCGCTTGCGATGTCCTCGAGGGCCTGGGCACAGGCGGGCAGATTGAACGCCAGCGCGTGCGGAAGGATCAGCGCATTGATCTCGCCATGCGAGGCGCCGAGCACCGGCGCGAGCTTGTGGCAGGTGGCGTGATGCAGGGCGGTACGCGCGTTGACGATCGCTGTCGCCACCAGATACCCACCGAGCAGCAGCGCAGTCGAGCCCTGCCTGCGGAGTCCAGCATCGATCGGCTGACCATCGTGCGCCGCCGCAAACCACAGATCGGCGCCGTGCATCAGTTCGCGCAATCCGTCGCGCGCAAACAGGCTGGAGATCGGCGTACGAACCAGCGAGTAAAGCGCCTCGCAGCCATGGGCAAGCGCGTTCGCGAGCGTGCCGGCCAGCAGGGCCTGCGGCAGATCGGACAGCACCGCCGGATCGAGCAGGACCACGCGTGCGGCGAGTTGCGGGTCGCGGAACAGCAGCTTGTAGGCATCGTCACGGGTCAGGCTGAAGCCCGGGGTCACTTCGGCACCAGACAGCGTCGTTGGCACCGCAATGATCGGCAGCTTGGGTGTCATGCTGGTCTGCCCCAGAATCTGACCGTGCTCACGGCGCACGACAAACGGCTCCAGCGTGTCGCCTTCGGCCAGCGCGAGTGCCACTCCCTTGGCCAGATCGGACACACTGCCGCCGCCGAACGCCACGATGCCGTCGCATCCTGCCGCGCGCGCGAAGGCGGCGGCGCGCAGTGTGGTCGACAGCGGCGCATGGACAGGGACCTCGCTCCACATGGTCGGTCGCACGCTGCCGAAGCTCGCCTCGACACGGTGGAACAGCACGCTTACGCGGGCGCGTGCGCTGCAGATCAGCAGCGGTCTGGCCATGCCCTGGGCGGTGGCTTCCGTGCCGACCCGATCGAGGGCATCGGCGCCAAGCACCAGCTTCTGTCGCAGGCCAAGGTGAGAGAACCCCGAATCGGACATCGATGGAAGGATTACCGGCGTGGCGAGCGCAATTCCGGTGTTACCAGCGGCGCTCGCATTCGAGCTGGACATTCTGCGATTCCCTGGTGCATTGATCTGGCTGCCAAGCATAGCGCGCGCATGAAGGATCGGGCGCGAAGGATCAGGCGCGAAGGATCAGGCGTGAAGGATCAGGTGTGAAGGATCAGGTGTGAGGGATCAGGTGTGAGTCTGGGTCTGCTGATCTCCTCGTTCGATTTCTCGCCAGTTGCCGAGGATGAGTTTCATGACTGGTACGACACCGAGCACCTCCCCGAGCGTGCACGAATACCGGGGTTTCTTGACCTCAAGCGCTGGCTCGATGTCGATCACCCGAAAGTGTCTTTGACCACTTATGAACTGGCTTCGCCGGAAGTGCTGCGCAGTCCGGGATATCTGGCGGTGGGCTACGAGAACAACTCACCCTGGACGCGCCGGGTGGGCTGGCGCTGCATCAAGCGCCTGCGCGCCGAAGCGGTGCAGCTGTTGCCGGGCGATCTGCTGCCACCGAAGCAGGCCGGGGCGCTGGTGGTGATCGCCGTCAATGCTGCCGAAGGTGCGCAGGCGCCTGTCGAAGCGTGGATCGCCACTCGGCTGAGGGCGGCGCTCCTGCTGCCCGAAGTGCTCTGCGCGCGTGCTTTTTGCGCCAGTGCCGGGACACACAGGTATGTGCTGACCTATCATCTGGCCTCTATCGAGACCAGCGACGATGCACACTGGCAGAGCGTCGCCCTGGACCCGTGGACGCAGCGCAGTCAGCAAGTCAGCCCGCAGGACATCCCGCAGATCAGCGACCTGCTGATCACCCGCTGTATCCGCTACCAGCGTCGTTGAGCGCCGGTTGAGCGGATCGACCCTGGAGACTTCCCGATGAACGACATGAACGTACCCGCAGCAGCCATCACCCGCCCGCTCACGCCGGCCGAGGCACGTGGCTTCTACCCCGGGGCACAGTCCCAGCTCTACTTCGATGTTGCCGGCCGCTGCCTGATCGGCACCACGGTGCGTGCGGCGATCGACCGCCATCTGGACATGCGCATGCTCGGCGGCGACAAGGCGCAGATGTTCGCGCTGATCGAGCGCACCCGCGCGAGCTACGCGAAGCTGATCAATGCCCACCCGGACGAGGTCGCTTTCACCAAGAACATCTCCGAAGGTCTGAACATGGTGGCCGCGGCGATCGACTGGAAGTCGGGCGACAACGTCGTACTCTGCGCCGATCTCGAACATGCCAACAATGTCTATGTCTGGCTGAACCTGCGCCGGCGCTTCGGCGTCGAGGTCAGAGTGATTCGCATGCGCGGGGGTGTCTATCCGGTGGCCGAGATGGTGGCGGCAGTCGATGCGCATACCCGGCTGGTCACCGTCTGCGCGGTGAGTTTCGCCCCCGGTTTGAGAACCGACCTCGCGCCCCTGGCCGAGGTGTGCCGTCTACAGGACGTGCTGTTCATGGTCGATGGCGCCCAGTCGGTCGGGATGATCGACAGCGATGTCGAGCGCTTCGGCGTCGACGCGCTGGCGGTGTCGACACAGAAGGGCCTCATGGGGCTCTACGGCATGGGCTTTCTCTACGTGCGCCGCGCCTGGGCACAGCGGCTCGAGCCGATGTACCTGGCGCGCTTCGGTGTCGATCTGGGCGACAAGGGCGAAGCCGCGCTGGGCGAGTTCGACTTCCGGCTGATGCCGGGTGCGCGCCGCTTCGATCTGGGTAATTACAACTTCCTCGGTGCCGCCGCCGCCGAGGCGGCGCTGGAGGTCATCCATGGCGTCGGCATCCACGCGATCGAGGCGCACAACCTGGCACTCGCGGAGCGTCTGGCCGAGGGCATCAAGGCGCTCGGCCTGCCGCTGATCGGAGAACCCAGCGGCGCGCATCGGGCCCAGATCGTGATGGTTGGCACCCTGGGTGAGGGTCATGACGCAGCCGACGATGGCGCGATGCAGTCGCTGTACGAGTTCCTGAGCGGGCAGGGGGTGAAGCTGTCGGTACGACGCGGCGCGGTGCGTTTCTCGATCCATGTCTACAACAGCACCGAGGATGTCGACCGGTTGCTCGAGCTGGTCAGGCAGTGGCGGGCGCACTGAGCGCTGCTGCCGGTGCCCGGCACAAGGCGGGCTCGCTGGTCATTGCAGGGGAGGGTGGCAGATGACATCGGGTAGTCGAAAGGTAATCATCACCTGCGCGGTGACGGGCTCGATTCATACGCCGTCGATGTCACCGCACCTGCCGGTGACGCCCGCCGAGATCGCGCGCGCGGCGGTGGATGCGGCAGCCGCCGGGGCGGCGATCGTGCATCTGCATGCGCGCGATCCGATCGACGGCTCGCCGTCGCAGGACCCGGCGCTGTTCCGCCAGTTCCTGCCCGAGATCGCGCGCCAGAGCGACGTGGTGATCAACATCACCACCGGGGGGGCGCCGACGATGACGGTCGAGGAGCGGCTGCAGCCGGCCCTGCAGTTGAAGCCCGAGGTCGCCTCGCTCAACATGGGTTCGATGAACTTCGGGCTGTTCCCGATGCTCGGCCGCTACCGTGACTTCAAGTACCCGTGGGAGCGACCCTACCTCGAGGGATCGGACGAACGGATCTTCAAGAACACCTTCCGTGACATCCGCTACATCCTCGAGTCATGCGCAGGCAACGGCACCCGGTTCGAGATCGAGTGTTACGACATCGGCCACTTGTATACCGCGGCGCATTTTCTTGATCGCGGCGTGGTCAAACCGCCGTTGTTCATCCAGTCGGTGTTCGGCATCCTTGGCGGCATCGGTGCGCATCCCGAGGACGTGATGCATATGCGCCGTACCGCCGACCGGCTGTTCGGCGATCAGTATCTCTGGTCAGTCCTCGGCGCGGGGCGCAACCAGATGTCGGTGGCGGCGCTGTCGGCGGCGGTCGGTGGTCACGTCCGGGTCGGTCTGGAAGACTCGCTCTGGGACGGGCCGGGCCGGTTGGCCGACAGCAACGCGGCACAGGTGCGCCGGGTACGCGCCATCCTCGATGGCCTTTCGCTCGAGATTGCGACCCCGGACGAAGCCCGCCAGATGCTGCAGTTGAAGGGGCGCGGTGCGGTTGGTTTTTGAGACAGGAGACTGGAGCATGGCAGCAGTGCATCGAATCACCGTCGCGTGCCACGTCGTTGCGCTATGGGCTGCGTTGCCGATTGCGGGTGCGCAGGCCCAGGACATCTGGCCGTCCAAGCCACTGCGCATGATTGCCCCGTTCCCGCCCGGGGGCACCACCGACGTGCTCTCGCGCATCGTTGCGCAGCGTCTGTCCGATACGCTCGGCCGCCAGGTGGTGGTCGAGAACCGACCTGGCGCGGGCGGCAACATCGGCAACGAGTTCGCCGCCAAGCAAGCGCCCGATGGCTACAGCATCGTGATGAGCAGCAGTGCGCAACTGGTGACCAACCCACACCTGTACAAGCGGCTGGGGTTCGACCCGATCAACGACTTTGCGCCGATCTCGCTGGTCGGCACCTCGGGGCAGGTGCTGGTCGTGCACCCGTCGGTGCCGGTGAAGACCGTGCAGCAACTGGTCGAGTTGGCGAAGGCGAAGCCGAACCGCTTCAACTTCGGTTCTGGCGGGCGAGGCACGCCCGCGCATGTCGCAGGCGAGGTGTTCCAGTTCGCCACCGGCACGAAGATGGTGCACGTGCCCTACAAGGGTGGAGGCCTTGCCGTACTCGATCTCGTTGCCGGGCAGATCGACCTGGTACTGGCGGACATGGCGCCCGCGATGCCGCAGATCAAGGCCGGCAAGCTGCGCGCGATCGCGGTGACCAGCGAGCAGCGTTCGAGCGCCCTGCCTGGGGTGCCGACCATGGCGGAGTCCGGCATCAAAGGCACCATTCCGCAGGTCTGGTGGGCCCTACTTGCGCCGCGTGGCACGCTGCCGGCTGTGGTGTCGCGGATCAACTCGGATATCGCCCAGATCATGAAGGGCGCGGACGTGATCGAGCGCTTCGCCGACCTGGGTGTCACGCCGCTGCATTCGATCCCGGAGCGGATCACCGAGCTGATCCGGGTCGAAACCCCGGCGATCGGCAAGGTGTTGAAGGCGGCCGGGATCGAGCCCGAGTAGCCGGGCACCCGGAACGTGACGGATAATCAGTGACCTTGATCGAGTCCGGCACGCCTTCGGTCAGGCACCTCGTTCGCCAGCACCGCATCGAGCAGCGGCACCGGCATCGGCGCACGGTCGACGCAGGCGGCCAGGCACAGCAGGTCACGTGCATCATCGTCCAGCCGGCGCGTGCTGCCATCGAGCGTGGCGACGATGCTGGGCGAATGCCCGAGCGGCAGCGCATCCGACAGCTCGCCGGCCAGTTCGAGCACATCCTCGTGCGGGTCGAGCAGGTCGGCGAGGAACGCCTCCACCGATTCGCCGACCTGGTCGCCGAGGAACGAGGCAGCCACCTCGACCGCCAGCGCATGATGGCCGAGCGTGTCGAGCAGCGTGCAGACGGCGGCGCGCTCGCCATCGTGAACGCTGCGATGCAGCTGGAACAGGGCCATCGATTCCGCCGGCGAAAGCACATCCACGTCGAGCGCGACGCCCAGGGTGCCGTGGCTGCGATCGCGAGTGGTGAACAGGGTCGGCACTCCGGACTGTGGCGACATCCAGCCATTGATCGCCTCGGCCGGAAGGCCGGCCGGCAGGTCATCGACGATCCACAGGCAGCGTGGGCCGGCCGACATCGCCAGCCCGAGTGCGGCGCGGATGGCTTCCGGTGTACGTCCTTCGATCGCCAATCCGAACGCCGAAGTGATTGCGGCGAACTGCCGGTCGCGTTCGATCGGCCGATTCCCTTGCGCCGCGGACGGTGATTCGGGTTTCGCGGCCGGATCGCCCGATGAATCCGCAGATGAATCCTCAGCATGGCCATGCGCATCCAGCCAGAAGATGCCGCCCGGCCACGCCGGCCCGAAGCGCAACGCAAACTCTTCGGCAAGAACCGACTTGCCGAAGCCGCCGAAGCCGCGCAGCTGCACGATGGAACGGGCCTTGCCCGAAAGCATCGGATTGCCTGTGCGGGTAAGCGCGTCGTGCAGTGCCCAGAGCGTCGCGCCCCGGCCGACGAACCGGTTCGAACCGGTGAGCTGGCGCCCGTAGTGCAGCGGCTGCCGGAACGGCGCCGCGCGGCCATCGCCAATCGGTGATGGCACACGGTCAACGACTGCCTTCACGGCCGAAGCGCAGCGGCAAGGTCCACGCTGCCGGGAAGCAGCCGGTCGAGCAACTGGCGCGGCATCAGGTGCGCATCGTCGGGCCCCGGGTTGATGGCCAGCACGCGTTCGCCATCGCCGATCGACCATGCCGCGGCCAGTTCCCACTGGCAGGCGCGCGACGCTGCATAGTTCGTCGAATACCAGGCCACCAGCACACGGCTGCCAGCGATCCCTTCGGCGACGCGGTCGTCGATGCGATCGAAGGCTGCGATATCGGTGGCGTCCAGCCAGACCTGCAGCCCCGCATCCCGGAGCGCTGCGGCGAATGCATGCGCGGCTTCGCGGTCCGCGTGCGGATAGGACAGGAAGACGTCGAACGTGATCAGCGAAGCCCGAAAGCAAAGCCGGGCCGATCCGGGTGTCATTGCCTTCTTAAAGCTGGCTTCCGCGCGGAATGAAGCGATCTGCCTGTCTGTGGTGACCCTCGGCGCGCTTCGACGCGGTGTTGAACTGATCCGCCATCGCGGTGATGGCGGACAGGAAATTCAAACGCAATTTGTTCTTGCAATGCCGCCCGGAAATGCTCCTGAAAACCCACTGATGTGGTCCTTGGGTTCGGCAGCGGCCTGTTGAGGGTCGACCCCAGCTCCAAAGGGCTTCATCCGTGGCGACCGTCTCCGGGTTTTCCCGGGCGATCGGGCGCCAGACCTCGCTTGAGCAGCTTGGCCCAGCTCAGCCGAACCGGACGGTGGTGCGTCTCTGGCGTCTGCGCAGAAGTTGTCCGCTGCGCGACTTTCCGGGTGAGGGGCCGCGGCAAAGCAGCTTGACCCCGCCGACGCCGGCGGCTTACGCTCCGTCACGCTCGGCAGCGGGCAGATCGGCAAGTACCGCTGCCTCATCCCAGGAGGAGTCGATGCTGTCACTGAACGTCAACGGCAAGACCGTTTCGGTCGATGCCGAACCGGGTACGCCCCTGTTGTGGGTGCTGCGCGAACAGGTCGGGCTCACCGGCACCAAGTATGGTTGCGGGGTCGCGCAGTGCGGGTCCTGCAGCGTGCATATCGACGGTCAGCTGATCCGCTCGTGCGTGGTGCCTGTATCCGCAGTCGCCGGCAAGCGCATCACCACCATCGAAGGGTTGTCGGCAGACGCGAGCCATCCGGTGCAGAAGGCCTGGGTCGAGTTCGACGTTCCCCAGTGCGGCTACTGCCAGTCCGGCCAGATCATGGCGGCCGTCGCGCTCCTGCGCGCGAAGCCGAAGCCCACCGACAAGGACATCGACGATGCGATGACCAACATCTGCCGTTGCGGCACCTATCAGCGCATCCGGGCTGCGATCCACAAGGCCGCCGGCAACGCCAAGGGCAGCGGCAACGGATCTGTCTTCCAGGTGGTCGGCGACGCCAGTGGCATCGCGGCGATCGCTTCGAACGGCACCGACCGCACCCCGGCCGGCGACGCCTGAACCAGCGCAGACGGAGACAGA
>JBBRCD010000167.1:0-8291 GCA_038205245.1 Burkholderiales bacterium
ACATCGTCCAGGAAGCGGCCTTCGCCGCGCAGCAGCGGCTCATCCTCGATCCGGCGCGCGCGGGTTCCGATCATCTGCTTCGTGTCGACCCGCCCGGGTGCATCGATCTCGGGCAGCGCCGGCCTCAGGGGCAGCGGAAGGGGTGTATCCATGCTCAGACCGCGCTGCGAATCCTGGCGGCGGCATCCAGCGCGGCCGCCACGATATTCTGGTAGCCGGTGCAGCGGCACAGGTGGCCGGACAGCGTGATCCGTACCGCTTCTTCGGTGGGTGCCGGATCATCGCGCAGCAGCTCGGTCAGCGACATCAGGATGCCTGGCGTGCAGTAGCCGCACTGCAGCCCATGTCGGTCCCAGAACGCCTGTTGGAGCGGACTCAGTCCGTGGCCGTCCGGCCCTTCAGTGGCGAGTGACTCGACCGTGCGCAGTTCGCAGCCGTCGGCCTGTACCGCCAGCATCAGGCAGCTGCGGGCAGTCACGCCGTCGACCCAGATCGTGCACGCCCCGCACACGCCGTGCTCGCAACCGAGGTGGGTGCCGGTGAGCTGCAGATCCTGGCGCAGGAAGTCGGCCAGGTGCTTGCGCTCGGCCACCCGGCAGGTGATCTCCCGGCCATTGACCTTGAGCGAGATCTGCATCATCGCTTCGTCGTCCGGCGGTGTGGCGGCTGCAGTGCTGTCCGGCGTGGGCATGCTGCTCATTGCTTATCTCCTCTGGCGCGGGCGAGCGCAATCGGCAGCGCACGCGCGGTGAGCGTGCGTGCCAGTCGTTGCCGGTACCAGGCTGGGACCTGCGGATCGCCGAGCGCCTCGACTGCAGCACAGCAGGCGGCGGCGGCTTCGATATCGCCGGCCTCGATCCGGCTGCCGAGCAGCACCGCCTCGGCCTGTGGGACACGTACCGGGGTCGAGGCTACACCACCGAGGGTGATCGATACCCGGGAAGCACGCTGCTCGCCATCGAGTTCCAGCAGGACCGCCACCGAGACGATCGCATAGTCGCCATGGCGGCGTGCGAACTCGAGAAACGCCCAGCCGTGGCTGTTCGCCCAGGGCGCGATACGCACCGAGGCGAGGATCTCGCCGTCGGCCAGGGCGCTGGTCATCAGGTCGAGCGCGAACTCGCGCATCGGCAGCTCGCGGGTCGCACCCGGGCCGGCGATCGACACGGTGGCATCCATGGCGATTGCCACCGTCGGTTGTTCTGCCGAGGGGTCGAGGTGGCACAGGCTGCCGCCGATGGTGCCGCGGTTGCGGGTCTGGCGATGTCCGACCCACTGGATCGCCTCGCTGAGCAACGGCAGCCGGCGCTTGACGATCGGTGAGAACTCGATGTCGCGCTGCCGGGTCATCGCGCCGAACACGATGCCAGTGGCGGTCTCTTGGATGCCGGCAAGACCGGCAACCCGGTTCAGATCGATCACATGGTCCGGGGCGAGCAGGCGGAAGTTGAGCATCGGCAGCAGCGACTGACCCCCGGCGAGCAGGCGCGGATTCGGCAGCTCGTTGGCGAGGCGTACCGCTTCTTCGAGTGTTCGCGGTGCGTGATAGCGGAAGGCAGGCGGTTTCATCGCGCGGCGCGGCTGGCCGCCGGGGCTGGTCGAACGCGCATCACTCGGGCTTGATGTTGGCTACTGCCGCGAGCTTGCGGAAGCGGTCGATGTCGGTCTTGAGCAGACGGGCGGTCTCGGCACCGGTGCGGAAGAACGTCTCGAGGCCAGCCCCGGCCAGGCGCTTCTGTAGCTCGGAGTCCTCCAGCACCAGCTTCACATCGGCTTCGATCTTCGACACCACTGCGTTAGGCGTCGCCGCGGGCGCGAGAAAACCGTAATAGTTCTCGATCGCGAAGTTCTTCAGTTCCGGCACGCCGGAAGCGCGGAACGTCGGAATGTCCGGCGCCAGCGCCGAGCGGTCCTGGCTGGTCACGGCGATTGCGCGCAGCTTGCCCTGCTGAACGAACGGCAGCGCGGTGGCCAGGGTCACCGCGGCCACGTCGAGCTGAGCGCCGACGAGACTGGCGACTGCGGCGGCACAGCTGTTTGGAATATGCAGTGCGGTCGTCTTCGTTTCGAATTTGTAGGCTTCCATCGCCAGGTGGTGCGAAGACGCCAGGCCGCAGCTCGAATAGTCGAGTTTGTCCGGCTGGGCGCGCAGCAGCGCGGTGAACTCCAGCAGGTTGGTCGCCTTGACCCGCGGATTGACGATCAGCACGATCGGTGCCGAGGTGGCCATGGCCACCGGCTTGAAGTCGCGCATCAGATCGAAAGCGAGCTTGGGCAGCAGGGCGGCATTGACCGTGTGGGTGGCGGCCACCACCAGCAGCGTGTAACCATCGGGGGTGGCCCGCGAGACCAGCTCCGCCCCGATGCTGCCGCCGGCGCCAGTGCGGTTCTCGATGATCACCGGCTGCTTCCACAGTTCGGCCAGTCGGGCGCCGACCACCCGCGCGCTCAGATCGGCGCCACCGCCCGGGGAGAAGGTCGCGACCAGCCGGACCGGCTTAATCGGCCAAGCCTGCGCCGGCGCCTGTGCTTTCGCCGCGAGCGGCATGAGGGCGGCGATCGACAGCAAGGGAAGGCTCAACAGCAACATGCGGCGGGTGCCAATTCTCGACGAAATCATCGTGTCTTCTCCATCTTCGTAAGGGGTGCTCCAGAACCGTCGATGACGCAACCTCCGTGCCATCGTTGCCTGCAGCCAACCGCCTGGCATGGCGGGTCAGCGGATGGCTACGGTTCGAAACGCATCGACAGATCGAGCGCGCGCACATCTTTGGTGAGCGCACCGATCGAGATCCGGTCGACCCCGGTCTTCGCGATCGCGCTGACCGTGTCGAAGGTAATGCCTCCTGACGCCTCCAGTTCAGCGCGCCCGGCAGTAAACACCACGGCGGCGTGCATGCGCTCGACGCTGAAGTTGTCCAGCAGGATCAAGCGTGCACCTGCGCCCAATGCCTCGGCCAGTTGTGCTTCGGTCTCGACCTCGACCTGCAGTGGCGTGCCTGGAGCAAGGCGCGCGGCCGCCTGGATCGCCGCGGTGATGCCTCCGGCGGCCGCGATATGGTTCTCCTTGATCAGCACCATGTCATAAAGGCCCATCCGGTGGTTCGCTCCACCACCTGTCACCACCGCGTACTTCTGCGCAAAGCGCAGGCCGGGCAGGGTCTTGCGCGTGTCCAGGATACGCGCGCGGCAGCCCGCAATCGCATCGACATACTCCCGAGTACGTGTAGCAACGCCGGACAACAGCTGCAGGAAGTTGAGCGCGCAGCGTTCGCCAGTGAGCAGCGCCCGTGCTGGGCCTTCGAGCCGGCACAGCGTCTGGCCGGCGGCGATGCGCTCGCCCTCCGCTGCCTGCCAGGCAATCTGCACCGACGGGTCGACCTGCTGGAACACCTGGTCGAACCAGGGGCGCCCGCACAGTACGGCGGCTTCGCGCGCGATCACCCTGGCGCGCAGCGATGTGCCCTCTGCGATCAGGGCGGCCGTCAGATCGCCACTGCCCACATCTTCGGCCAGGGCGCGCTGGACATCGGCTCGCACCTGCGGGTTGATCAGTTCCAGGTCAAAACTCATGGGGTGGATTGTAGTCAATTGCCCTTATCATCGCCGTGCCGATGCCTTCAGTGCAGGCAGCACTGGCCGATAAGGTAGCGAAGGAGCGCTCAAATCATGTCGGACATGACCAATGTAGTCACCTGGGGCCTGGGCACGCTTGCCGCATTCGCCGTCGCCCTCGGGCTCGCGTTCGTGCTGCTGCGCGACATCACCCAGAAACAGCACACCATCCTGCGCAACTTCCCGGTGGTCGGGCACTTGCGCTACTTCTTCGAGAGTCTGGGCGAGTACTTCCGGCAGTACTTTTTCGCCGGGGATCGCGACGAGATGCCGTTCAACCGGGCGACCCGGGGCTGGGTGTACCGCCTGGCGAAGGACGAGGGCGGCATCATCGGCTTCGGGTCGACCTACGACCTGCGTCAGCCGGGCTCCATCCTGTTCGTCAACGCGCCATTTCCGGTGCTTGAAGCCGAGCACGAGCTCGCGCCGCCCATGACCATCGGCGAGGGTCATTGCCGCTATCCTTTGATCGGGCGCTCGGTGGTGAATGTGAGCGGGATGAGCTTCGGCGCGATCTCCGCGCCGGCCGTGCGTGCGCTTTCGCGCGGGGCCAAAGTGGCCGGCTGCTGGATGGATACCGGCGAGGGCGGCCTGTCGCCGTATCACCTGGAAGGTGGCTGCGACGTCATCATGCAGATCGGCACCGCCAAGTACGGCGTGCGCAAGCTGGACGGCAGCTTCGACATCGCCAAGGTCAGGGAGCTCGGGCATTCGGTGGCCGCGTTCGAGATCAAGCTGTCCCAGGGCGCCAAGCCAGGCAAGGGTGGCGTATTGCCCGCAATGAAGGTGACCGACGAGATCGCGAGCATCCGCGGTATTCCGGCGCATCAGGACTCGATCAGCCCGAACCGGCATCCGGACATCGCCGACATCGACCAGCTGCTCGACCAGGTGATGCTGATCCGGGACGTGAGCGGGCGACCGTGCGGCATCAAGACCGCAGTGGGCGGGTGGGAGTTCATCAACGAGCTGTGCGAGGCAGTGCTGCGACGCGGTCTGGATTCCGCGCCGGACTTCCTGGTCATTGACGGCGGCGAAGGGGGCAGCGGTGCAGCCCCGCAAGTGCTGGCCGATCACATGGCGCTGCCGATCACCGAAGCGCTGCCGCGGGTGGTCGACGCGCTGATCGAGGCCGACCTGAAGCACCGTATCCGGGTGGTCGCCTCGGGCAAGCTGGTCACCTCCGCCAAGGCGGCCTGGGCGCTGTGCGCCGGTGCCGACTTCATCAATACCGCGCGCGGCTTCATGATGGCGCTCGGCTGCATCCAGGCGCTGCGCTGTCACACCAACACCTGTCCGACCGGGGTCACCACCCACAACAAGCGGCTGCAGCGGGGGCTGGTGGTCGAGGAGAAATACCTGCGGGTGGCGCATTACGCCACCAACATGGTGAAGGAGATCGACATGATTGCCCATTCCTGCGGCTTGAGCCATGCGCGCCAACTGCGGCGCGAACATGTGCGTGTCGTGCAGGACGCCAACCGCAGTATCGCGTTGAACATGATGTATCCGTACCCGGTTCTGGGTTCGGCTCGCGGGGTGCGCGGCGAGGCGCGCGCGGTCGCTTGATGGCACCCCTGCTGCAGCGCAGTTGTTATCTACGGGTGTTATCTACGGGTTGCCTCGCCTGGTGACCTGGGGTAGCGTACCGGCAGATCAACAGGCGTGATGCGGCGGAAACTCCCGACCGCAGCCGTTCACAGGAGGAAGCATGTCCGAGCAGTCGAGGCGCCCTGTCGAGGCGTTGGAAGTTCTGCATTCGCACCGGCGGGCGTTCATCACCCGCATCGCGCAGGTCGGCGCAGTCGTGGCATCGGGTAGCGCAATGCGCCCGGGCGAGGCGTTCGCCCAGGCCGCACCAGCCGCGCCGGCCGGTCCGCCCGAGGCGCCTGGAAGCGTACCCAATCCAGCCGTGCTCGCCGGAAAGGATGCGGTGGTGCGGCTGCACTCCGAACGGCCGCTCACTGGCAGCCCGATCGCCGAGCACCAGAACTTCCTGGTCACGCCGACGCGGCGCATGTTCATACGCAACAACCTGAATACCCCTGAGGTGGATGCATCAAGGCATGTCCTGACGGTCCGGGGGCTGGTCGAGAAGGAACTCACCCTGACTCTGGACGATCTTCGCAGGATGACCCAGTGGTCGCAGGTCGGCATGCTCGAGTGCGCCGGGTCCGGGCGCACCGCGTTCCGGCCAACGCCGCGCGGGACGACCTGGCCGGAGACTGGCGGCATGGGCTGCCCGAAGTGGAACGGGGTGAGTCTCGCGGAAGTGCTGCGTCTTGCCGGCGTCAAAAGCGGGGCGGCACATGTGGCGTTCTTCGGGCTCGATCGCGGGCCGCTGCCCACAGTGCCGCCGGTGGTGCGGTCGATCCCGGTGAGCAAGGCGCTCGACCGGCATACGATGATCGCGCTGGGCATGAACGATGAACCCCTGTCCCCGATCCACGGGTTTCCGATGCGATCCTATGCCCCGGGCTGGGTCGGTTCGGCATCGATCAAGTGGCTGAGCGCGATCGAGGTGCTGCCGGCGCCGTTCAAGGGCACGTATATGGACGACAGTTATCGGATACCAGTACGCCCGGTGGCGCCTGGGGAGTCGATGCCGGCCGACGCGGCGATCACCGAAGACTGGCCGGTGAAATCGATGATCACGTTTCCGGCGCAGAACGCGCGTTTCCGCGCCGGGCAGTCGATCCCGATCGAAGGGCGCGCCTGGGTCGGCGAGTCGGCCATCCGGCGTGTCGATCTCTCCTTCGACGAGGGCGTGACCTGGCAACGCGCCGGTCTCGACCGGCGCGGCGACCGATACGCCTGGCGCCGATTCAGCATGGACTACGTGCCGGAGAAAACCGGGTTCCAGACCGTGCTCGCACGTGCCACCGACGATCAGGGGAACGTGCAGCCTTTCATACCGGCATGGAACCCGCTGGGCTATTTCTGGAACGGGGTGCACCGGGTCGGTTTCATGGTCGAGGTCTGAGGCAAGGCGACATGGCTATGCGTTCGCTCCTGGCTGCAGGCGCCGGTGGCTTGGCCGTACTCTGGCTGGCGCTGGCAAGCGCGCCGCTGACCGCGCAGGAAGGAGCGCCCGAAGCGGTTCTGTTTCCCGGCCCTGGAGTGGAACTCACTACCCAGCGTTGCGTGGTCTGTCATGAGGCGCAGCACATCACCCGTACCCGCCTGAGTCGGGCGGAGTGGGTGGACAACACCATGATGATGATCAAGCGGGGCGCGCCGATCGCGCCCGAGGAGATCGCGCCGATCGTCGATTATCTGTTCGCCTTCTATGGCCGCAATGACGATGGCAGTGCGCGCGCCCGGCCTGCCGGCGCGCAGACGCCGGTACTGGCGGGCGCTGGCACGCCAGGCGCGTCGCGGGATGTGCCTGCGTTGATGGCCGCCTATGGGTGTACCGGCTGCCACGCGGTCGATCGAAAGCTGGTCGGGCCCAGTTTTCGCGAGGTGGCTGAGCGTTTCGGCAAGACCGCCGACGGCGCCGAACGGGTCGCACGGCGAATCCGTGAAGGCAGTGTCGGTGACTGGGGCCCGCTACCGATGCCGCCGCAACCTACGATTACCGAGGCTGAAGCGAAGGCTCTGGTCGCCTGGGTCTTCGCTCAACGCTGAGACGCGCTTCCGGCAAAGATGTCAGAAGCGCCGTGTCGCCCGGCTGCTGCCGGTCGATAAGAGGCGCGCCGGTCAATTCGAAGTGACGAAGATCGCCAGCGCCAGCAGGCAGGCGACCAGCAGCGCGGCACCGATCAATCCGCCGATGATCGCCTGCAGCGGGGTGATTGAGGCCGTGTCCGACTCCAGCCCGACCCGGCGGCGCACGCCAAAAAAGCTCCAGAAGACCGCCCGAGCCACGACAAGCGGACCCGCGCTTGCCGGCGCCAGCGAACCTGGGCCGGCCGCCGAACCGGCTGCCGTATCGATGGCGGGCGGCGCGGCACCCGGTTCGGGAGGTTCGAGGGGCGCGGGAGTGAATTGCTGATCCTTCATGTGTGCAGCGTGGCCCTTGCCGGGGCCTGGCGCAAGGGGTCGACCGGCAAGGGGGCGTTAGGCAAGGGTTTGATCGGCCAACAGCACTGGCGCTTGAAAGCCGGCTGGGCGTCCCCAGATCGTTGTTATCGCAACCGGGATAACTGCCATGCGCATCGACAAGCTCACCACCCGCTTCCAGCAGGCGCTGGCCGACGCCCAGAGCCTCGCTGTCGGCGCCGACCACGGCTTCATCGAGCCTGCGCATCTGCTGCAGGCCCTGCTCGACCAGCCGGATGGTTCGACCACCTCGCTGCTCTCCCAGGCCGGGGGCAATCTGGTCAACCTGCGCCAATCGCTCAAGGCGGCACTCGACCGGATGCCGAAGGTCGAGGGCCAGGGTGGCGAGATTTCGGTGGGCCGCGATCTGGGCAACCTGCTCAACCTCGCCGACAAGGAAGCGCAGAAACGCGGCGACCAGTTCATCGCCTCGGAACTGTTCCTGCTCGCCCTCGCGGCCGACAAGGGCGAAACCGGGCGGCTGCTCAAGCAGGCGGGGGTCACCGCGCAGCATCTGGCGCAGGCGGTCACCCAGGTGCGCGGCGGGGAGAGCGTGTCCTCGGCCGAGTCCGAAGGCAGTCGCGAAGCGCTGAAAAAGTACACGATCGATCTCACCGAGCGCGCCCGGGCCG
>JBBRCD010000168.1:0-8067 GCA_038205245.1 Burkholderiales bacterium
CCCGCGCTGTACGGGCCGGCGGCGTTGCCCGCCGTGCGCAAACCGGCGCGCATCGGCCTGCTCGAGACGCCGGGCTGGAACGGCGCGGATGCGCAGGCGAAGGCCGCGCTTGCCAGCGCGATCGAGCGTATCGCAGGGGCGAGCGTACAGGTCTGCACCCGCACCAATCATCGCGGCATCGCACTGCTGGAGACCCTGCTCGAGCGCGGCGGCTTCGTGTCGCACTCGCTGGTCAACTACGAGTCGGTATGGCCGCTCAATGCCTATCGCGACCGCGACCCGACCAAGCTGAGCAGCTTCCTGCTGGAGCGGCTGGTCGAGGCGGAAAAGATGACCCCGGCCGACTACCGCGCATTGTTGTCCGAGCGTACCGGGGCGCGGGCGGCACATGCTGCGCTGGCCGACGACTGTGACGCGCTGATCACGCTGGGGGCGCCGGGTGTGGCGCCGACCGGGCTCGAGTCGACCGGCGACCCGGTGTTCAACATCCCTGCGTCCTACCTGGGTGCACCGGCGCTTAATCTGCCGCTGTTCATGATCGACGGACTGCCCCTCGGACTACAGGTGATCGGTGCGGTCGACCGGGATGCCGACCTGTTCGGGGTGGGCGGATGGTTGATGGAGCTGCTCGCGCCAGTCTGACCGGGCTCAGCGCTCGGTGTACTTGCGGGCTGACCCGCGGAACGCGTCGGCCGGGTAGCGGCTTGCGTTGAGATCGATCTTCGTGTTCGCTGCCTGCACCAGATCGAAGTCTAGCCGATCGGCCAGGCGCACCAGATAAAGCAGCACATCGGCCGCTTCATGCCTGATCCGCGCGAGCCGCTCTGGCTCCGGAACCCGGCTCTGTGCCTCGTCCAGCCACTGGAACTCGGCGGCGAGTTCACCGGCTTCGGCAGTCACGCCCATGGCGAGGTTCTTGGGCGAGTGAAACTGCTCCCAGTCGCGTTCAGCGGCAAACTGGCGCAGGCGAGCGGTCAGGCCGACAAGGCTGTCCTGGTTCATGGGCTGTCCTGGTTTATGGGCGGTCCGGTTTCCAACGGGCAGCCACAAGCTTGGCACAGACCGGGCCGCGCGGGCTGGCTACACTGCCGCTACCATCCACCTCCTGAACCGGGCCGCCTTTGGCGACCAGTCAGCACTCAGGGGACAGACCCGAGGGTCTGTCCCCGCTTCCGCCCGCTTCCGCCCGCTTCCGCCCGCTTCCGCCCGCTTCCGCCCGCTTCCGCCCGCTTCCGCCCGCTTCCGCCCGCTTCCGCCCGCTTCCGCCCGATAGCCCACGTTCACCCCTCCCTACCGACCTGTAACGACACCCTGCGCCCGCCATGCTGCTGACCCTGGTCTTCATCTACCTCCTCGCCACCATCGCACTCGGGCTCTGGGCCGCAAAACGGGTGAAGACCACCGCGGACTTCGCCATCGCCGGGCGCAACCTGCCGATGGTGATGATCATCACCACCACCTTCGCCACCTGGTTCGGTGCCGAGACCGTGCTCGGCATCCCGGCCAAGTTCGTCGAGGGCGGGCTCAATGCGGTGGTCGAGGACCCGTTCGGTGCCGGTACCTGCCTGATCCTGGTTGGCCTGTTCTTCGCCGCCAAGCTGTACCGGATGACGCTGCTCACCATCAGCGACTATTTTCGGGAACGCTATGGCCGGGGGGTCGAGGTGGTCTGCTCCGCGATCATCATCCTGAGCTATCTTGGCTGGGTGTCCGCGCAGGTGACGGCACTCGGGCTGGTGTTCAACCTGCTCTCCGGGGGTGCGATCCCGATCCCGCTCGGCATGATCATCGGCACCCTCTCCATTCTCGCCTATGCGCTGTTCGGCGGCATGTGGGCGGTGGCGGTGACCGATTTCGTCCAGATGATCGTGCTGGTGGTCGGCCTGTCGGCGATCGCGGTGTTCGCGGCCGACCTTGCCGGGGGTGCGGACAAGGTGGTCGCGCTCGCTGCCAGCCGCGACATGTTCCGCTTTCTGCCCGAACCGACCCTGACCGAGATCGCGTTCTTCATCGCCGCGGCGATCACCATGATGTTCGGCTCGATCCCCCAGCAGGACGTGTTCCAGCGGGTGATGGCGGCCAACAGCGTCAAGGCGGCCACGCGCGGACCGGTGATCGGTGGTGTGTGCTACATCCTGTTCGCGTTCGTGCCGATGTTCATCGTGGTCAGCGCGCTGATCGTGATGCCGGATGAGGCCGCGGTGCTGATCGCCGATGACCCGCAGAAGGTCATCCCCATGCTGGTGCTCGGGCACATGCCGTTCATCATGCAGGTGCTGTTCTTCGGCGCGCTGCTCTCGGCGCTGAAGTCCACCGCCTCGGCGACACTGCTGGCACCCTCGGTGACCTTCGTCGAGAACATCTGGCGCCAGTTCTTCCCGCGCCAGAGCGACCCGTTCGAACTGCGCACCATGCGGGTGACGCTGCTGATCTTCAGCGGCTGTGTCTGCGCCTACGCGATCGCGATGCAGGGCACGCCGATCTACGAAATGGTATCGGCGGCGTATCAGGTGACCCTGGTGGGAGCCTTCGTGCCGCTGGTCGCGGGGCTGTACTGGACGCGCGCAACCACCCAGGGCGCGGTGTTCTCGATCACGCTCGGGCTGGCGACCTGGATCCTGTTCAACGCGACCCCGGCCGGTGAAGCGTTCCCGGCCCAGCTCGCCGGCTTTGCCTTCGCCGGGGTCGGCATGGTGATCGGCTCGCTCGTACCGCAGCGGGTGGTGAAGAACCGGCATGGCTCGCACCACCATGTGGTCGGTCTGCCCGATCCGGATCGGGCAGGCCGGCTTCGGCCTGATTCGCCGGCGTGATTCGCCAGCGTGAGGTTTTGGCCCCGATCCGCTGGCCCGATGAGCGAAAAGGGGCCAGGCTCCTTTTGCCGCCTTTTGCCGGAGCAAGAAGGGGCTCCTTAACGCGAAAGAATCTGGATCGAAGGCGGCATGGCACCTGCTCGTGAGCGAGGGGCCAGGTTCCTTTTCCCGCGCGGGAAGGCGCCCTGGCGCATGCGTGCGCGGGAAAAGGAGCCTGGCCCCTCCTGACCACAGCCCTCCGGAGCAGCGGAAAAGGAGCCTGGCCCCTTTTTCGGACGCGATCCGCTGGCCCGATGGACGCGGTGACAGACCCCATGCGGGGTCAGTCCCCTGTCCGTGTTCAGGCGGCCTTGGCGAACTGCGCGGCGACCTCTTTCTCGTAGGCTTCCACCTTCTGCACGCTCGGCCGGGTGCGCATGCGGGCCAGATGGGCGAGGCAGTTCGGGAACGCCGACAGGTCGAGCTTCAACTGGACGGCACGCCGGAAACACCAGAAGAAATAGGCGTCCACCGCGGTGAAGTGGTCGAAGAACCAGTCGCGCCCGGCCAGCAGGCCCTCGGCGATCTTGAGGTCTTCCATCAACAACTTCTGTGCGACCCGCTTGACCCCGTCATGGGCCTCGGGGATGTCGCAGTAGTTCTCCGGCCGCACGTTTGGCGTGAGGTGCGGATGCACGGTCGAGGCGAACCAGGCCATCAGCGAAACCGCCTTCATCTCATCGAGCGGTTCAGCCGGCAGCAGTTTCGCCTGCGGGAAGCTGCGCGCCACGAACTGCTGGATGGCGACATTCTCGGTCAGCGGATAGCCGTCGATCACCAGCACCGGTACCTTGCCCTTCGGGTTGACTGCCAGATACTCGGGCGTCTTCTGCTCCTTCGCCCCGGTGTTGACGTTGCGCACATCGAAGTCGACGCCAGCCTCGGTGAGGGTGACATAGGTGACCAGCGAGCAGGCCATGGGTGCGTAGAACAGGGTGAGCTTCATCGTGATCTCCTCAGGGGTGTGCGAAAAATGGGCTGCACGAAACGTGCTCGGTGGGAAGGCAAGGCCCGCATCCTACCTGCGCGTGCCGGATTTGCGTATCCGGATCAATCCCGGTCAACTCGGCGCATGCCGCCAGCGTTATGATTCCTGCCATGGCCCTGTCCCGCGCCGATCTCGAAGCCGACCAGTTGCGTTGCCACTACGAGCAGTTCCATCCGGAACTGCAGATACTGCCCAGGCACGAGTTCGACGCCTCGCTCGAGCGCGCGCTGCAGGGGGTGGGCCCGGGTGCAGACCTCTGGCTGTTCGCGTACGGCTCGCTGATCTGGAATCCGCTGTTCCACTTCGCCGAACAGCGCCCCGCGCTGGTGCAGGGGCTGCATCGCCGGTTCTGCCTGTGGTCGAGAATGGGGCGCGGCTCGCCGGAGTATCCCGGGCTGATGCTCGCACTGGAGCATGGCGGCCGCTGCCATGGGTTCGTGTTCCGGATACCAGCGGCTCAGATCCGCACCGAACTCACGCTGATCTGGCGCCGCGAGATGACCATGGGTTCCTATGAGGCGCGCTGGGTGAGGGCGGTCTGCGGCGGTCACCCAGTGCGCGCCCTGTCGTTCGTGATCAATCGAAAGTGCCGCCAGTACGCCGGAAAGCTGCCGACCGACCAGATCGTCGAGGTGCTGTCCCGGGCGAGCGGGCGTCTGGGGTCTGCCGCCGAGTACCTGTTCCAGACCGTGGACTGCCTGCGCGCGAACGGGGTGCAGGACGCGCCACTGTTCGAGCTCGCACAACGGGTGACGGTGGTGCGTCGGCGTTCGACGCCCGACTTCGGCCCGCAGGGTCCCCGCAGCGGACAGCAGGCATGACGGAGGAACAACGACCATGAACGGCGCGGCTGACATCGGGCACTGGCGCGGCGAACTGCTGCATATCCATATCGCCGAGCAGGCCTCGGCGCCGATGCGCGCGCTGCCCGAGGCGAACCTGGTCGCCGGCGTGGGCATCGAGGGTGATCGCTACGCTACCGGCAAGGGGTTCTACTCGTACAAGCCGCATGTCGACCGGCAGGTGACGCTGATCGAGATCGAGACCCTGGAGGCGATCCGGCGTGATCACAAGCTCGCGATCGAGCCGCACGAGACGCGGCGC
Source organism: Burkholderiales bacterium (assembly GCA_038205245.1). GTDB lineage: Bacteria > Pseudomonadota > Gammaproteobacteria > Burkholderiales > CAIKXV01 > CAIKXV01. Next base: position 4,945 of record JBBRCD010000168.1, read on the forward strand.
AATCTCACCGTGCGTGGCGTGCCGTTGAACCATCTGGTCGGGCGCGAGTTTCGCATCGGCGAGTGCGTACTGTTCGGCGGACGGCTCAACGTGCCCTGCAAGTATCTCGACAAGCTGCTCGATCGGCCGCTGTTCCAGCCGCTGACCAACCGGTCCGGGCTGAACTGCCGGATCGTTGTCGGCGGTGTGATCCGTCCGGGTGATCTGATCGAATCGGTCTAGTGGGCGAAAGCGGGGACAGACGTCATGCGGGGTCCGTCCCCTGGCCGCTACTCAACCTCCATCAAGACTCAAACTACATTGAGGCATGTCGTGGTGTCGTGGTGTCGGCAGGGACTCAGGTATTGACCCTGAACGCCAGCAGCGTGACATCGTCTGCCTGCTCTGCACCCTGGGCGAACACGTCGACCGCGCTCAGCACCGTGTCGGCAAGCTCGGCCATCGACCGGCCACGCGCACGCTCGACGGTCTGAATCAGACGATCCTCCCCGAACCACTGATTGTTGACCGACTCTGCATCGGTGACCCCGTCGGTATAGAGCACCAAGGTACTTCCGGGCTTCAGAACCACGTTGGTCGCACGATAGACAGCCTGCGGGGAGACGCCGGCGACCAGACTCGCGTGTCCCTGCAGCGGCCGGAACGGCTCGCCATCGATCGAGATCAGGGGCGCATTGTGGCCGGCGTTGACGAAGGTGAACTGATGGGTCGCCAGATCGTAGACGCCGCAGAACAGGCTGACGAAAAGAGAGCTGTCGTTGTTGGTGCACAGGTGCGTGTTCAGCAGCTCGACAATCCGCTGCGGATTGCGCCGACGCGAGGTCTCGTTCCACAACGTGGTCAGGGTTCGCACCATGAACAGCGCCGAGGGCAGGCCCTTGCCGCAGATGTCGCCGATGGTGAGGAACACATGGCCCGCGTCCAGCCCGAAGGCATCATAGAAGTCGCCGCCAACCGTTGTCGCTGCGCGCATGAAGCCGGCACAGTCGATCTGCGGCAATCCCGGGAACAGCGGCGGCACCGGCAGCATGTTGATCTGGATCTCCTGCGCGAGCTTGATCTCCCGCTGCAGCCGTTCGAGTTCCAGCGCCGCGCGCACCTGCTCCGCGATCAGGCGATCCGAGCGGCGTATGCGCCCGGCAAGAATCGCCAGCAGATTGGAGGCCACCTTCGGGATGGCCAGCATCCCTTCGCGCAACAGTTCGGCTGGAATCAAAAGCAGGTCGGAATCGACATCGGCGATCACGAACGCCGACGCGGGTTTGCCGTCCAGCAACTGCATCTCGCCGGCACAGTGGCCGACATCGATGAGAAACGTCGGACGGCTGTCCGGCCGCTCGACATGCACCCGAAGCCTGCCGCGCAGCACGATGGCCACGTCGTTCGAGCGCCCCCCCGGGGCGAGCCAGACCTCGCCCGCGGCGATCGACACCCGCGGGCAGTCGGCCACCAGCGGTTCCATTGCCGAGTAGGGCGCGCCGCGAAACATGCGCACCTGAGAGATGAATCCGTTGGCCCGTCGGTCCTGTCCGCTGCGCCGGTCTTGCGCGACTGGCGACGCTGCGTCAATAAGCGGGGGGAAGACCTCGCGATTGCGTCCCACCCGGCGATCGGCGCCGCGCTCGATCCAGTCTGCGGGTGAGCCTGCGCGGGTGCCATGCCGTTGCAGTACGAAGCTGAACACGTTACGTCCGTCGCGCCATTCATAGGTGCATTCGTCCGAGAACTCGCGGATCAGGCGGATTCCGGCGCCACCCTCGCCCGCCTCGGCAAGCGAGGGCGGCAGCGGCGGCGGCGTGGCGCCCACCGGGTCGAACGCAACACCGGCGTCGACCACCGTGCAGCGCACCAGACGGGCGGTGGCCTCGCAGGCAATCTCGGTCAGTGGCGATTCGCCATTCAGGCCGCCATAGCGGATCGAGTTGGTCAGCGCCTCGGTGAGGCAGACGTCGAGACCGAACAAGTCGTCTTCGCTCAGCCCGGCGTCGGCGCCGAAGGCGCGCACCCATCTGCTCGCCGGGACGATCGAATCGAGCGTGCTGGCGACTCTCAGCCGACGGCTCAGCCGGCCAGTCCTGCGAGTTGGCGCGATCAGGACAGCTCGAGGGCGCCCTGCGCCAGCTCGACCGTCTCGAAGATCGGCATCAACTGGTCGACACCGGCGGTAACGAGTACCTTGCGCACCATGTCGGTTGGGCGGGCGAGCACCATGCGGCCGCCGCGGGCAGCCTGCCCGCGCGCAGAAGAAAGCAGGGTGCGTATGCCGATGGACGCCACAAAGCCGACTTGCGCCAGGTCCACCACGATGCGTTTCTGTTTCGTCGTGGTGGCGAAGGTGAACTGGTCGTCGATGGATTGCGCCCCCTCGATATCGAGCCTGCCCTCGAGGCTGATCACCGTGAGGTCTCCGGCCAGCGGATGGATGGTCATCTTCACTGTGCAGTTCTCCTGATCGCAATATCGGTGAGGCAGGTTGCACTCTTGCCAGCACCTGAGGATGGCACGGCCGCGGGCCGCGTGGCACACCGTGTCACGCAAGTGCAACATTGGGCAAGTTGGAGCCGGTGGATTCGCACCTGGCCTGCCGTTTGCCGGGGTGTCGAAGGTAAACTCGCTCCGAGTACTTTGATCCATCCGAATCGAACGAAGGAATCTCCGTCCATGGCTGTGCGAGTCCAGCAGTACGAAAGAAGGTACGAAAGGCAGTGCGCAGCGCCGTTCGCCACGCTGCTGGGCGCCACCAACGGCCTGCGGGTGCGCAGGCGCTTCGCCTCTTCGCGCATGACCCGGGGTGTGCTGCGAGCGTCGGTCCTGGCGCTGGGCGCGCTCGCGCTCGCCGCTTCGGCATCGCACACGTTGGCGCAGGCGTTTCCATCAAAGAGCCTGCGCATCATCGTGCCCTACGCGCCTGGTGGCGTGGTCGACTTCGTCGGTCGCACGCTGGGCCAGCGTCTTTCCGAGCAGATGGGTCAGTCATTCGTGATCGACAACCGGGGCGGCGCCGGGGGCATGCTGGGCACTGAAGTGGCTGCCCGCGCTGGCGCTGATGGCTACACGCTGCTGATCATGGACCCGGCGATCGTGATCAACCAGAGCCTTCAGCCCAAGGTGCCGTACGATGTG
>JBBRCD010000169.1:0-8051 GCA_038205245.1 Burkholderiales bacterium
TCATAGCAGGAGAACAAGCCGTGCCGGCCAGTGAGCAGATAGCCCTCGAGCCAGCCCTGGCAGGTGTGCTCGGACAGGATTTCCATCACCCGACCACCGCGGGCGAGGAAGGTGTCCTCGGGCAGGGTCTCGGCCATCCAGGCGCGACCGGTCACTTCGAACAGCGCGCTCAGCCGGTTGGACGCTGTCTCGTCCGGACCAAAGACGCGAAAGTTGCGGTCCGCATCACTGAGCGACATCACATCGCGCAGAAAGCCGCCCATCACCCGGGTCGCCTCGGCACGCTGCGCACCGGGGGCTGTAACCGGGACGGCGAAGTTGCGGAACGCCGGCAGACTCAACTCGCGCAATAGCAACCCGCCGTTGGCATGGGGATTCGAACCCATGCGCCGTGCACCGGCGGGCGCGAGCGCGACGATCCCGGCGCACGGCCGCCCGTCAGTGTCGAACAGCTCGGCCGGCCGGTAGCTGAGCAGCCAGTGCTCCAGCAGCGCCAGATGCTCGGGATTACTTCTCGGGTCGGCGAACGGCACCTGATGCGAACGCCAGTGGCCCTCGGTCTTCAGGCCGTCGACGGTCTTCGGTCCGGTCCAGCCCTTCGGGCTGCGCAGCACGATCATCGGCCAGCACGGCCGCACGGCCTGCGGGTGTGCGCGTGCATGCTGCTGGATCTCGCGGATGCGCAGAACCGTCTGATCGAGCGCGGCGGCCATCGCTTCGTGCATCCCGAACGGGTCGCTGCCTTCGACGAACACTGGATGCCAGCCATTACCGGTCAGCAGGGCTTCGAGTTCACTGTGAGGAATGCGCGCCAGCACGGCGGGGTTGGCGATCTTGTAGCCGTTCAGGTGCAGGATAGGCAGCACCGCACCATCGATCGCCGGATCGAGGAACTTGTTCGAATGCCAGGCAGCAGCCAGCGGGCCAGTCTCGGCTTCGCCATCGCCGACCACGCAGGTGACGATCAGTTCCGGGTTGTCGAAGGCGGCGCCGAAGGCGTGCGACAGCGAATAGCCGAGTTCGCCCCCCTCATGAATCGAACCCGGGACCTCAGGTGTGGCATGACTGCCGATGCCCCCGGGGAAGGAAAACTGGCGAAACAGCTTCTTCATGCCGTCCAGGTCGCGCCCGATCTGCGGATAGTGCTCGCTGTAGCTGCCTTCCAGCCAGGTGCTGGCGACCAACGCCGGCCCGCCATGGCCGGGGCCAGTGACCAGGATCATGTTCAGATCGCCGGCCCGGATCACCCGGTTCAGGTGGGCGTAGATGAAGTTCAGGCCAGGCGTCGTACCCCAGTGACCGAGCAGCCTGGGCTTCACATGCTGCGGCGTGAGCCGTTCCCGCAGCAGGGGGTTGTCCAGCAGATAGATTTGCCCGACCGAGAGATAGTTGGCAGCGCGCCACCAGGCGTGCAGTTGATTGATGTCGTCCTGCGGCGAGTCAGCGACAGCAGGCTGTTTGGCCATCGGCGGGCTGTTCGGTTCGTAGCGCTCGTTCAACGTCGATCTCCACACGCTCACTCATCAGGACCGGCAACGACCGCGCCGACAGACTGACGCAGCGATGGCGCAGCTGGCGAAATCTTCAACGCCAGCCGCCACGACTCGTTGGAAGGAGTGCATTTTCAATGCAGGATGGCGACCGCGTCTGTGCGGTACACCTCCACCGTCGCGCGTTAGCTGGGCGCCACCGCCTTGAGCCCGGCGCGCAACAGTTCGCTTACCTGATCGGCCATCGGCACGCCGCGGCTGTCGGCAAGGTCGGACACCTGCCTGATCAGTGCCTGATCGAGTTTCACCGCGAACGGCACCAACCCAGCCGCCTGATCCAGTCGACGCTGCTCGCGCTTGTCGATCGCCGGCGCGCCGGGTTGCCCGAAGCGCGCGGCACCGCGCTCCTGGTTCATCTGGCCCATAATCTTGGTGCCCTTGAGGCGGGACAGATCAGCAGGCTTCATGGCCATGGTTGCGCTTCCTGAATGGGTGGTGAACGGACTACAGGATACACATGGCGCTGAAGTCGACCGTATTCAAGGCACAACTGCAGGTGTCCGACCTGGACCGGCACTACTATCAGACGCACGCGCTCAGGCTGGCGCGCCACCCGTCCGAGACCGACGAGCGGATGATGATTCGCATGCTCGCGTTCGCATTGAATGCCGATGCCGCCCTCGAGTTCGCCGGCGATGTCAGTGCCCAGGATGAGCCCTCGCTCTGGCTGAAGGATCTCACCGGCACGATCGGCTTGTGGATCGAGGTCGGACTGCCGGAGCCGCGACTGCTGCGAAAGGCGGCCGGCCGCAGCGCTGCGGTGATCGTCTATACCTATGGCCGTGCCGCCGATCTGTGGTGGGCCGAGCACCAGTCGACGCTCGCGGCCATCGATCACCTGACCGTATGGAGGATTCCGCAGAGCACCAGTCATGCACTGGCCGCGTTGGCGACGCGATCGATGCAGTTGCAGTGCCTGGTTCAGGATGGCGACGCGACGCTCTCCAATGAGTCGGTGTCGGTGCCCGTGGAGCGGGTGCTGTGCAAGCAGGCGCGTTGAGTACAGATCTCATCTGGCCGGTACAACAACGCCAGCGAGGCCAACGCCGACCGCTTCCTGGGCAAGCTGGAAGCAAAGCTCGAACGAGTGGCCACCCAGCCACGGATGGCGCGCGAGCGCCCCGACCCGGCGCCCGGCCTTGCACCACCCACACGCGGCGACGACTTACCTAGTAGCTCGCGGAACCGGCCCGAGGTGGCTGCGCTGTTGACGATCGGGCGCCGATGATCGCACTTTCCAGATCGTCCAGATACTGGCCGATCACCGGCTCATGAGACAGGTTGAGCATGTGGTGAAAACCGTTCGGCTGCTGGGTTCGAGCCACGAGCCACCCGCGCGCCTCGAGTTCGCCGGTGATCCCCTCCAGGTCGTACGTGTCCCCCCCGTAGCTGATGATCGATAGCGGTGGATCGCCGAACACCTGAAAGCCCTGGCGTACGACGCCGGCTTGCAGGGCGCGACGCGTGTCGAGCACGCGCTGCGCAATGCGCCGGTAGCCGCTTGCGCCCAGGTAGCGCAAGACGGCCCAGGCCGCTGCGATCGCACCGCCGGGACGCGTACCCACCAGCGTGTTGGTGAAGTAGCGTCCGCGCGGCCAGTCGTCGAACGCCCAGCCCATCTTGCTGAAGGTCGCCTCGTCCCGGAAGAACAGCGTTGACGCGCCTTTGGCGGTATACCCGTACTTGTGCAGATCGGCCGAGATCGTGCACACCCCCGGCACGCTCAAGTCCCAGGCAGGCAAGGCCACCCCCAGCTGGGCTGCGAAGGGCGCAAAGTAACCGCCGACACAGGCGTCGACATGGCACCAGACGCCGTGCCTGGCAGCGTTGCCGGCGATCTCGGTGACTGGATCGACGACGCCGTGGGGAAACGCCGGCGCCGATGCGACGACCATGATCGTGTTCTCGTCGATCGCCGCGGCGATCGCATCAGGGTCGGCCCGGAAGTCGTTCATGAGGGGTGTCCGAACGACATCGATCCCCATGAAGAAGGCTGCCTTGTCGAACGCCGGGTGTGCACTGCGTGGTACGACGAGCCGCGGTGTACCGCGAAGCCCACCCCGGACGCTGACCCGGTATTCACGTGCCGCCTTGACGGCGAGGAAGATGCTTTCGGTGCCCCCGGTCGTCATTGCGCCGCAGGCCCCCGCCGGGGCCCGCATCAGCGCCAGCCCGATGTCCACCACTTCGCGCTCCATGCGCGCCAGGCTCTTGAACGCCCGCGGACCCAGTCCGTTCTCGGAGAAGTACATCTCGTAAGCGCGCTTGGCGACCTCGAGCACGTCGTCGCCGGCGAAATGCACGTACAGCGGTACGCGGCCGCCGCGCCAGTCGGCGTCCTGATTGCGGGCCTCGGCGAGCTGGTCCGCCAGCGCTTCCCAGGGCGTCCCTGCTTCTGGCAGTGCCCCGCTCATTCGGCCCGCACCCCGGACGCACGCACGACGGCGCCCCACTTCTCGAGCTCACTCACGTAGAACGCCTGCGCCTTGGCAACGCCCTGGATGGCGAACGGCTCGGCCGCCATCTCCGCGAATCGCTCCCGCGTACTGGAGTTCGTGACAATCGAGTAGATCTCGCGATTGAGCAGCTCGGCGATGTTCCTGGGAATGGCGGCGGGAGCCATCACGGCGAACCAGGAAGCAAACTCGAAGTCGGCAAGGCCCGCCTGCGTCATGGTTGGAACATCGGGTAGCGATGCAAGGCGGTTGGTTCCGATGACAGCGATGGCACGCACCTTGCCGGCCGTGATGTCGCCAACCACAGAGGGAGCGTTGGCGACCATCATGTCGATGCGCCCCCCCAGAAGATCGATGAGCGCAGGCGGAATGCCCTGATAGGCCACATGCACCGCCTTCATGCCCGTTCTGCTGGCGAGGACCGCGCCCGACAGGTGCAGGACGCTTCCGATGCCGGAAGATCCATAGGTCAACCCTTCAATCTTCGATCGTCCCAGCGCGATGAGCTGTTTCAGGTCGCGTGCCGGGAAATCCGACCGCACCACGAGCACATTGGGCGTCACCGCTATCGTTGCGATGAGGGCGATGTCTTTAAGGCGATCGTAGGGAAGGTTGGCGTAGAGCGTAGGGTTGATGGCGTTCGAACCGGACGTCCCGAGCAGCAGCGTGTAGCCGTCTGCCGCCGCCTTGGCCACCAGTGCAGTGCCAATGTTGCCGGCTGCACCAGTGCGGTTGTCGACGATGACGTTGGTGCGAAGCGAGTTCGAAAGCTGCGCAGCCACATGGCGTGCAAAAATGTCCGCCGTACCTCCGGCGGGGAACGGGACGATCATCCGGATGGGCTTGACCGGATACTGCGCCAGGACCTCGAGTGGTGCCCAGGACAGAAGTACGCACACGATCAGACGTTGCAGCGAGATCATCGATATGGCTCCGGTCAGAGAGGATTCGTGAAAGCGGCAACGGTCGCGGCTTTTCGACGGATAGGCGCGGTGAGGCTGCCCGGCAGCACAGGGGCGCGCTGGCGGGCGTGCCTGTGCCCATCCGGGCTCGCCGCGTGGACTGCTCTTTCCAGTGCGGCTGCAGCGCGAAGCGCATCCGACACCATCGATTTCAGCATCAGTGGCTTGAAGCGCTGGACAGGGCCACACACCACGAGTGCCGCCACCGTCCGCTGCGCGATACGGATCGGAACTCCGAGCGCTGCCTGGCCGTCCACCGTCTCCTCGATGCTGACCGTGTAGCCGCGCAGAGCGATCGCCTTGATCTCTCGTTTCAGGGCACCGAGGCTTGACACCGTCCGGGCAGTGACCGGCAACAACGAAGTGCGCTCGGCGATGTCCTGCAGCTGCTGATCGTCAAGACCGGCAAGCAAGGCCTTGCCGGCAGCACCCGCGTGCACCGGCTTTCTCACGCCGATGTCCGGCGCCACCCGAAGCTCTTTTGGACTGAGCACGACATGCAACGTCAGTCGCTCGTCACCTTCGCGTACCGTCAGGAGCACCGTCTCTCCGGTTCGGTCACGCAATTGCGCCATGATCGGACGGGCGGCCTGCTTGAGGGCGATGTAACGGTCTGTCGTATGAGCCAGCATTTCGACGGCTGCACCGAGCACATAGCGCGCATGCCCGGGGTCGAGCCGCACGAACCCGCGCCCCTGTAGCGTCTGCAACAGACGGTGAACAGTCGCTTTACTGAGCGAGACACCCGCGGCGATCTCGGTCAGGGAGGCAGGGGCCTGCGCGACCAGACTGAGGACATCGAGGGCACGAGAAACCGCACGCACTTCCATGTTTCACTCCACGGAACATCAGTCAAATCGTTCCGCATTCTATGAGTGGTCTGTAGCAAGGTCAACAAGCACTTGCTTTGATTTCATCACATGGAACAGTTCTCGAATGCTTGCCGCGCAGATCGCGCGGCAAGCGATGCCGTTGCATTTGCTAGCTGCGCTTGATCGCGCTTTCGTCGTGGTCGAGTGCACGCGTGCGTTGAGCTGCATGCGCCTGCATCATCAGATCGAGGCCAGCCCGCACACCGCGCCAGACTTGGGCGCCTGAGTGCCAGAGCAGAGCGCAGGCGTCGCGGATACCCTGGCGCAACTGCCGGGCACCTTCTGCGCGCGCCCGGGCACGCAGATCATGCAGGGCCTGAGCGTCGAACTCGGGATAAGCGGGGGCAGGGCTGGCGTTCCGATCCAGATCGCGGTGCAGGTCGTTCATGACGGGTACCCCTTCTCGGAGAGAACCGCATGTCGCCCTCTGGCTGCGCCAGGGTCGCATGACAGCGGTTGCAGTCACTCTAGGGGGTCACCAGCAGGCGATCTGTATGCGTTTCACCGCTTTGATGTGACCGATTCACACTCCCTTTCCGGCGACTGCCTGGGCAACCCTGGTCATTACGCCCGCTGCGCGTGCTGCTCGCGCCAGAGCGCCGCATAGGTGCCAGCAGCCGCGAGCAGCGAGGCGTGCGTACCGGATTCGACAACCCGGCCGTGATCGAACACGATGATCTGCGCAGCCAGCGCGGCATCGCGCAGCTGGTGGGTTACCAGCACGGCCGTGCGCCCGGCGCAGACCCGCCGCATGGTCTGCATCACGGCACTGCCGGTGGCCGGGTCGAGGGCGCTGGTCGGTTCGTCCAGCACCAGCAGCGATGGCTTGCGGATCAGCGCGCGGGCCAGGACGATGCGCTGGCGCTGGCCGCCGGAACAGGTATCGCCGGACACCGGCGTAAGTGACGACGTCGGCGATGGCGTAGACGATGACGTCGGCGCCGCGGGGAGAGCCGTGCTCGAGCCGGGCGCGCAGGTGCTGCCCGACTCCGCGCTCAACGCCAGCAGTTCGCTGACCCGCCGCATCCCGGCCGAGGCGCCGATCAGCCCGGGAATCGAAGTGATCAGGGTGTAGGTATGGGTCGCCAGCCCGGCAAACAGCAGATAGAACGTCACCAGTTCGCCCGGCGTCATCTGCCCGCCGAGCACGCGCCAGCAACCGAGCGCGAGCATCACCAGTTCGATCGATCAGCTCGATCGCGATCCACGGCACACGATGACTGAAATAGCTCAACACGTTGTAGCGGCGCGAGGCGCCGATGATGCGTTCGTTGTGCGAGGCAAAGCGCTGCTGGGCGAGCTTGCCCAGACCGAACACGCGCAGGACGATCTGGTTGGCCAGGTTCTCCTGCATGTGGGTGGCCAGCGCGCCGACGCCGGTTTTCGCGGCATAACTCTCGCGCGCGGCGCGCGGGGTCAGCAGCCGTGGTCCGATCAGCGCCGGCGGCATCAGTGCCATGCCGATCAGCGCGAGCTGCCAGTCGGTCCACAGCAGCAGCCCGAAAGAGATCACCACCCCACACAGCGCAGCGGCGATATAGCCGATCGACCAGAGCGCCGGCTCGACGCTGCCCGCGTCGCTGGTGATAAGGGTGATCATGTCACCGGGGGTCGAGGTACGCAGCCGTGACAAAGGCCACCGCTGGGTATGTTCGAACAACCGGGCACGCACCTCGCCCGGCACCGAGGCACACAATCGCGCCTGCAGATACTCGTGCAGCATGCCGGCGGCACCGGAGAACAGCGCGGCCACCGCCAGCAGGATGAGGATCAGGACCAACAGATCGACCTGACCCTTAATGATCGCGTCATCGAGCAGCGTACTGAACGCCTTGCGCTGACCGAGCTGCAGGCCGAGTTCGATCGTCATCAGCAGACCGATCCACAGCAGGGTCATGCGATGCGGGCGCAGCAGGGGCGCCAGCGCCGCCGCAAGACTCACCACCCAGTCGAAGCCCCGTGCCGAGTCGCCGCTGGCGGTGGCTGCCGCGGCTGCGTCAGTCGCCACAGGCTGCCCGCCGGGCGCCTGCGGCGCGGCTGCCTGAGTGGCCATTGATCCGTGGCCTTCGAACCGCGGCCGTGGCGCTGTCGCCATGGCGTTGCGCAACGCGCTGAACGCTCCAACTGAACCGTCGGCTGTACCCGGGCACTTCGGCGAAACCTGAGCATCGAAAACTCGGACATGCAACGGCGAGGGTGTGGATCGATGCC
>JBBRCD010000170.1:0-8020 GCA_038205245.1 Burkholderiales bacterium
GCACTGATCGGCAGGCAAAGCCAGCGGAGGCCGAGAAGAACCACGCTACACTGTGAGGCTGTATTCCCCGATAGCTCAGTTGGTAGAGCGCCGGACTGTTAATCCGTAGGTCCCTGGTTCGAGCCCAGGTCGGGGAGCCAAGTAATGCAAGGGTCAGCAGGTTAGCGCCTGCTGACTTTTTTGCTTTCTGGGGCGGGTCCGTTGCCGTACTGTTGCCGTAAGCAGTGAGCGGTCTCCGCCCGCAAGTAGCGCGCTTAAAGGCTCTGGCTCCTAGGTTCCGATCGGCGAGTCGCGCATCGCTCAGCAGCGCGGCGTCAGCCGTCCTTCGCCCCCACCTGTCCAACGACAGCTTTACGGCGGATCGCCGCCACAGGCGCGTTCACTCTGGTCAGCGATCGATGTGCAGCGAAAGCTGTCTGCCGGAGTGTTGGTTACGAGTGGCCGCTGCCGTTTGGGATGGCTTAGCCGGCGCGCTGCGGCTGCTGGTAGGCCTTCTATGCCCCTGCGAGCCCCGCCCATCTCAGCGCGGATCAGCACTTCGCCTGCGATTTCGGCGGTCTGCGTTGCAAGATATGGCGTGACCGTGTTGCGGACCCGGGTGAACTGCGATGTCCGATCCCACAGGAAGACATGGCTGTCAGGAAAGAACTGAGTTCGCGCGGGCTCGGGGTCGTGTTATCCGTCCCTCGGCCTCGCCTTGGATGGCGTGCTGATACCGATGGAGACTGACAGGCGGGCGGATACGATGCGATGAAGACCTGTGCCCCATGCGCCGTTCTGGCACCATGGAAAGAGCCGAGGAATCGTCAGGGAGTGAACGTGTATCTGAAGCGCATCCGCGCGCGAAACTTTCGCGTGTTCGGTGACGGCATTACCGCGCCCGAGCTGGACTGGGAACTGAATTCCGGCCTGAACATCCTGGTCGGGGAGAACGATGCCGGCAAGACGGGCATCGTCGACGCCATTCGGCAGGTGCTGCTAACGACCAGCTACGAGAATTCCCGTCTGTTCGAGCAAGACTTTCACGTCCGCGGGGCCGAGCGTGCCCCGACGCTCTGGATCGAGGCGACGCTCTGCGATCTCTCGATGGAGCAGCAGGCCGCTGTGCTTGAGTGGCTGACGCTTGAAGAGGACGGCACCTGCTCACTTGTTGTGCACCTCGACGCGAAGCGCATCCCGCCGAGGGTGTCGAGGCGCGCCCGTGTGGAGCAGGTGGTGCGCGCCGGTCGGGGTGGCATGGGGCCCGAGATCGGCTTTGCCGTGCGAGACCTGATCCGGGCCACCTATCTGCGCCCTTTGCGAGATGCCGAGGCCGAGCTGCGGCCTGGGCGTCAGTCGAGGCTGTCGCAGATCCTCGCGGCGCATTCCGACATCGCGGGTCAGGAGGTCAACGACTTCTTGGCGACCTCGCCCGACGATGTGCCATCGAATCTGGTCGGCCTCATGGCGTTCGCGCAGCATCACCTTGGCGAGCACGACGTCGTGCGGAGCGTCCAAGACGACATCAACCAGAACTACCTGAGCGAGTTCTCGTTCGCCGGCGATACGCTTGAATCGCGCATCAGGATCACACCCGATCTCTCACTCACGCCAATCCTGGAAAAGTTCGAACTGGGGCTGTTGCCCGGTGGAGCCATCCATCCTGACGAACGCTGCGCACGCGGGCTCGGCTACAACAACGCGCTCTTCATGGCCACCGAACTGGTGCTACTCCGAGAGGGCGAGGAACTCGCGCTCCTGCTCATCGAGGAGCCCGAGGCGCACCTGCATCCGCAGCTTCAAGACCGCGTCATCGATCTCCTGGAGCAGCATGCGCAGCCTCGAGACGCGAGCGATCGTCGGGTGCAAGTAGTGTTGACCACGCACAGTCCCTCGCTGGTCTCTGGCGCGGACATCGAGAGCCTGACGATGGTGCACAAGGCTCAGACCTTCCCGCTGGCGGCCGGCCACACCCGGCTCGGCCCGACAGACTACTCGTTCCTGCGACGCTTTCTCGATGCCACCAAGGCCAACCTCTTCTTCGCGCGGGGCGTGCTGATGGTGGAGGGTCCGGCAGAGGCGATCCTGCTTCCGACGCTGGCGCAGATGTGCGGGCGCTCGTTCTCGCGCCATGGCGTCTCCATGGTCAACGTCGGGCACACGGGCCTCTACCACTACGCGCGCATCTTGCAGCGCGAGGGCTCCCGTCCGGCATATCCGGTTCCGGCGGTGTGTCTGACGGATCGGGACATCGTTCCCGATGTCGCCAACGAGTATGTTCCGAGGCCTGCGAAAGGAAAGCGGTTCGAGTCCGACTATGACGAGGCTGGCATGCGCGCGGTGGTGCGGGCCAAAGTGGAGCGCGCAGAGGGCGGCAACACCATCGTCTGCGTCTCCGATCGATGGACGTTGGAATACGACCTGGCCTTGTACGGCTGCGGCGAGCTCATGCATACGGCGATCGCGCTGGGCGTGACTGCCGCTTCGAAGCAAGAGCGCCTGAGCGAGGCGGACGAGGTCATGACCATCGCAGCTGCCCATGACTCATGGGAGGCTCTCTCTGCCGGAGGACATACGCCCGAGAAGCTCGCGGCGATCCTCTATCAACCGTTGTACGAAAAGGACGCGTCGAAGGCCATCACGGCGCAGTACGCGGCGCATCTGGTGTCGACCGGCCAGTACGGTTCTGGTGCGGAATTGTTTGGCAGATTGCCACCTTACCTGCAACGTGCGTTCGATCATTTGGCACCAGCGGCACCAGCGCCAGCCCCTGTCGCTGCACCGATGCAAATGCCCCCCGCCCCAGCCCCGGCGGCAACCGCTGCGATGGCGACCGCAGCGCCTGCGTTGCCGTCCGAGGCACGACCGTGACCCCGGTGAGCGTCGTCGCCGACGACCTGCTGATGCTCCGGCACTTGACGCCGGACCTGGACTTCGACGACGCCGAGCGGGCGGCGGCGCTGCTCGAAGCTGGCTCCCGCGACTTCAACGCTGTTCCGGGCAGTGGCAAGACCTCTCTGCTTGCGGCGAAGCTCTTGCTGCTGGCCCACAAGTGGCCGCACCAACATAAGGGCGTCTGCATCCTGAGCCACACGAACGTCGCGCGAGAGGAAATCACCCGGCGCCTCGCACGATCGGACGAAGGCTCCCGCCTGCTGTCCTACCCGCATTTCATCGGGACCATCCACGGCTTCGTCAACCAGTTCTTGTCGCTGACCGTGCTGCGCACGCTGGGCGTCCAGGTCGATGTCATCGACGACGAGGTGTTTGCCAAGCGCGCGGCGGCAAAACTGGCCGGCAACCGGTTCTTCAAGTCACGCGCCTGGCTCGGTCGGCAGGCCAATGGCGACGGGCTGCTCGCCCGGCTTCGTTTCCGTTGTCAAGGTGGCGACCTGCTCGTGGTTTCGGAGGGCGGTGACCTGCCGAGCGAAGCCTCAGACACCGGCCAGCAGCTGCGACTGATCAAGAACGAGCTCGCGGGGGAGGGCCTGTTCCGGCACTGCGACATGTTCGCGTTTGCCGAATTGGGGCTCGCGCGCTGGCCTCACCTCCTCGACGTTGTGCACCGACGATTTCCGATGGTGTTCGTCGACGAGATGCAGGACACCTCCGCGGAGCAGGAGCGCATGCTGAACCTCCTGTTCGACGGCCGCTCCGTAATGCAGCGGTTCGGGGACATCGACCAGAAGATCATCACGAACGACGGCGTGGGTGAGTGCAGTTTTCCACGTGAGGGGCACGGCACGATCCGCACAAGCAAGCGGTTCGGCGCCCGGATCGCGCATGCGGTGGCGAGCGTCCGGGTCAGTGGGCTCCCTGTCATCGGCGAAGCTGTCGACGACGTCGATCCCGTGCTCCTGCTCTACAGGGACGAGCAGACGCCCCAGGTCATTCGGCGCTTCGGGCACCTGGTGGCCGAGCGATTCGACGCGCCGGGGCTGGAGGGGCGAATCGTTCGTGCGATGTGCGCGCGCAAGTCTGTGGACGGGGGTGCGGCGCCCGGGCGTCACCTCGGGGAATATTGGCCTGCCTACGCTGCCGCGCGCGACCATGAACAGGCGAATGCCAAGGACGGCATCTGGCGTCTTCTGGAACGCGCAAGCTCCGCTGCATCGCAGGCAACGCTCGCCGAGCGAGCTGGGGATGTCCGAAAGGCGCTTCTGCTCGTACTGCGAGCTGCCGGTGCGTCCGTGGTCAACGATGTGCGCGATGGGCGCGGGCTGGTGCAGGCGATCGCGGCGCAGGGCGGCGACGCGGCATCGTTCCGGCGACTCATTGCGTCGATGGCGCTGGATGATGCAGCCTACGACACGGCGGTGGCCAAGTCAGCGCTGGTGACGCGACTTCATGGCGGCCTGAGCGATCACCTGCCGCCTGCCATGACCGCAGTGCAGTTCGCGGCGCTGGACCCTTTCGCGTTCGTCGCCGGGGCGGCTCCGATGGGTGACAAGCCCACGGTATGCGAAGTCGTCCACGACGGCCGCTCGCTCGCGTTCGCGCTGGGCACCGTCGCAGGCATGAAGGGTGAGACCCATCTTGCGTCCCTGTTGCTCGAGTCCTATGGGGGGCGCACCAGGAAGTTCGATGTCGAGGTGGCGCTGGGCTGCATCGCCGGCCTGGGCAAAGGCATCGGCGGCCTCTCTGTCACGCAAAAGGAACAGATGCGCAGCGTGTATGTCGCGATGTCACGGCCCACACGATTCCTGTGCCTGGCCGCGAACGAAGCTCGCGTCGCAACGGCGACTCGCGATGCGCTTGTAGCCAGGGGCTGGAGAATTGAGCAGCTCGCCTGAGGCATGGGACGCCATGGAGGCCTCTGGCAGCCGGGCTCTCTCGCTTGGGCAGCGTAGGGTGCGGCGGTCAATGGCCGCTCTGAGCAGCAGCGGTCACTCGCACGCGCGACCCGAACATCTGCACAGCAGTTTTGAGCCGACGCACACGCAGGCGCGCTGCGCGCGCCAGGACCCCGTCAAGCTGCGCCACTTCGATCACTACCAGAACGTACGTGAATGAATTGCACATTGGACGAGCAGTGTTGTCAGGTCGCCTGCTGCAATCAGCCAATCATGCAGGATTTCAGCCCGAATCCAGCACCGCACCCGTCCAGCGCGCATCCTAGAGTTGCCGGCATGCCTCTCACTGGAGACCGCCCGTGCAACGCAACCCGCCCGAACCTTCGTCAGGCCGCGCCGAGTCGGTGATGCCGGTCTTCCTGCGGATGCCCACCGTCATGCGCATGACCGGGCTCGGCCGTTCAACCATCTATCGGCTGATCGCCGATCGCAAGTTCCCCAGCCCGGTGCGTCTGGGTCCGCGCGCGGTGGCGTGGCGCCGCGCTGACCTCGACCAGTGGAGCGAAGCGCGCCCCGTCGTGTCGCACTGAGTGCACCGCGGCTCGCGTCGCGCGCCGCAGACCCTCAGACGGCCATCGTCACCTTCAACACCGCGCCGATCAACAGCATCGCCGCCGCCACCTTCCCCCAGCGCCAAGTCGTGAACCAGTAGCGCTGGTTCACCCAGATGGCGCGATGCAGGCGCCCCAGACCCAGCAGTACCGCCAGTGCCGTGACGAACGGCCCCAACAG
The DNA here is from genome assembly GCA_038205245.1 of Burkholderiales bacterium. Classification (GTDB taxonomy): domain Bacteria; phylum Pseudomonadota; class Gammaproteobacteria; order Burkholderiales; family CAIKXV01; genus CAIKXV01. The sequence continues at coordinate 5,565 of JBBRCD010000170.1, forward strand.
GCCCACCGGCTCGGGCGCGTGCTGGACCAGCAGCACCCACAGCAGTGGCCACACGACTGCATCGACGGCCGCGAGCATGCGCCGGCCGGGCCAGTCAGGCGTGTCCGGCCGGGGTTCGCGAGCAACCAGCAGCCACATGACTCCTCCGACTCGATTCGCGTGGGCGGGTTCACACCGCCCACGGGGCGCGCTCAGCCTGGTGATTGCCGCAGCGGCTCCGGCAGCCAGCGCTTACCGGCCAGCCGCGATGCCGCTGCAGTCACCAGCGCGTCCTTCTTCATCGCCTCCACGCCGCCACCGGCAAGGTCAGGTCCGGCTTCCTTCAGCGCCTCGACGATCTGCGCCTTCGGCACGTGGTTCAGGTAGCCCTCCGGGGTCGGCTCCCACCAGTCGGCCATGTCCAGTCCCAGCGCCGCCGCCAGGGCGTTGGCGCTGGCCGATGCCCCCGCGCCCGGCAGCGCGTTCACCGTCAACGCACTGCATAGCGCGAGCAGGTCGATCAGCTCGGCCTGGGACAGGTCGATCAACCACCGGAACCACTCGCCCTGCTGCTCCGGCAAGCGGGCACGCCATGCTTCCTTCGCCTGCTGCACGGCTTGCCACGCCCGGCTTGTCTTGACATCGTCGGCCGCAGCATCCAGGGCAGACGCCGACAACTGCGGCGACACCTGGAGCGCCGACGCCTCGCGCTGGTAGTCCGCCCCGAAAGTGCGCAGCACGAAGACATGCACCACCGACGCGAGGGCGACCACTGCGTTCTGCGCCAGCATCGCCTGCAAGGCGACCGTCCGGTGCGCGGCGAGGCGCTTGGTCAGCGCTTCGCTGCAACCCTGCGGCCGACGCTCCAGCGCTGGTGATGACGACGGCGGACCAGAGTCGTCGCTGTCCGTGCTGCCATGGGCGCTGCGATCCGACCCGCCGGTCGAACGTGCACCAGCGGTCAGGGCCTTGCGATCCTCGTCCCGCACCAGCCCACGCATCACCTCGACATCGCCTTCGCGGCCGATGGTGACGATCACGCCCGCGTGGGCCATTTGCTCCAGCGTCCAGGTCTTGAGCGACTCATCGATGCCCTTGCGCCGCGCGGCGATGTCCTGCTCTTCCAGGTCGATCATCTCGGCCTCGGCAGGCGACCACTCGGGTGCGTCGTCCAGCGCCTGCGCCTGCTGCTCCAGTTCGGCAGCGCGGCGCGCCAGCGCATCGAGTTCTTGCTGCTCGGTGGCCGTGGGCTTGCGCTTCACGTGCCCACTGGGTGCGAACTGCCGCAGGGCCTGCGAGTCGACGCTCAGCCGCGCCTCGACCCACTTCCAGCCTTCATCTCGCACGTTTGCGGCCAGCCCTTCGAGCTTCTCGACCGTCAGCCGCTCGAGCAGCGCCGGATCCGACAGGAAGCGGCTCTGCTCCTCGTCGAAAAGGTCGCGCCGCACGACACCGCCCGCGGCCTCGTAGGCGTCGATGCCGACGAAGCGTACAAGTGCGCTGCCTGCGGCCTCGACCTCGCCGACCGTCAGCCGACGCCGCAGCGCGGCCGGCGTCTTGTCCCAGGGCTGAGCGGCGAACCAGGTGCGCTCCTGCATCGCATGGTCGTCGCTGAGCGTCAGCGCCATCAGCTGATCCAGGTTGATGCCGTCCTCGCGGTACAGCGCCAGCAGCTTCGGCGACAGCGCCGACAGTTTCAGCCGGCGCTGCACCGTCAGCACCGACACGCCGAAGCGCGCCGCCACGTCTTCGACGCCCTTGCCTTCTTCGATCAGCGCCTTGAAGGCTTCGAACTCGTCGGCCGGGTGCATGGGCTCGCGCCCGCTGTTCTCGGCCAGGCTGACCTCCAGCGCCCGCTCGGGTGGCACCAGCTCGCACAGCACCTCGTACCCCTTGGGCAAGCGCCCGCGCTGCTGCAACAGCAGCAGCGCACGCCGCCGACGTTCGCCGGCCGCCACGGCGAACTTGACTTTGCGGGCCTTGCCCCTGCCGACCACCTGCTCGGTGACCACCAGGTTGTGCAGCAGGCCCTGCGAGTCGATCAGCGCGGCAAGTTCTTCGATTTGTCCGACCGGGTGACGCCGAACATTGAACGACGACGGCGCAAGTGCCGAAAGCCCGATCGAGAGCAATTCCTTCGTGTGTTCCATGATCTGAACTCCTTTGGTTGAAGACAACAAACCGCAGACAACCCGACGCGCGTTCAGGGCGGCACACCAGCCCACGGCAAAGTCCAGCGCCGGGACCGCACGGCAACCGTTCGTAAGAACTGTCGTCCCGCAGAGTTCTTCTCAATGCTGATTCGGTTTTGCACGTTCTTGCCCTTCTGCATTCATAGGGCACCTGCCCTAATTTCCGAGGGAGCCGCTTCCTTGACTGGAAGGGCTGCTTGCCCTCGGCGTCAGGTGCGTTGTTGAGCTGATCTCTGCCCCGCATTCGTCGGTCGCCGTGCGAGACGGAAAGCGCCGCGGCGAAGC
>JBBRCD010000171.1:0-8019 GCA_038205245.1 Burkholderiales bacterium
CCTCGGCTCGCCGGGCAATGTCGATGAACTCTTCACTGCGATGGCTCATCTCCATCACCGACACACCACAGCCCTGCCAGTTCAGCATTTCGGCGGCCGCACGTTCCAGGACCGGTTCGGGCATCGCGCCCGGGCCAGCGCTGAAGTTGAACGCCCGCGTCATTGCAACGGGCCGCGGCTGCCCCCGCCGCTGTCGCCGCCCTCGTCCGGCTCGCCGCCATGGCCGTTGGCCGCGCCATTGCCATCCGCGGCTGCACCCGGCGTGTTCGCCCCGGCGCCCGGGTCGCCCGCCTCGTGAACCCCGTTGCCGCCGTTGGCCTCATCGTCGGCCTCGACCACCGGCTCCAGGCCTGCCAGGCGCTCTCCGGCGTCCAGCGCGATCAGCGTCACGCCCTGGGTCGCACGGCCCATCTCGCGCACCTCGGAGACGCGGGTGCGGATCAGCACACCTCCGGTGGTGATCAGGATGATCTGGTCGGTTGGCGTGACCAGCTTTGCCGCTACCACCTTGCCATTGCGCTCGCTGGGCTGGATCGAAAAGATGCCCTGCGTGCCGCGACCGTGGCGGGTGTACTCGGCCACCGGCGTGCGCTTGCCATAGCCATGTTCGGTGGCAATGAGCACCGACTGCCCGTTCGCCTCATCGGCCACCAGCAGCGAGATCACCCGCTGGCCGGACGCGAGGCGCATGCCGCGTACCCCGCGCGCGGTGCGGCCCATCGGACGCACGTCGCGCTCATCGAAGCGAACCGCCTTGGCGCCATCCGAGAACAGCATCACATCCTGGGTGCCGCCGGTGAGCGCCACGCCGACCAGATAGTCTTCCGGATCCAGGTCGATCGCGATGATCCCGGAGGCCCGGGGCCGCGAGAACTCCGACAACGCCGTCTTCTTCACGGTGCCGTCGGCGGTTGCCATGATCACGAACCGGTGATCATCGAACGCCTTCACAGCGAGGATCGCGTTGATCTTCTCGCCCTCGGCCAGCGGCAGCAGGTTGACGATCGGCTTGCCGCGGCTGGCACGCCCGCCCTGCGGCACGTTGTATACCTTGATCCAGTACACCCGACCGCGGCTCGAGAAGCAGAGAATGTAGTCATGAGTATGAGCGACGAACATCTTTTCGATGAAGTCGTCATCCTTGGTACCGGTGGCCTGCCGGCCACGGCCGCCGCGGCGCTGCGCCTGATAGTCGGCCACCGGCTGCGACTTCATGTAGCCCCCGTGCGACAAGGTGACCACCACGTCCTCGGGCGCGATCAGGTCTTCCATGTTCACGTCTTCGGCGTTCTGGACGATCTCGCTTCGCCTCGCGTCGCCGAACTGCTCGCTGATCGCCTTCAGTTCATCGGCGATGATCTGCGTAACGCGCTCCGGGCGGGCGAGGATGTCGAGCAGATCGGCGATACGCGCCATCACCTCGTGGTACTCGGTGGTGATCTTGTCCTGCTCGAGCGCGGTCAGGCGCTGCAGGCGCATGTCGAGGATTGCCTGCGCCTGCGACTCGGACAGCCGGTACCCCTGCATTTGCAGGCCGAGGGTGGCGTCCAGCCCGTCCGGGCGCGAAACACTGCTGCCGCCCAGGGCCCGCGCCAGCATTTCTTCCACCACCGGCGAGCGCCAGGCGCGGCCCATCAGGCCGGCCCTCGCCTCGGCCGGCGAGGCGACGGCCTTGATCAGTGCGATGACCTCGTCGATGTTGGACATCGCCACCGCCAGACCCTCGAGCACATGGCCCCGTTCGCGCGCGCGTCTGAGGTCATAGACGGTGCGCCTGACCACGACCTCGCGCCGATGGCGCAGGAACGCCTCGAGCATCTGCTTGACGTTGAGCAGCCTGGGCTGACCGTCCATCAGGGCGACCATGTTCACCCCAAAGCTGTCCTGGAGCTGCGTGTCCTTGTACAGGTTGTTCAGCACCACCTCGGCGTTCTCGCCGCGCTTCAACTCGATCACGGCCCGCATGCCGGACTTGTCCGACTCGTCACGGATCTCGGAGATACCCTCGAGGCGCTTCTCGCGCACCAGCTCGCCGACGCGCACCAGCAGGTGCGCCTTGTTCACCTGATACGGGAGTTCATCGATGACGATCGCCTGGCGCTGACCGCGGTCGATATCCTCGAAATGGGTGCGTCCGCGAATCACCACCCGCCCGCGCCCGGTCCGGTAAGCCTCGCGGATGCCGGCCACGCCGTGCAGGATGCCCCCGGTGGGGAAATCCGGCGCCGGCAGATGCACCATCAGCGCATCGAAGTCGATCTCAGGGTCGGCAAGCACTGCGAGGCAGGCGGCGACCACCTCGCGCAGGTTGTGCGGCGGAATGTTGGTCGCCATGCCCACCGCAATGCCGGACGAGCCGTTGACCAGCAGGTTCGGCACCTTCGCCGGCATGATCAGCGGTTCGTGTTCGGAGCCGTCGTAGTTCGGCCCGAAGTTGACCGTCTCCTTGTCGAGATCGGCCAGCAGCTCGTGCGCGATGCGCGACATGCGGATCTGGGTGTAGCGCATCGCGGCGGCGTTGTCGCCGTCGACCGAGCCGAAGTTGCCTTGGCCATCGACCAGGGGGTAGCGCAGCGAGAACGGCTGCGCCATGCGCACGATGGTGTCGTAGACCGCCGAGTCGCCGTGCGGGTGGTACTTGCCGATGACATCGCCGACGATACGGGCCGACTTCTTGTACGGCCGGTTCCAGTCGTTCGACAGTTCATGCATCGCAAACAGCACGCGACGGTGCACCGGCTTCAGGCCGTCGCGCACATCCGGCAGCGCCCGCCCGACGATCACGCTCATTGCGTAATCGAGATAGGACCGGCGCATCTCCTCTTCTAGACTGACCGGTACGGTTTCCTTGGCGAATTGATCCATCGAGCGGCAGTGGTTTCCGGAGCGCGGCGGTTACGGGCAGGCAGACGGTGCAGCAGACGGCGCAGCAGACGGAACATCTGACAAACGACACGCCCGCTCGCCATCCGGCCAAAGCCGGTGATGGTACCACCCGGGGCAGCCAGGCCATTGAGGCAGGCGGTGCCCCGGCGTCCCCGCTGTGCATGCGCACCCCCCGTCCCAAACGCGCAATCGCAGGTTTGCGGCGCAAGGTGTTGCTTTCGCGCGACAAACATCCCTACAATTCGCCAGCTGTTCGGGGTTTCGTTGACCCCCGGGGCGACGCGGAGCGCCAAACTGCCCTGTAACGCGTGCTAGAATCATTTCGTTGAACACTGTTGCCGGACCTCTTGTTGCCGGGTCGCGACACTTCGGCATAACGTCTGTTTCTTGGAAGTACTTCGCCTCGAAAGCATAAGGAGGAAGTCGTGGAGCATAGCCAGTTGATGAAGAATCGAATCCTGAGCGGCCTGACCCTGTCGGCCGCAGCACTGATGATGACGGCCGGCACGGCCATTGCCCAGACTGACCGTGGCGCGTACCTGATCGATCAGGCAGGCACTGCGGTTCGAGCCGCTGGTTATGGAGTCTGTGTGCGCACCGGCACTTGGACGCCGGCGCAGGCGACCGCGCAATGCGATCCGGATCTGTTGCCCAAGCCCGCGCCGGTCAAGGCTGCACCGAAAGCCGCGCCGGTTGCGCCGGCCAAGCCCGCCGTCGTCGTTCCGCCGCCGGCCAAGAAAGAAGCACCCAAGCCCCCGGCGAAGCCTGCCACTGCACCGTTCTCGCAGCGCGTCGACGTGATGTTCGAGTTCGACAAGGCTGTGTTGACCGCTGATGGTCGGGATGCATTGACCCAGTTATTCGGTGAATTGAAGAAGGGTCCGGTCACGATGAATGTGGTCATCGTCACGGGTCACACCGACAAGCTCGGCAGTGCTGCGTACAACAAGAAGCTGTCCGAGAGCCGCGCCCAGGTCGTGCGTGACTACCTGATCAATACTGGCGGTTTCGATGCCAAGATGATCTTCTGGGAAGGCGTGGGCCCGCGTCAGCCGGTCAATGTGACCAAGTTCTGCGATGCCAAGATGAATCGCAAACAGCTGATCGACTGTCTGGCGCCGAACCGCCGTACCACGGTCGAAGTGACCGGCACCCGTCCGAAGCCGGCACCGAAGCCCGCTGCGGCCAAGCCGGCAGAAAAAGCACCGGCTAAGATGTAAGCGTCAAATCGTCAGAAAAGCCCCGCAGTTCGCTGCGGGGCTTTTTTTCGTCTGGTGCTGATTGTTTGCGTCTGATTGTTCGCTGTCTGGTTGTCTGTGTCTGATTGTCGGTCTTTGACTGCGGCTGCGGCAGCCGGACACCCCCGCCTTCCGCAAGTGGGCAGGCGGTTGGGTTAAGCTGCATCCAATGACTCGATCTGCCCCGGTATCTGCTGCGCCTTCTGTGCCAACCGCCCCATGCACGCTCACCGCCGATCGACCACGCTCGGCCCGGACTTACGATCTCGCCATCGATGCTGGGCTGGTACTGCCAGTACGCCCCGCCGGCACAGTGCTTACGAGGCATACCCTGCTGGTTGACCATGGGCGGATCATCGATCTGTTGCCGACCCCGCAGACGCAGGAACTCGAGGTGCTCGAGCGGGTGGACCTGACCGGCCATCTGCTCATGCCTGGCCTGGTCAACCTGCACACCCATGCTGCGATGTCGCTGATGCGCGGACTGGCAGATGATCTGCCGCTGATGCGCTGGCTGCAGGACCATATCTGGCCCACGGAAGCGGCCCACGCCTCGGCAGATTTCGTCCGCGATGGCACCCTGCTCGCCTGCGCCGAGATGCTGCGTGGCGGCGTCACCTGCTTCAACGACATGTATTTCTTTCCCGAGGCCGCCGGGCGCGCTGCGTTGCAGGCCGGCATGCGCGCGAGCCTGGGCATGATCGCGCTCGAGTTCCCGACCGCCTATGCGGCCGACCCGCAGGACTACCTCGGCAAGGGACTGGCGATGCGCGACGCGCTGCGCGGCGAACCCCTGCTCTCGTTCTGCTTCGCGCCCCATGCGCCCTACACGGTCAGCGACGACACCTTCGCCCGGGTGCTCACCTATGCCCGCGAGCTGGAGACCCCGATCCATGTCCACCTGCACGAGACCGTGCAGGAGATCGCCGACAGCGAGGCCACCTTCGGCATGCGACCGATCGCCCGCCTGGACCTGATCGGCCTGATCGGCCCGGAAACGATCGCGGTGCACGCGGTCCACCTGGATGACGCCGACATCGAAACCCTGGCGCGGCGTGGCGCGCATGTCGCCCACTGTCCGTCGTCCAATCTCAAGCTTGCCAGCGGCTTTGCGCCGGTGTCGCGCATGACTGCCGCAGGCATCAACATCGGGCTGGGCACCGACAGCGCCGCCAGCAACAACCGTCTGGACCTGTTTGCCGAGCTGCGTCTGGCCTCACTGCTGGCCAAGGGGGTGAGTGGCTCGGCCGAGGCCCTGCCCGCGTTCGGTGCCATCGAGATGGCGACAATAGGCGGCGCACGCGCGCTGGGGCTGGACAAACTCATCGGTTCACTGGAACCGGGCAAGTCAGCCGATATCATCGCCATCGACATGGCGGTGCCGGAACTGCAGCCCTGCTTCGATCCGATCTCGCAGGTGGTGTATGCCGCTGGCCGCGAGCACGTGACGGATGTATGGGTGGCGGGCAAGCGACTGGTAGAGCGCCGCCGTACGACTACCATCGACTGTGCCGAACTCGCCGCCCGCGTACTTGGTTGGCAGCAGCGGCTGGCTGCACGATCCGGCTGATTTCAGCATTCGCTGACCATTGCATCCTTCCTTCGTCGAGGTTCATTGATGACCGCAGCCAACGCTGACCCCGCAGAACTCGCCAAGTTCAACGACCTGGCACATCGCTGGTGGGACCCGAACAGCGAGTTCAAACCGCTGCACGACATCAACCCGCTTCGACTGGACCATATCGATGCACGCGTCGGACTGAGCGGCAAGCAGGTGCTCGATGTCGGTTGCGGCGGGGGCATCCTCTCGGAGTCGATGGCCAGCCGTGGCGCCCGCGTGACCGGTATCGATCTGGGCGAGAAGCCCCTCGGCGTTGCCAGGCTGCACCTGCTGGAAAGCGGCCTGAGCGTCGACTACCGCGCAATCGCGGCAGAAGATCTGGCGATCGAAGCACCCGGTACGTTCGATGTCGTGACCTGCATGGAGATGCTGGAACATGTGCCGCATCCGGCGACAACCGTGGCCGCCTGCGCAGCCCTCGTTCGTCCCGGCGGGCACCTGTTCTTCTCGACGCTCAATCGCAACCCGAAGTCGTTCCTGTTCGCAATCATCGGCGCCGAGTACGTGCTCAAGCTTCTACCCAGGGGCACGCACGACTATGCCAAGTTCATCACCCCGGCAGAGCTCGCACGCATGTGCCGCCAGGCCGGACTCGACCCTGCGGACGTGACTGGCATGACCTACAACCCGTTCACCAAAGTGTATCGGCTGGGTCGCGACGCGACGGTCAACTACATCGTGCATGCACGAAAGCCGGCGTGATGGCGACCACCACGACGCATCCGGTAGCCTGCGTACTGTTCGATCTCGACGGCACCCTCGCCGACACCGCCCCCGACCTCGCCCATGCGCTCAACCTGCTGCGTGAGGAGCGAGGGCTCGCCCCGGTGCCGCTCGAGCAGGTGCGCTCGCATGTGTCGCACGGTGCGCGCGGCATGCTCGAAGCGGGCCTGGGTATCCGGCCGGACGACGCCGGGTTTCTGCCGCTGCGCGACCGCTTCCTGGAGATCTACGAAGCCAACCTCGCGCGCGAGTCGCGCCTGTTCGACGGGATGCATGAACTTCTGGACGGCCTGGAGGCGCGCGGCCTGCCCTGGGGCGTGGTGACCAACAAGGCCGAGCGCTTCGCGGTGCCGCTGATCGCTCTGTTCGGTCTGTCGCAACGCAGCGGGTGCCTGATCGGTGGCGACACCACCGGACGCGCCAAGCCTTTTCCGGACCCGCTTCTGGCCGGCGCCCGGGCGATCGGGGTCGACCCGGCGCACTGTCTGTACGTGGGCGATGACCGGCGCGATGTCGAGGCGAGCATCGCTGCCGGCATGACACCGGTGGTGGCGCTCTACGGATACCTGCATGGCGCAGACCCTCATGACTGGGGCGCGCAATGGATGATCGAACAGCCGATCGACCTTCTGGACGGTCTGCCGGCGACCTGAGGGGCGGCCAACCGACAGGCGTGGCTCGCCCCTGGACGAACGTGCCGCGATAGCGCCCCTTGAATCTCGCCGTTGCGCTACCATCTGTCTCTCATGGGGGCGTCCCGGTTTCGACGCGGATTACGAAGCAGTGCAGGGCATGCCGAGGACCAGATCACCTCGTAAATCCATTCTGGAAATCTACAAACGCAAACGACGAGCGTTTCGCTCTAGCCGCTTAATCCGGCTGGACTTCGCACCGGTAGGGTCCCGGACCGGGAGGGGCAACTCTCAGCGAAGCCATTCAGGGACCTCGTGCCGAGTGGGGCTACGACTCACGGCATTAAAGTCGCAGTAGCTCGCCAGAGATGAGCCCGTCGGCCGGCGCATCGAAGGTTAAAACCAAATGGCCAGACTAAGCATGTAGATCTGACTGTAGAGGATTTGCGGACGCGGGTTCAATTCCCGCCGCCTCCACCACTACTCGAAATCCCAACCCTTATCAGGTTGGGATTTTTTTGCCCGTTGCCCCAGTGTTGGCGCGGTTTCGGCCCTTGGCCGCTTGAAGGCGCCCTTCCCGAAGTCACTGTTTACAGAGCACTTTTCGCTGTTTTTATTTCTCTTTTCTCTGGGCAGTCCTGCACGCTTGGACGGAGGCCAGTTATCAAGCCCATGGCGAAATCGCTTGCGCCTCAGCCAGGAGTTGCTCCCAATCATCAGGCGGATGCCCGCTTTCGAGCATCTTGCGGAATACTCGGTAGGCATCGTCGCTGCTCTCGCAGGCGCGCTTGGTGTCCTGGTCATTGACCCACGCATACACGATCACCTTGCTGGGCGCGTGATAGCGAAAGAAAACACGGTATTGCTGGAAGAACTTCGCCCGAAACCAATGCTTGTGATCATCACCGAGCGTTCCACC